>NZ_JBIUCG010000022.1:0-160999 GCF_044548645.1 Nocardia sp. NPDC051929 | reverse complement strand
TTTGTGCCCCGGGGCCCCGCCGCGGGCCACCCCGCCGGGCCGGCCCCGCCCCACAAACCGTTGGTCGGCCCACCCCCCAAACCCCCCCCCCGCCCCCCCCCCCCCCCCGCCGCCCCCCCCCCCGCCCCGGCGTCAGGTCAAGAACTAACTAGTCGGCTCGAACGCCTCCGCGATGATCTCCGCCTGCTCCACCGCGTGCACCTTGCTCGACCCCGAGGACGGGGCCGACATCGCGCGGCGGGAGATGCGGCGCAGTCGGGTGTTGGCGAAGCGGGGTGGGAGGGTTTCGGGGAGGTTGAGGCCGAAGAAGGGCCAGGCGCCCTGGTTGGCCGGTTCTTCCTGGACCCAGGCCAGGTCGGTGGCGTTGGGGTAGCCCTCGAGGGCCTCGTTGAGGCGGCGGACGGGCAGCGGGTAGAGCTGCTCGATCCGGACGATGGCGACGTCTTCGCGCTTCTGCTTGGCCTTTTCGGCGGCGAGTTCGTAGTAGAGCTTGCCGCTGGTCATCAGGACCCGCTTGACCTTGCTGCGGTCGCCGATGCCCTGCTCGTAGCCCGGTTCGTCGAAGACCGAGCGGAACTTGCTCTCGGTGAAGTCCTTGAGGTCGGAGACCACGGCCTTGTTGCGCAGCATCGACTTCGGGGTGAAGACGATCAGCGGGCGGCGGATGCCGTCGAGTGCGTGGCGGCGCAGCAGGTGGAAGTAGTTGGCCGGGGTGGACGGCACCGCGACGGTCATCGAGCCTTCCGCGCACAGTTGCAGGAAGCGTTCGATGCGGCCGGAGGTGTGGTCCGGGCCCTGGCCCTCGTGGCCGTGCGGCAGCAGCAGCACGACGTCGGAGAGCTGGCCCCACTTGGCCTCACCGGAGGAGATGAACTCGTCGATGATCGACTGCGCGCCGTTGACGAAGTCACCGAACTGCGCTTCCCACAACACCAGCGCGTTGGGGTTGCCCAGCGAGTAGCCGTATTCGAAACCGACGGCGGCGTATTCGCTCAGCGCCGAGTCGTGCACGGCGAACCAGCCCGGGTTCTCGCTGCCGATGTTGTGCAGCGGGGTGTACTCCTCGGCGGTCTTGCGGTCGATGATCACCGCGTGGCGCTGGGTGAACGTGCCGCGGCGGGAGTCCTGACCGGTCAGGCGCACCGCGCGACCCTCGTCGATCAGCGTGCCGAAGGCGAGCAGCTCGGCGAAGGCCCAGTCGACCTTGCCCTCGTAGGCCATCTCGCGGCGCTTCTCCAGCACCGGCTTGACGCGCGGGTGCACGTTGAAGCCGTCGGGCACGTTGAGGAACGCGTCGCCGATGCGCTGCAGGATCGACTTGTCCACGGCCGTCACGACGGACGCGGGCACCGGCTGGTCGCCCTCGACCGACTCGCTCGGCTCCGGCGAGTACTTCTCCAGCTCGCGGACCTCGTTGAACACCCGCTCCAGCTGGCCCTGGTAGTCGCGCAGGGCGTCCTCGGCCTCTTTCAGCGAGATGTCGCCGCGGCCGATCAGGCTCTCGGTGTACGCCTTGCGGACCGAGCGCTTGGTGTCGATGACGTCGTACATGTACGGCTGGGTCATCGACGGGTCGTCGCCCTCGTTGTGGCCGCGACGGCGGTAGCAGATCATGTCGATGACGACGTCCTTGCGGAACTTCTGCCGGAAGTCGACCGCAAGGCGGGCCACCCAGTCGCACGCCTCCGGGTCGTCGCCGTTGACGTGGAAGATCGGCGCGCCGATGAACTTCGCGATGTCGGTGGAGTACTCGGTGGAGCGGCTGTTCTCCGGAGCGGTGGTGAAGCCGATCTGGTTGTTCACCACGATGTGGATGGTGCCGCCGACCCGGTAGCCGCGCAGACCCGACAGGTTCAGCGTCTCGGCGACCACGCCCTGACCGGCGAACGCGGCGTCACCGTGCAGCATCAGCGGCACGACCGAGAAGCCCTCCGGGCCGTCGCCCTTGTCCAGCAGGTCCTGCTTGGCGCGCGCCAGGCCCTCGAGGACCGGGTCGACCGCCTCCAGGTGCGAGGGGTTCGCGGTGAGCGAGACCTCGATCTCGTTGTCGCCGAACATCTGCAGGTAGGTGCCCTGCGCGCCGAGGTGGTACTTCACGTCGCCGGAGCCGTGGGTGGCGGCCGGGTTCATGTTGCCCTCGAACTCGGTGAAGATCTTCGAGTAGGGCTTGCCCACGATGTTGGCCAGCACGTTGAGCCTGCCGCGGTGCGGCATGCCGATGATGACCTCGTCGAGGCTGTGCTCGGCGCACTGGTCGATCACCGCGTCCATCATCGGGATGACGGCCTCGGCGCCCTCCAGCGAGAAGCGCTTCTGCCCGACGTACTTGGTCTGCAGGAAGGTCTCGAACGCCTCGGCCGCGTTCAGCCGGTTCAGGATGTACTTCTGCTGCGCGACCGTCGGCTTCGCGTGCTTCTGCTCGACCCGATCCTGGATCCACTGCAACTGCTCGGGCTCGAGGATGTGGGTGTACTCCACGCCGACGTGGCGGACGTAGGCGTCGCGCAGGACGGACAGCACGTCGCGCAGCTTCATCTGGTCCTGGCCGTGGAAGCCCGCCACGTTGAACGTGCGATCCAGGTCCCACAGGGTCAGGCCGTGCTGGGTGACGTCCAGGTCCGGGTGGCTGCGGAACTTGTCCTTCACCAGCCGCAGGGGATCGGTGTCGGCCATCAGGTGGCCGCGGTTGCGGTAGGCGGCGATCATCTCCAGCACGCGGGCGCTCTTGTCGACAGCGCGTTCGCGGATGTCCTTGCGCCAGCGGATCGGCTCGTACGGCACGCCGAGACCGTGGAAGATCTCGTCGTAGAACTCGTCGGCGATCAGCAGCTGGTGGATGGTGCGCAGGAAATCACCGGACTCCGCGCCCTGGATGATGCGGTGGTCGTAGGTGGAGGTGAGCGTCATCAGCTTGCCGACGCCCAGATCGGCGATGCGCTCGTCGCTCATGCCCTGGAACTCGGCGGGGTACTCCATCGCGCCCGCGCCGATGATCGCGCCCTGGCCGTTCATCAGGCGGGGCACCGAGTGCACGGTGCCGATGGTGCCCGGGTTGGTCAGCGAGATGGTGACGCCGGAGAAGTCCTCCGCGGTGAGCTTGCCGTCGCGGGCGCGGCGGACGATGTCCTCGTAGGCGGTGTGGAACTGCCCGAAGGTCATCGCCTCGCAGCCCTTGATGGCCGCGACGACCAGCGATCGGCTGCCGTCCTTGCCGGGCAGGTCGATGGCGAGGCCGAGGTTGGTGTGCGCGGGGGTGACCGCGTTCGGCTTGCCGTCGATCTCGGCGTAGTGCCGGTTCATGTTCGGGAACGCTTTGACCGCCTGCACGATGGCGTAACCGAGCAGGTGGGTGAAGGAGATCTTCCCGCCCCTGGTGCGGGCGAGGTGGTTGTTGATGACCAAGCGGTTGTCGATCATCAACTTGGCCGGGATGGCGCGCACGCTCGTCGCGGTGGGGATGCTCAGCGAGGCGGACATGTTCTTCGCCACCGCGGCGGCGGCGCCGCGCAGCACCTTGGACTCGTCGGCGGCGGTGTCGGCCTGCTTCGGGCCAGAGGTCGGCGCGGCGTTCGAAGTCGGCGCCGGGGTGGTCTGCGGTGTGCGTGTTGTCACAGCGGCGGGCTTGGCAGCGGCCGGTGCGGGCTTGGCGGCAGCCGGTGCGGGCTTGGCGGCGGCCGGGGCGGGTGCTTTCGGGGCCGCGGGGGCGGCGGCAGGCTTGGCGTCGTTGCGCGTGGCGGCGGCGGGCTTGGTGGCCGCCGGAGCCGGTGCGGGAGCGGCAGCTTGCGCGGTCGCGGGGGCGGGCTGGCTGTTGCCGGTGTCGCCACTCGCGTCAGGCGTGTAGTCGGCCAGGAACTCGTGCCAGCTCTCGTCGACCGATGATGGATCTTGTTTGAACTTCTGATACATCTCGTCGACTAGCCACTGGTTCTGTCCGAACTGGGATGTTGAGCTGCTCACAGCAGGTGTTCGCCTCATTTCGTTCTTCGCGCTGCGACGTTTGTGACGTGCCCGGCACGGGGATCAGCGGATTGCGCGCCGATGCGCCCTATCTGAGGATAGGCCCAGCAGCAAATCGGCCGATTCACTGACCACCCGACACCCCCGACCCTATTGGTGATGACCCGGCGTCACCCGAGAATATTCCCTCCGACGCCTGTGCCGCTGCCCAGAGCCGGGCATATGGCCCACCTGCGGCGAGCAACTCCGTATGCTCGCCGAATTCCACGATCCGCCCGTGGTCGACGACCGCGATCCGGTCGGCGCGCGCGGCGGTGCCGAGCCGGTGCGCGACGATCACCGTGGTGCGGTCCCGGCTCAGCGATCTGCTCGCTGCCAGCACCGATGCCTCGGCGTCCGGGTCGAGCGTCGCGGTGGCCTCGTCGAGCAGCAGCAAGTCCGGAGCGACCAGTTCGGCACGGGCCAGCGCGATCAGCTGCCGCTGCCCGGCCGACAGGCCCCGGCCGCGCTCGCCGACGGGTTGTTTCATGCCGAGCGGGAGGCCGGCGATCATCTCCGTCGCGCCCACCGCCGCAGCCGCCGCGGCGATCTCGTCGGGGGTCGCGAATGGTTTCCCGAATGCAATGTTGCTCGCCACGTCGCCGGTGAACAGGTGAGCTTCTTGGGGGACGATGCCCAGCCGCGAGCGGTAGTCGGCGAGGCGATAGTCGCGCACGTCGACGCCGTCCACCCTGATCGCGTCGGGAGCGTGTCCTTCGGCTGCTGCGGCGGGCACTCGCGTGCGCTCGCCGGAATCCGGGCGCAGGTCGTACAGCCGCGCGAGCAACTTGACGACGGTCGACTTGCCCGCGCCGGTCGGGCCGACGAGAGCAAGGCTGGAACCCGCCGGAATGCGCAGCGACACACCGTCCAGCGCGGGAACACGACTTCCCGGGTAGTGGAAACGGACGTCGTCGAACGCCACGTCACCCCGCAGCGCGGGTCCGATGGTCACCGGGTCGGCCGGGTCGGCGGCGATCGAGGAGGGGGTGCGCAGCAGGTCACCGATCCGGCGCAGCCCGACCCTGGCCTGCTGGTAGTTGTCGAACACCTGGGACAGCTGCAGGATCGGCACGAACAGCAGCTCCAGATACAGCACGAACGCGACCAGCGTGCCGGCGCTGGTCGCACCGGTGGCGACCTCGCGCGCACCGAAGAACACCACCGCCGCCAGCGCCACGTCCGCCCATCCGACGACGAACGCGAAGTACAGCGCGATCGCCCGCTGCGCCCGCAACCGGCTGTTGCGGTAGCGCTGCGAGTACTCGGCGAAGCGGCGGGCGGCGCGCGGCTCGTGCCGGTTCGCCTGCACCGCGCGCAAGCCCGTGACGTTCTCCTGGAAGTCGGCGTTGACCGCCGACACGTGCTCGCGCGACACGGTGTAGGCGGCGGAGGACACCCGCCGGAACAGCACCGTCGCTATCGCGAGGGCGGGCACCGTCGCCAGCACGACCAGAGCCAGCGATACGTCGATGACCAGCAGCGCGACCGTGATGCCGACCAGCGTCAGCAGCCCGACTAGACTGGTGGCCACGCCGGTCTGCAGGAAGGTCGACAGCGCGTCGACGTCGGTGGTCATCCGCGTCATGATCCGCCCGGACAGTTCGCGCTCGTAGTAGTCCAGGCCGAGTCGTTGCAGGTGTGCGAAGCTGCGCACCCGCAGGGCGAACAGCACGCGTTCCCCGGTGCGCGCGGTGAGCAGCGTGGTGGCCGCGCCGACCGCCAACCCCGCCGCGGCCAGTACCGCGCCGAGCAGTGTCGCTCGGACGAGTGCTCCGGCGTCGTCGCCGAGCACGCCGCCGTCGATCGCGTAGCGCACCAGCGGCGGGAACGCGATGGCGATCGCCGCGTCCACGGCCAGCAGCGCCATCACGGTCAGCACCAGCCCGCGGACGGGACGCAGCAGGCGGGTGAGCCGGAAACCGGGATCCGGCTCGCGAATGCGTTCGCTGTCCGTGTCCGGCTGCTCGGTGGCAGGTGGCAGCCGCTCGATGGTCCGGCGCAGCTCGGGCGTCTCGCTGATGTCGGCCGCCGCCGCACCGAAGCGACGGCCGGCGGATCCGTCGCCGACTCGCCTGCCCGTGGCCGAACTCGCGTCCGGCTCGGGAGCGGGGTGCCCGGCGGGCGCGGGCAGCCGGATCACGCGATCGGCGTGGGCGAGCGTCGACTCCCGGTGCGCGAGGATGAGCGTGGTCCGTCCGCCCTGGTCGGGCAGCGCGTCGAAGATCGCCGCCTCGGTCACCGCGTCCACCGCGGAAGTGGCGTCGTCGAGCACCAGGATGCGTGGACGGGCCAGCAGCGTCCTGGCCAGCGCGATCCGCTGACGCTGGCCGCCGGAGAGGGTGAGGCCGCGCTCGCCGACCACCGTGTCGTAGCCGTCGGGTAGCTCGGCGATGAATTCGTCCGCCGCGGCCTGGACGGCCGCCTGCCTGATCTCCTCGTCGGTGGCGTCCGGTCGCCCGAGCGCGATATTGGCCGCGATGGTGTCGGAGAACAGGAACGGATCGTCGAAGACGACGCCGATGGCGGCGCGCAGGTCGGCGGCGCGCACGTCGGCGATGTCGACGGCCTCGCCGATTCGGGTCCCGGCTCGCGAAGTCGGGGCTTTGATCGCGTCGACCGCGCCCGCGTGCGGCGCGGTGGGGTCGGTGAACAGCCGGATACGGCCCGCGTCCGGCGCGTAGAAGCGCGGAAGCAGCAGAGCGAGTGTCGACTTGCCCGAGCCCGCCGGACCGATGACCGCCACCGTCTCGCCGGGCCGCACGCGCAGATCCAGTTCGCGCAGCACCGGCCGCTCGGGATCGAAGCCGAAACTCAGCGCATCGAGCTCGATGCCGAGTGGGCCGTCCGGCAGCTCGACCGGGCGTTCGGGATCGGCGATGACCGGGGCGGTGTCGATCACTTGGAAGACCCGCTCGGCCGCCGCCCTGGTGAGCTGCGCCATGACGATCACCGAGGAGAGAATGCGCGCGGTGCCGGTCATGACGGCGACGTAGGCGGCGAACGCGACGAAGGTGCCGATGCCGATGCTGCCGTGCAGCGCGAGCAGTCCGCCGAGCGCGATGACCGCGACCATCCCGAGCTGCGGGATCGCCGCGACGGTCGGCGCGAAGCGCGCGTCGATCCGTGCGGCGCGCATCCGCTCCGCGAACAGCTTGCGGCCGTGCCGCTCCAGCAGGTCGACCATCCGCGCTTCCTGGCCGAAGCCTTTGACCACCCGTACCCCGGTGACCGTCTCCTCGACGTGCTGGGCCAGATCGGCGGCACGCTGCTGCGCGGACCAGGTCGCCGCGTGCAGGCGCGGCCGCATGCGGTAGACCACCAGGCCGACCGCGGGCACCACGAGCAACGCGACGGCGGCCAGCGGCGGGGAGAGCCAGAGCATGACCGCGGCGGCGAGCCCGAATTCCAGCAGGGCCATGCCCGACAGCGGCACCATGGCCAGCAGTCCTTGGACGAGCTGCAGATCGGTGATCGATCGCGACACCACTTGGCCGGTGCGCAGGGTGTCCTGACCGACGCCGTCGAGCCGCTGCAGTGCGCCGAGCAGCTGCACCCGCAGGGTGTGCTGCACGTCCAGCGACAGCCGCCCGGCCAGCCAGCGCCGTCCGAATCCGGCTCCGGACCGGCTCACGGCCACTACCAGGATCAGCCCGGCGACCACGCTGATCGCCGCCGTGTCACCGATCCCGGCCGCGTCGACGGCCCGCTTGGTCAGCAGCGGACCCGCTGTCTCGATGATCGCCCCGCCGAGTACCGCGGCGGCGAGGCCGCCCAGCACCGCGCGGTGCGGTAGGCATTCGGCCCACAGCCTCCGTATCCAGCCCGGACTGCATCCCCCGTCCACGTCGTTCGCCCGTCCCCTTCGTCGTACCGCGTTCGTCATCGACGGTACCGACACCGGCCGACATGTCGTTGTTCCCGGCGGGTCCTCGGATCACAGATCGCGGGTGCGCAGATTCCACCAGCTCGCGGCGCCCAGGCCGATGGTCCACAGCAGCAGGACCACCACGGCGGCCGGAGTAGGGGCGAGAAAGTCGCTGTCGGGATAGGAACCGACCGCCA
This sequence comes from Nocardia sp. NPDC051929, assembly GCF_044548645.1. Lineage (NCBI taxonomy): Bacteria > Bacillati > Actinomycetota > Actinomycetes > Mycobacteriales > Nocardiaceae > Nocardia > Nocardia sp. NPDC051929. Next base: position 152,938 of record NZ_JBIUCG010000022.1, on the reverse strand, counting down.
CGGTGCCGACGGTGGCGGAGACGGGCAGCAGGGTGACCACGCCCGGAATGCCGAGACCGCGCGCGGTCAGCCAGATCAAAGGCTCGGCGACGACACTCCAACCGAGCAGCAGCGCCGCCGCCTTGGTCGAGGACCGCAACAGGATGCCCGCGCTCGCGCCGATCAACGACCAGCAGACCGCGGCGAGCAGCCCGCCGCCGAGCACCGCGAAGAACTCCCCGGTGACCGGGACCTTGCCGCGCCCCACGCCGAACAGCGCGCCGGCCGACACCAGTTCCACCGCCAGCGCCGCGGCCAGCGCGCAGCCTCCGATGACCAGGAACTTCGCGGCGGCGAGCCGGTCGCGGTCAGGGCTGAACAGCGTGGTCACGGCCATGCTGCGGTACTGGTACTCCGCGCCGGTCGCCAGCGCGCCGAAGACCGCCGCCGCCAGCACGACGAAGGCGAGGCCGAAGTAGAGCCCGATCGTCGCGGCGCCGGTGGCTGGCTGGCCGCGCGGATCCGGCGGCCCGGCCAGGCTCGCCGACGCGACGCTCGCCAGCAGCGCCACGACGATCGGCGCTGCGGCGAGCGTCCGGCCGCGCGGCATGGTGACGACCTTGCGCACCTCGGAGTTGACGTTCGGCACCAGGTCCGTGGGCAGGATGGCGATCATCGTGGGATCCCGTAGGGCGTCGGCGAGGGTGGCTGGGCGGGCGCGGAGAGGCCCGGGTAGTGCGGCGCAGGCGTGGCGGTGGGTCTGGTCAGCGACGCGAGCACGCGGTCGGGGTGGATCGGGTCGGGCACGATGCTATCGATCCGCACCTGCGCCGCGGTGGCCGCCGTCCTGATCTGCGCTTCGCTCGCCTCGGCGACGGCGAGGCGGCCGTCCGGCCGGATCACCGCGTCCGTGAATCCTTGTGCCGCAAGCGTGGTGGCCAGCGCGATGGGGGTGGACGCGGCGACGACCAGCCGGTCCGGATGCCCGCGCCGCAAGCGCGCCGGAGTGCCCTGGTACACCACCGCGCCCTCGCTCAGCACGACCAGTTGGTCCGCGGCGGGCAGCACCGCGCCGAGACTCTCGCTGGTCAGCAGGACACTGCCGCCGCGCCGGGCGTGCTTGCGCAGAAAGTCGTGCAGCCAGCCGCGTTCGGCGGGGTCGAGTCCGTCCATCGGTTCGTCCAGCACCAGCAGCGGGGGGTCACCGAGCAGCGCGGTGGCCAGGGCCAGCCTGGTCTGCTGCCCGATCGACAGGGCGCCGATCTTCGTCCTGGCGTGTTCGTCCAGTCCGACCAGCTCGAGCACTTCGGTCACCCGGCTGTCGACGACGTTCGCCGCGGCCGCGTAGACCCACAGGTGTTCGCGCGCGGTGCGGGCCGGATGCAGTCCGCGCGGCGCGAGGACGCCGCCGATCACGTTCGCGGAGCCCGCGGTGTTTCCCCGGGAACCGGGCCCGCCGACGGACGCCGTTCCCGAGGTGGGAGCGAGCAGGCCGAGCAGCACCCGCAAGATAGTGGTCTTGCCCGCGCCGCGCGGGCCCACCAGTGCGGCGATGGTGCCGGAGGGCACGGTGAAGCTGACGTCCGTCACGGCGGTCGCCAGCTCGTACTGCTTGGTCAGTCCCCGGACCGCGAACGCGATCGGCCGCGTCCCGCTCATCGCGGAGTGGCCGGAGGTCGCGGCTTCGCCGGGTCGATCGCGGTGAGCGGATCGGCCTCGATGACCAAATGGCGGTCGACCGGCCAGGTGGTGGGCGGCGGCCCGAATGCCTTGCGCGCGTTGGTGATCGTGGCCTTGCCGAGGGCGCGGTTGCCCGCGCCGCCGATCACCGCGCCGATGCCTGCGGGCAGTACCTTGCCCGCCATCAGCGCCGCGCGCTTGGTGATGAACCGGATGATGAACCGCTTCAGCAGCGAATCGTTCATGCTCGACAATCCGGGGATGCGGTTGGCGAAGGCCGAGCCCCAGTTCTTCGCGGAGGTGCCGACGCTCTTCTGCACGATCTGCATGCCGCTCTCACCCAGCACGACCGCCAGCACGAGCGCCCTGCGTTGCTCCTGGTCTTCCGGCGTGATGCCGTGCACCGAGGCCACCGCGAGGGTGAACACCGCCGACGCCTCCATGAAGAAGGTGGTCTCCGCGCTCACCGCGGCGATGGCCGCGACGGTGCCGACGCCGGGGAAGGCTGCGGTCGCGCCGACCGCGCTGCCGCTGCCGGTCACCGCGAGCAGGTACTGCTTCTCCAGTCGGTCGACGATCTGTGCTGGGCTCTCACCAGGGTGGGAGCGGCGAATGCGGTCCACGTACTTGGCGACCGCGGGGGCCTGCAGGCGGGACCCGGTGTCGAGCAGTTCGACCACCGTCTTCTCGAACGCGCCTTTGAGCATCGGCGGCATCCTCCTCTTCCGGTCTGCTGGGTAGAACTGTATGGCACCGGTTGCCGTCAGCTCGTCATGACAACGAAGTACCCAGCCGCATCGGTTCCACCGGCGGCTGCCTCGCTTTCGACCCGGGCGGGTGCGTCCTTACGCGGAAGTGTGGATCGCGGGCACGCGTTCGCCCGATGCCGGAGGGGGAGGTGGGGTTCCGTCGCCGAACGGCCTGCCGCCGAGAGCCTCTCGGCCGTGCGGGGTCAGCCAGTTCGCCAGGTCGGGGCCCTTGGGGATGATCCCGGTCGGGTTGATGTCCCGGTGCACCACGTAGTAATGCCGCTTGATCTGCCCGAAGTCGATCGTGTCGCCGAAGCCCGGGGTCTGGAACAGGTCGCGCGTGTACGCCCACAGCACCGGCATCTCGGCGAGCTTGGTCCGGTTGCACTTGAAGTGCCCGTGGTAGACCGCGTCGAAGCGGGCCAGCGTGGTGAACAGCCGGACGTCGGCCTCGGTGATCGTGTCGCCGACCAGATACCGTTGTGCGGCAAGGCGTTCGGAGAGCCAGTCCAGCCGCGCGAAGAGCCGGTCGTAGGCGGCGTCGTAGGCGTCCTGCGTACCGGCGAACCCGCAGCGGTAGACGCCGTTGTTGACGTCGCGGAAAACGGCGAGGTTCACCTCGTCGATCTCCGCGCGCAGCGGCTCCGGGTACAGCTGCGGCGCGCCGGGCCGGTGGTGCGCGGTCCACTCGGTGGAGAAGTCGAGGGTGATCTGCGCGTAGTCGTTGGTGACCACCTGGCCGGTCGGCACGTCCACGATGGCGGGCACCGTGATGCCACGCGGGTAGTCCGGGAACCTGGCCAGGTAGGCGTCGCGCAGCCGCGGGATGCCGAGCACCGGATCGACACCACCGGGGTCCAGATCGAAGGTCCAGCTCAGCTTGTCGTGCGTGGGTCCGCACAAGCCGAGCGAGAGCACCGGCTCCAGTCCGAGCAGGCGGCGCACGATCAGCGTTCGATTGGCCCACGGGCAGGCTCGCGCCGCGACGAGCCGGTAGCGCCCCGGCTCGACCGGGTAACCGTCGCGGCCGTCGGCCGTGATCCGGGTGGTGATGTAGTTCGTGTCGCGTTTGAACTCGCCGGGCTCGACGTAGGAACCGGTTTTGCTGGCCGACTTGGTCACATCGACAGTCTTCCAGATCGACCTCGTACGCTGACCGGATGAGTGAAACGAAGGCCACCCGTCTGGAACGAGACGTCACCGACGGCGGAGCGGAGGTGGCGACCCTCACGCTCGCCCATCCGCCGCTCAACCTCTTCGACCGGTCGATGCTGGACGCGCTGGTCGAGGACATCGCCGAGCTGTCGGCGCGGCCGCCGCGCGCGGTGCTGCTGCGCGCCGAGGGCAAAGTGGTCTCCGGCGGCGTCGACGTGCACGTCTTCGACGGCCTGACGCCCGAGCAGGGCGCCGAGTTGTGGCGCACCCTGTTCGCGCAGATCATCCATCCGCTGGAGGCGCTGCCGTGCCCGGTGGTGTTCGCCGCGCACGGGTTGACCCTGACCGCCGCCTTCGAGATCGCCCTCGCCTGCGACATCCTGCTCGCGGCGCCGAAGGCGAAGTTCGGGCTGGTGGAGATCGTGGTCGGGCTGACCCCCTCGATGGGCGGCCCGCAGCGTCTCGCCGAGCGCGCGGGCTCGGGGCGGGCCCGCGAGTTCGTGATGACCGGCGACCTCTACGACGCGGCGACCATGGCCGAGTGGGGCGTGGTCAACGCCGTGCACGAAGACCTCGACACCGCGGCGCGCGCGCTGACCCACCGGCTGGCCGATGGCCCGACGAAGGCCAACGCGGCGACCAAGAAGATCATCGAGGCCTGGCGTTCCGGCGGTGTGGCACATGCGGATTCGGTGACGCCGGAGGTGTCCGGCGAGCTGTTCGGCACCGAGGATCTGCGGGGCGGCGTGCGCAGTTTCCTCGAGCAGGGTCCGGGGAAGGCGCGCTACGCGGGCCGGTGACAGCTAGGACACGTTCATCGCCTATTCCAGCGAAGTTGTGACATGCGTCATATAGTCGCAGTGCCTGATAACTCGAGGCACGCGGAGGACGAATGTCGCAGTTGCTCGTCGAATATCCCCTCACCGGCCCGCACGTCTGGGACAACCCGCTAGCTCGGGGCGCCGACGGGGTGCTGCGCTACGGAAACCTCACGCCCGCGCTCACCGAATTACTCGATCTTCAGGTGCACGCGTTCGGGAGCCGCGAAGCCGTGGTGGAAGTCGGCGGCCCGCGCCTGACCTACCGGGAGCTGTGGCACTCCGCTTCCCGCATCGCGGGCGGCTTGCAGGAGCACGGCATCGGATACGGGGACCGAGTCGCCGTCCACCTGCCCACCGGCGCTCGATGGGTGCAGGCATTCCTCGGCGCACTGCTCAGCGGAGCGGTACCGGTACTGGTGCACGACGGGCTCCCGGAGTCGGTGGCCGAGCGCGTGATCGCCGACAGCCGTGCCGATTTCGTGCTCGGCGGCAAGGGCGCCGAGACCGAGCTGCCCGACGGCGCCGCCTTTATCGATGACGGCGCGGCACTGGGCGACCTGGCGCTGCTGTGCTACACGAGCGGAACGTGCACGCCCAAGGGCGTGGAACTGACCAACGAGAACCTGCTGTCGGCCGTGCGTTCGGTGGTCGCGGCGCTGGACCTGCCGACCGACGGCCTGCGCAACCTGGTGCTGTTGCCGTTGGCGCACGCGGGCGGCTGTGTCGATCAGCTGTTGCCGACCTTCGCCGTCGGCGGCACCGTGGTGCTCACCCGGGACACCCGAGGCATGGCCGAAGCCGTCACCGCCGAGCGCGTCGACATGGTCTCCGCGACGCCGCGGATCTTCGCGGGCCTGCTGCCCCGGCTCGCGGAACTGCGCTCCGACGGGTTGCGCACCGAGGGCATCGCGCGGATCAGTAAAGCCGGTCATCGCGCCGCGTCTCCGGCCGCCCTCGCGGCCGAACTGCGCGGCGTGTTCCCCGCCGCCAGGCAGTGGTCGGTGTGGGGCGCGACCGAGACCAGCGGCATCGGCCTCGCGGTGGACGACGCCGAGCGAGCGGACTCGTCCGAAGCCGCCGCGGTACTCGGTTTCCCGTTCGGCGGAACGGAATTGGCGCTGTGGGGCCCGCGGGCGACGGCGGGGCGCGGCGAACTGCTGTGCCGAGGGCCGAATGTCACCCCGCGCTACTGGGACGACCCGACCACGACCGCGGCGCGGTTCACCGGGACCTGGTTCCACACCGGCGATCAGGTGACGATCGACGAAGACGGCTTGGTGCGCAGGGAACCGGTGCCCGTCGAGTGACCCTGTCTCACTCCAGCATTCGCTCGCGCAGCCGCCCGAGCAGGTCGGGCGTCAGTCCGATCGTCGCGAGATAGCCGTCCAGGCCGCCGTGCAACTCGCGCATCGAGGCGGTGGCGATGTCCAGGTATTCCTCCCGCACGCCGAGCAGGTCGATGGAGAGTTCCTCACCGCCGAGCAGCTTCGCCGTCATGAGCGCGCGCAGCGCCGGGACGGCTCCGTTGCTGAGCAGGTAGTCGGCCTGCACGTCGGTCTCTGTGACGCCGACCGCGCGCAGCAGCGTGGCGACGGCCCACCCGGTGCGATCCTTACCCGCCGCGCAGTGCACCAGCACGGCGCCGTCGCCGCGCAGGACGGACTCGGCGAGGGACGCGATGGCGGCATGCGCCTCGGGAAGTGCCGGGAACATCCGGTAGACCTCGAGCATGTGCGTGTAGGCGGTCTGCGCGGTCGCCTCGTGTGGCGGCGCCTCGGCCATGCGCGAGTCGAACGGGGTGATGCTCAGCCGGACGTCCGCGGGCAGCCGGTCGGCGCCGATGTGGTCGATCTCGCGCTGTCCGCGCAGGTCGTGGACGGCGCTGACGCCCAGGTCGCGCAGCGCGGCGTGGCCCGCGTCGTCGAGTCCGCTCAGTTGCGCCGAGCGCAGCAGGACGCCGGGACGGACCTTGGCGCCGTCGTCGGTGCGCAGCCCGCCGGTGTCTCGGAAATTGAACGTGCCGGAGAGGAAGTACTGGTCGGCGGGGGGCGAGAGAGTCACCGATCCAGGCTATCCGCAGCGCGGAACGAACAGGTGTCGGTAGCGGATCGAACCTCCCACGATAAGCTGACCGTTTTGAGAGGTTCCACTGTGGGATTCGCCACAGGATTTGGGCTGCTCGGCACCAGGACCGTACCGTTGTCAACGGTCTGCCGAGTGGCCGAGCACCGCCGAGATCCACCGTCATAGCGCGATTTCCGGGTGACACGGCCTGATCGCATACCGATCGCGGTTGGGTAACAAAACATTCTTTCAGTCTGGAATTACCCATCGAACCCGTTCTCAAACCCCGGAAACGCTCTACCATTGGTGAATGTTGGACCGGGCAGCTCAGGTGTTTCCCGATGTTGTCCGCCCTGTTCAGCGAGTCGCGCCGACGCAGGTGCGTGAGTTCTTTCGCCGAGAGGGAGTCGTCGTTGAGCGCACGTGGAGAAGTGATAACAGAAATCCGGCTACGACCTGCCGTCATCGAGGCGGTCGAAGCGGCGGCGGCCACGGTCGACTACAAAGGCCTCCGTGCGCTGCGCGTGCTGCTGCACGCGGGAGTCAGCGCCTACTGGCCGCTGGTCAAGGCCACGCCGGAGAGGCAGATCAGGTCGTATGAGATGACCCTGCAGGCGCTGCGCGCCCGCTGGGCGGTCAAGGCCGACTGCTTCCCCGATCCGATCGCCACGGAGTTCTACCAGGAGAAGGACGCGGAAGTCACCGCGTTCCTGGAGATGTGTGCCGAGTTGTCCGGAACCCAGTGGCTGGAGCCGGTGGAGGCGATCGCCTGCAATGTCGTGTCGATCGTGCAGGGCACGGTGCTGCGCTGGCTGGCCGACTGCAACGACGAGACCATGCTGGTGGTGCTCGACGAGATGGTCAGCGGGCTGGCCGCCAAGGCCGCGGAGCTCTGACAAATACTGGACGTTTGACCAACTTGGTGGTTGAGTTGTCCGGGTGACCGAGACGTCGCCGATCGCGGGGCTGCATGCGGCCACCGCCGAACTCGACCCGCCGCTGGCCGCCCTCGACCTGTCCACCCTGCGCGCGAACGCGGCCGATCTGGTGCGGCGAGCCGGTGGCACACCGGTGCGGGTGGCCAGCAAATCCGTGCGCTGCCGTGCCGTGCTCGCCGAAGTCCTCGGCGCCGATCTCACCGCGGCGGGCGGCTTCGCGGGCATCATGTCCTATTCCTTGCGCGAGGCGCTCTGGCTCGTGCGCCACGGGGCGCGCGATGTCCTGCTCGGCTATCCGAGCGTGGACCGCGCCGCGCTGGCCGAACTGGCGGCCGACGACATCGCGCTGCGCTCCATCACCCTGATGATCGACGACGCCGCGCAACTCGACCTGATCCGCGCCGCCGTCGGCTCCGATCGCGTGCGGCCACGTGTCTGCCTCGACGTGGACGCCTCCCTGCGGATCGGCCCGCTGCACCTGGGCGTGCGGCGTTCCCCTGTTCGCACGCCGCAGCAAGCGGCCACGCTAGCGGGCGAGGCCCGGCGGCGAGGCTTCGACGTGGCGGGCGTGATGACGTACGAGGCGCAGATCGCGGGGCTCCCGGACGCCAATCTCGCTGTGCGTCTTGTGAAGCGGGCGTCCGCGGCGGAGATCCGCAAGCGCAGGGCCGAGGTGCTCGCCGCGGTCCGGTCGGTGACCGGCGAACTCGAGATCGTCAACAGCGGCGGCAGCGGATCCATCGAGGTCAGCGTCGCCGATCCGGACGTCACAGAGGTGACCGCCGGGTCCGGGCTGTACGTGCCGACGTTGTTCGACGGCTACCGGTCCTTCACGCCGAGACCGTCGCTGTATTTCGCGATGCCCGTGCTGCGGCGTCCCGCCACCGGCATCGCCACCGTCTTCGCGGGCGGGTACATCGCCTCCGGCCCCGCAGGGCGGTCGCGAGTGCCCAAACCGGTGTGGCCGCGCGGGTTGAAGTTGATCGGCACCGAGGGCGCTGGCGAAGTGCAGACCCCGCTGTCCGGCGCCGCGGAACTGCGGATCGGCGACCGGGTGTGGTTCCGGCACGCGAAGGCCGGTGAACTGTGCGAGCGATTCGGCACCGTGCATCTGGTCGACGAGGACGGCTCCCGCGTCAGCGCGCCGACCTATCGAGGCGAGGGCGCCTGCTTCGGCTGACCCGCGCCGGTCAGCCGCAGGAACGCGCCCAGATCGGCGAGTTCGTCGGGGTTCGCGGGCAGGTATTCGGTGAGCAGCGGTGAGCGGATGACGATCGCCTTCCACATGGCCCGGCACAGCGCGTGGATCAGCCCGCGCGACAGCAGCGACGGCATGCCGTAGGGAGCGTCGGCGGGGGAGGAGGTGGTCATGGACAGCAGCACCACCGCCGCCTCCCGGCCGCGGAAGCGATCCGGCGTGCCCACCAGGACGTCCTCGATCTTCGCGCGGGCCAGCAGCGTCCGGATGCGTCCCACCTGAGCGGCGTACGGAGCGACCACGAAGATGTCGTGGGGGTGCAGCCTGCGCGTGGTCGCGCCGCTGGTCCATGACATGCCGAGCAGCGCGCGGACCCGGCGCACCACTTCGCGCGCTTCCGCGGGCGACTCGGTGGCGTTGCCGTAGTGGTCCACCAGGACGGTGTCCACCCCGGGGTCCTCGCCGTGCAGTTTCCGGGCCAGGGTGACCGTCTCGCTGGCGCGCAGGCGGCCGTCGTAGTACAGGCGGGAGACGGGTTCGCACACCGCCGGGTGCATCCGCCAGGTGCGGTCCAGGAAGTAGCCGCGCTCGGTGGGCAAGGTCTGGCGTCCGTCCGCCAGCCAGCCGAGCACCGATTCGCCGACCGGGGCCGGATGCGCGCCGCGCGCGGTGGACGCCACCGGATCGCCGAGCAGCAACAGATTGCGCGCGCACTCCGCGACGGACACCGTCTCGGCCAGCGGGAAGCGGCCCGCGTCGGCGATCACGAGCAGGTCGAGGCCCGCGCGGGGCACCAGATCCTCGTTCGCGAAATCGGCCGGTTCGCCGCCGAGGACGCAGCCGCTGATCGCGTTGTCCAGGAATCGCGGGTAGCGGACGGCGTCGATCACCACCCACTCCGGTGCGACGGTCGCCGCGTCCTTCTTGGCGACCAGTTCCGGCAGCACACCCGCCCGCACCACCGCGTCGAGCAGGTTCTCCACGGTCGCGGGTGTTTGCGCGAGGATGCCGATCCGCCACTTGTTCCGAGTGATCAGCCGCTCCAGCACCCGGGCCGCGGTCGCGGTCTTCCCGGTGCCCGACGGACCCTGCACCGCGACGTAGGAGTGATCCAGAGCGCACAGCGCGGCGGTGATCGCCGCGGCGTAGTCGCCGTGCACCTCGGGCAACCGGACGTCGCCGTGCAGCCGGGGCGGGCGGCGCGCGAGGATGTCGAACACGGCCGTACGCGGCGTTTCCGGCAAGGTCATCAGCAATTGCTGCGCCGCGAGTTCGATCGCCAGTTCGGCGTTCTCATCCCAGTCCGGCAGGCCCGGCGCGATCGCGGAGGGCAGTTCGTCGTAGGGTTCGCAGCCCTCCGGCAGCGATTCCTCCAGCCGGACGGTGTCGTCGAATTCGGCGTCCACCGAGCAGCCGAGCACCGTCGCGGTAGCGGTCGCCCGCTGCCCCGCATCGGTCACCATGCCGGCCGGCATCGGTTGATCGTAGAAGGTGTAGACGGCGGTACCCGGGGTCAGCGCGCTCGGGCCGGGGGCGCCGCTGGAACCGGTGCCGATCCGTCCGGTCAGGGTGAGATAGCGCCGCATCCCCGGGCGGTCGGGGCGGCGATGCCACTTGGTGTCGACGGTGCCCCAGTCGGCGACCAGCACTCCCGGGGCCTGCGCCCATTCCTCCACCGGATGACTGAGCCGGTCGGCGTGCGCCCACCACAGCGGCTGCCGCTCGCGCCGGTGGTAGCCGAGCGTCGCGGCCATCAACGCGGCCGGATGCAGCGGATCGCCCTGCGCGGCGGCGTATTCCGCGAGCGCGGCCTCCAGCGACGACGGCCGGGACGACGGCGGTGCGGGCTCGCCGGCGACCGCTGAGGTGGACCGCGCGTCCGGAGTCCGGGTCCGGGTGGCGATGCGTTGCTCGGCCGCGCGATCGAGCAACCAGTCGCGCAACCGCAGCACCGTGTGGCAATCGTTTTCCGCGGCAGCCGGATCGGTCACACCGGGAAGCAGCCGGCGCAGGCCGCCGAGCCGGTAGGAGGACTCGCCGACGAGCAGCGCGCCGCGGACGATCGGATACAGATCGACCAGAACGCCCTCGCGCAGCAGTTCGTCTACCAGTTCCTCGTTGACCCCGTGCCGTCCGGTGCAGCGCAGCAGTGCCGTCCGCACCGCCGCGGAGTAGTGGTAGACGTGCAGGTCCGGATCGATCCGGCGGCGCTGGGTCAGGTAATCGAGCACCTGCTCGAGCACGCGGCGTTCGGCGGCCGCGGCGCGGCCGGGCTCGCTCGAACCGCTCGGTCCGCGCAACGAGAGGTGCACCGTGTCCGGGCCGCCGACCTCGACGACGAGCGGAGTCCGTCCGCCGCCCGAGACGGTGAGCGAGAGATCGCCGGGGGAGGACGCGGGCAGAGCCCCGAGCACGGTCGCGTCGAGCACCGCGTAGGTCGGCTCGCCCGAAACTTCGCGGCGCAGCTGGGTTTGCGCCTGGCGGCGCAGCGCGGAAACGGTGCGCGGCGGCACGCCGGGCACCGAGCTCTCGGTAGTGGCCAGCCGATCGATGGTGTTCACCCCCGCTTCGCGCAGCCGGGCGCGAGCGGCGGGCGGCATACCGGCCACGAGCAGCAGATCGCGCGCGGCGGAGAGGGCATCGACACAGGTGCGGCAGCGGCCGCAGGCGAGATAACGAGGATCGCCCCACTGCACGGGCAGCAGTTCGCCGAGCTTCTCGTCCACGATGCGCTCCACCCGGCTCCTGCGCGCCCGATACAGCGGAAGCAGCTCGCTCAGCGCTCCGGCGCTGCTCTCCGTGCCGAGATGCAGCCGGACCAGCGGTGCGGTGAGCGCGCCCGAATGGTCGAGTGCCTCGGCGCAGGCGGCCAGTTCGAGCGCGGCGGCCACCCGATCGGCGGTCGTGGACGCGATGCCGTGCACGGTGTAGCGGACCCGATGTTCGGCTCGCACCAGAAAGTCGGCGGAGCAATGGAATCGGCCGTCGAAGAAGGTCGCGCCGTGCACCACGTGCGCGCCGGAGCGCAGCGCGGCGACCGTGTCGGCGTGCGCGGCGGTCAACGCCGCGACATGGCGGCCGGGTTCGCCCGGTTCGTCCGGGGGGCGGTCGATCTCGACCATTGCGCCGCCGAACCGCGCGCGGTAGTCGTCGAGCAGGCGTCGACGGACGTCATCGGTTCCCGGAGCGGGTTCGTACCCCGATACGGCGCTGCCGGGGTCGGCCGGGATGGTGCCGAGTTCGGCGTCGAGGGCGCGCAGCAGGGCGAACTCGCAGTGCGCCGCGCGGACGAGATCGACGGCGGTGCAGACGACACGATCACCGAACACGAACAAACGCGGCCCTCCTGTGTCTTCGCGGGACACCCGCTGCAGGCGTGCGCCGAATTACACACGGACCGCAACACTGTAGCTAGCGCGTCTGACCTCGACGTACCCTGCCCGGCTCAGGAACGCGGCTTACGGCGCTCCGGCCGCTTGCCGCCCTCGCGCTCCCGGCGCTGGCCGCGGCTGAACGTGCGATGCTGCGGCGCACCCTGATCCAATTGCAGCTGAATGAGCACGCCACTGATCCGTGTGCGCCGCAACGCTTCCAGCGTTTCATCCGGCAGCTGCGCGGGCAGTTCCACCAGGCTGTGGTCGGGGCGGATGCTGATGTGCCCGAAGTCGCTGCGGCGCAGGCCGCCTTCGTTGGCGATGGCGCCGACGATGGCGCCGGGCACCACGCGATGCCGCTTGCCCACACTGATCCGGTAGGTCGCCAGCTCGGTTCCGGTGGCACGGTGGTGCGAGGCGCTCTGCCGGTCCTCGTCGAAGCGGCGAGCGGGACGTTCGCGCGGAGTCCGGTCGCGTTGCGGGCGCTCCACCGGCTCCGGCTCGGGCTCCATGAAGAAGTTGTCGCCGTCGTAGGAGCCCACCGCCAGCGCCGCGGCGATGTCGGCCAGCGGGATGTTGTGCTCGCGCTCGTAATCCTCGATCAGCTTGCGGAACAGCGGGAGATTCGACGAGGTGAGGTTCTCGGTGATGGCGTCGCCGAACTTGGCGACGCGCTGGGCGTTGACGTCCTCCACGCTCGGCAGCTGCATCTCGGTGAGCGGGTGGCGGGTGGCCCGCTCGATCGCCTTGAGCAGATGCCGCTCGCGCGGCGCGACGAACAGCAGCGCCTCGCCGCTGCGCCCGGCCCGTCCGGTGCGGCCGATACGGTGCACGTAGGACTCGGTGTCGTGCGGGATGTCGTAGTTGACCACGTGCGAGATGCGGTCCACGTCCAGCCCGCGCGCGGCCACGTCGGTGGCGACCAGGATGTCCAGCGCGCCGGACTTGAGCTGGCCGATGGTGCGCTCGCGCTGGTTCTGCGCGATGTCGCCGTTGATCGCCGCCGCGGAGAACCCTCTCGCGCGCAGCTTCTCGGCGAGTTCCTCGGTGGCCTGCTTGGTGCGGACGAAGATGATCATCGCCTCGAACGACTCGACCTCGAGCACCCGGGTGAGCGCGTCCAGTTTGCGCTGGTGCGACACCAGCACCCAGCGCTGGGTGATGTTGGTGGCCGTCGAGGTCTTCGCCTTGACCGTGATCTCCACCGGATCGTGCAGGTACTGCTTGGAGATCTTGCGGATCGCGGCGGGCATGGTCGCGGAGAACAGCGCCACCTGCTTGTCGGAGGGCGTGTCGGCGAGGATGCGCTCGACGTCCTCCTGGAAGCCCATCTTCAGCATCTCGTCGGCCTCGTCGAGCACCAGATACTGCAGCTGCGACAGGTCGAGCGTGCCCTTCTCCAGGTGATCGATCACCCGGCCCGGCGTGCCGACCACGACGTGCGCGCCGCGGCGCAACCCCGACAGCTGCACGCCGTAGCTCTGCCCGCCGTAGATGGGCAGCACGTGCAGGCCGGGAATGTGCGCGGCGTAGCGGCCGAACGCCTCGGCGACCTGGATCGCGAGTTCACGGGTCGGCGCGAGCACGAGGGCGCGGGGGCTGCGACCGGTGGCCTCGAGCCCCATCAAGATCGGGATGGCGAACGCGGCGGTCTTGCCGGTGCCGGTCTGCGCGAGACCGACGACGTCGGCGCCGGAGAGCAACGGGGGAATCGTCGCGGATTGGATCGGCGAGGGCGATTCGTAACCGACATCGGCGATGGCCGCCAGAATGCGGTCATCGATACCCAGATCGGCGAAGGACGGGCCGTCAATGTCCCTGTCGTCGTCGCCAGGAACGCTGTCGACCTGATTGGTGCTCATTGAGCAGCAGTTTACTGCCTCCTGCTGGTCGTCCCGGCCACCGCCCCAATACGGTGAGATCTATGCAACTGGACAACTCGCCCGCGCATCAGGATGCGACGCCGGATCAGCTGGACGTGGCGGTCGTCCAGTTCGCCCCTTCGACCGCCCCCGCGGAGAACCTGGCCGCGGTGCGCGAACACGTGCGCACGGCGCGCGAACGGGGCGCGCGCGTGGTCGTCGCACCGGAATACTCGATGTTCGCCGTGACCCGGCTCGATGAGCGGGTCGTCGCCGTCGCCGAGCCGCTGACCGGCCCGTTCGTCACCGGCCTCGGCGCGATCGCCCGCGAGTTCGGCGTGTTCCTGGTCGCCGGAACGGTGGAACAGGTCGCGCCAGGCGGCGACCGGATTCGCAACACCCTCGTCGTGCTCGGCCCCGACGGTTCCCTCGTCACCAGGTACCGGAAGGTGCACCTCTACGACGCCTTCGGCCACCTCGAATCCGATGTGGTCGAGCCGGGCGCGATCGAGGCGCCCGCCACCTTCACCGTCGGCGATATCACATTCGGCATGCAGACCTGTTTCGATCTGCGCTTCCCGGAGGGCGTGCGCCGGGTCGCCGCGGCGGGCGCGCAGGTGCTGCTGCTGCCTGCCCAGTGGATCCCGGGACCGGGCAAGGTCGACCAGTGGACCACGCTGGTGCGGGCGCGGGCGATCGAGAACACCGTCTACGTCGCGGCCGCCGACCAGGCCGCTCCCCGGGGCGCGGGCGCGTCCATGATCGTGGACCCGGCCGGCGCGGTGCTCGCCGAACTCGGCGACGAACCGGGCGTGCTGACCGCCGGAATCGACCTGGCGTACCTGAGCAAGGTGCGCACGACCAACCCGAGTCTTGCCTTGCGTCGATTCGCGATCACCGAGCGTGGACCGGAGTAGCGTTCGGAATCGATGGTCTACACCGATCGGACCTCGGCGGGTCACGCGCTGGGTGCGCATCTGGAACACCTACGCGCGTCGGACCCGTTGGTGCTCGGGCTGCCGCGCGGTGGAGTTCCGGTGGCCGCCGCGGTCCGTGCGGTGATCGGCGGTGACCTCGACATCCTGCTGGTCCGCAAGCTGGGTGTGCCGTGGCAGCCCGAGCTGGCGCTGGGCGCCATCGGGGAGGACGGGGTCCGGGTGCTCAATCAGGATGTATTGGCGCACACCGGGATAACGCCCAAGAAGGTCGACTCGATCGAGGCGCGGGAGCGGGCCGAGCTGGAGCGGCGCAGGCAGGTGCTGCGCGGTGCGTCGCGGCCGATCCCGCTGACGGGTCGCACGGTGGTGATCGTCGACGACGGTATGGCGACCGGCGCCACGGTCGTGGCCGCCTGCCGGGTCGCGCGCCTGCACCGGCCCGCGCGCGTCGTCGCCGCCGTCCCCGTCTCCTCGACCGAGGCGATGCGCCGGGTCACCGACGAGGCCGACGAGGCGGTCTGCCCGTGGGTGCCGCGCTCGCTCGGCGGCGTCGGCGGCGCGTACCGCGATTTCCACCAGCTCGAGGACGCGGAGGTCACCGCGCTGCTGTGCTGATCAGATCTCGGTGATGCCCCTGCGGTGGCGCTGCGCCAGGTCCGCGTAGAAGCCCGGGTTGAGCCGCACCCACATCTGCGCCTGGGTGCCTTCGATCGGCCGTTTCACCTCGGCGGGAGAACCGGCGGCGAGCACGCCGTCGGGGATCTCCGCCCCCGGTGGCACCAGCGAGTGGGCGGCGATCATGCTGCCCGCCCCGATCTTGGCCAGGTCCAGCACCGTGGTCCCGTTGCCGACGATGGCCTCGGCGCCGACCGCGGCGCCGTGGAACACCACGCTGTGCGCGATCGTCGCGCCGGGCCCGATCTCCATCGGCACATCCGGCGGCACGTGCAGCACCGCGTTGTCCTGGATGTTGGCGCGTTCCCGGATGACGATCGGCGCCAGATCCGCGCGCAGCACCGCGCCGTACCAGATCGAGGCGCCCGCCTCGACCTGGACGTCGCCGATCAGGGTCGCCGTCGGCGCGACGAACGCGGTCGGGTCGACCTGCGGACGTTTGCCTTCGAATTCGTAGAGTGGCACTCGAACACCGTAAATGGTCCCGTGGCGCCAACCGGAGCGGTGTCGGGCATCCGCCGCGTGGCTCAGCGACGGATCCGATGCGGACAGGGTGGCGCGCCCCCGATCGTCGCGGCCGGTCGGTGTGCCGGGCCGGGGTCGGACTCGCGTCGGGTCTGCGCGCCGCTCAGCGCCCGGCGTAGGCCGTCGAGGTGCGCGCGGCCGCGGCGACGAGCGGTCGCAGCTGGGCGGCCAAACGCTCGGCGGTCACCGCGACGATGTCGACGTCCGTGCCGGTGCGCACCGCGTATCGGCCGTCGGCGACCACGTCGATCCAGCACAGCACGCCGAACGGGCGCGGTTCGCCCACGCCGCGGCGCGCGGAGACGACCATCTGGCCGATGCCTTCGCGCGGCTGCCGGAGCAGCTTGCGGATCCGGGACGGAATAGACGGGCCCGCGACCGGAACGGTGACCAGGTTGCGGCTGTCCTCGCCGACCTGGGACAGGGGAGCGGTCAGGCGCGGCAGCATGCCGGGATTGTTCTCCGGGAGCATCGAGACGATCCGCGGACACAGGGTTTTCGAGCTGCCCGCGAACAATCGCACGTCGCCGCCGCGATCGGGCGTCGCACCGGGGCGTTGCGCGGCGACAACCGCGATGTTCCCGGCGGCGGCGCCGAGGATACGGATCGGCCGCGCCTCGGATTGCCGCCCGGTGTCGATCGCCGGTGGGCGTGGTCCACCGTTCTCGCGCGACGGCGGTTCTGACGCCGCGTCACGTTGACCGAACACCTCGACGCGCAGGTCCGGCTGGGCGAGGATGCGCAGCGCCGCTTCCAGATCCGCGTCCAGCACCTGAGCGCACCAGCGGTCGAGCGCGGGAAGCTGCGCGGTGCGTTCCGCGGTGTCGCGCGCCGAAAGGCGCACGGCGAGTGGATAGGGAATGCGATCCCCATCGGTGCGTGACCAGGCCAGCGCGAACTGATCCGGGGTCAGCGTCCAGTTCACTCGTACTCGGTCCATTCACCGAGCACAGGCGGTGTGGTCGGATCGAGCGACCCGATGAGTTCGCCGCCGTCGTCGGAGGGCTCGAGGAACGTGGGGAGATCATCGAGGTCGAACTCGTCGTCCTCGTCATCGATCGGCGCCAAGCGTGCGCTCGCGGCGTTCGCGGCCACACTCGAACCGCCGCGCGGGGTGTCGACGGCGGCCACCGCACCACCCATCAGGCCACCCATCGCTCCGGCGCCTAGACCGGTGACCGCCGCGTCGGAGCTGTCGTCGTGCTTTCGCCGCTCGTCGCGCTTGCGCTGCTCTTCGGACGGAACCTGGCCGCCGACGCCGGGCACGGCGGGCAGCGTCGTCGGCTCGCTCGTCGCCGAGGCGGGCGCGGTCGCCGGACCCGGCGATCCGGTGGCGGGCGCGGTGCGGAGAACGGAGGCGGCCGCAACCGTCGAGAGCGCCGCCGTGGCGGCGGGTGCGACTCGTGGCGCGGCCGGGGCCGGTGTCTCGTCCGCGACCGCGGCGCCGGTCGTCGGCACGGCGGCAGCGGCGGCGGACGTGGCGGGCGTCTCGTCGGCGGGTGTCGAATCGGTGGACGTCGCCGAGACGCTCTGCTCCACCATGTGGATCGGCTTCGGCGCGTGCGTCCCGAGCGAAGTGGGCTGCGCGTCGGGTGCGACCTGGGTTGTCCCGACGATCTTGCTCGTCGGCGTGGCGGTGGGAGCCGGGGCGGCCGATTGATCCGATTCGTCGGGGAACGCGGGCACGTCGGTGCCGGTGCGCACGAAAACCCCCGCGTAGATGTCGTTCATCGCGCGCACGACGTCCTGACGGGCGTGCTCGCTCGCCTTCTGCCCATCGACATTGCTGGTCGCCCGGGACGGATCGAGCAGTGCCGCCCCCAGATCCGGTGCGCCGGTGGACGGCTCGGTCACCGCGGCGCGCAGCGCCTCCGCCGCGTCGCTCGCCTGTCCGAGGCGCTGCGAGACGACCGCGAACACGTCGGCCAGGTCTTGGCCGCTCTGTTCGAATACGCGCACCACCGCGTCCGCGCTCTTGGCGGCGGAGCCGCGCCAGCCGTCGGCGATGGCCGCGCGGATCTCGGTGTGCGCCTGGAAGACCGCGTCGGCCAGGTGCGCTGCCGCGTCGCTCCACGCCTGCTCGCCGCCCGCGAGGACGGCCGGGTTCAGCAACTGGACCTTCGCGTGGATCTCGTCGTGGGCGAGGTTGTCGAACACTTCGACGTTCGGCGCGTAGGCGGGATCGGTGCGCCGGTGGGTGGCCCGCTGCCCGGCGCGCGGCATCTCACGCATGCGCGGCTCCCGTCACGTCGACCCGTTCGACCGCCTGCGCGAGCGCCTCGTCGGCCTGCTGGTAAACGGCGGCCGCGGCGCGGAAGGTCTGGGCGAGTTCTCGCGCGGCGGCGGCGTATTCGTTCAGTCGGGTGATCGCGCCGTCGGCCTTGCGCTCGAAACCGGCGCGCAGCGCGTCGCCGGAGGCGAATCCGCCGAAGCCGGGCAACGCGGTGGCGGCGCTCAGGATGCGGATCTGCTCGTCGACCCGATCGGCGAGCAACTCGTACTGGCGCGCGCACCGTTCGTGCGCGCCGTCGGCGACCAGGAGGCCGTCGATCCACAGCGAGCCGTCGTCGACCGCTCGGTTCAGCGCGGCGATGTCGACGCCGGGTGCGGTGACTTCCGCGAGCGGCTCTCCGCCGAACCCGTTCTCTTGCGATGGCATCTGCGCCGTCCCCCTTCCTCGTCCGAAGTGCGGTTACGGATGTCGTGCCAACCCCACGACGACACCCTGCATCCAATCCGCGATGTCGGCAGTGACCCGCGCGTGCACCGGCTCGTGCAGCAGGTCGTGCCCGGCGTCGATGTACTCCCGTAAATCTACCGATTCGTGGCGGCTAGTCCAGACCCTGATCGCATCGATCGGCGCGCGCCGGTCGTCCACGCCGTGCACCGCGAGCACCGGAAGACGCTGCGGCAGGGGCGTTCCCGGCGCGCCCGGCGCCCCGCCGCCCAGCGCGCGTTTCGGGACGCCCGACAGCACCAGGCCCGCCAGCGCGTCCGAGGGCAGGGCGGGGCGCAGTGGATAGTTCCGGTCCAGCACCGTCGAACCCGTTGCGGCATCGGCCGACTCCGGCACGGCGGCCCCGAGCATGCCCAGCGCGGTCACCGCGCCGAGCGAGTGGCCCATCAGGATCAGCGGCCGGTCGCCACGAGCCAGCTCGACCAGTCGCACCGCGTCCGCCACCAGCTCGGCGAGCGTGCCGGGCCGTTCCGGATCGCCCTCGCTCAACCCGTGCCCGGCGGTGTCCAGCGCCCATACCTCACCGGCGGGGCGCAGACCGCGCGCGAAGCGGTGGTAGTGGCCGCTGTGCTGGCCGATTCCGGGCAGCAGGACCACGGTGTATCGCGGGTGTTCGATCGGCCACCGCCGATAGTGCATCCGGCCGCGCGCGCCGTCGAAGAATGGCATCCACCGATAGTGCCAAAGATCGTGTCGCGGGTGGGACCGCGCGATTCCGCGCCGGAAACGGTTAAGATCCGCGGCGACTCATACCTACCGGAGCCCGAGGTGCCCGCGTTGCGAACTCTCCGCCGTCGAGGCGCCTTCCTCTTGTCCGCCGTGGCGCTGGCCCTCACCGGAGTGCTCGCGCCGGGCGCGGGCGCCGCGCCATCCATCGCCGCCTGCGACCCCGCGGTGGCGGTCACGGCCGTCGCGGCGCGAGTGCCGGTGCTCGACTGGGCGGAGAACCTGGGCTACGACGCGCAGGGCAATCTGTGGGTATCGCGGCTCTACCGCAATGAGGTGCAGCGTTACGACACCGCCGGCAACCTCACGGCGACTGTTCCGGTGGAGTTCCCCGGCGCGGTGCGGCTCGGTCCCGACGGACTGCTGTACGTGGTCTACGGTGACGCGCCGGTCAGCGTCGTCCGTCCCGGCGGCGTGCTCCGATTCGATCCGGCGGCGGCCGTGCCGAAGCCGGAGGTCTTCGTCTCCGGGTTCACGATGCCCAACGGCGCGGCGTTCGACCCGAGCGGCAACCTGTACGTCGCGACCCTCTCCGGCGTGATCAAGGTCCGTCCCGACGCCTCCCTCGACACCGCGTGGGCGGCGCCGCTGGCCGGACTGGCCGCCAACGGCGCGGTCGTGCACGACGGCGTGCTCTACGTGACCGCCAACGGCGGCCCGCTCGGCCGGATCGTTCGCATCCCGCTCGACGCGCCCGCGTCCCGCAGCACCGTCGCCGACCTGTCCTCGCAACTGGCCGGTCTCCCGGATTTCGCCGACGATCTTCTGGCCGATCCGAGCGGCATCCTCTACGTCACCACCCTCACCGGCCAATTGATCCGCGTCGATCCGACCTCCGGCGCTACCTGCGCCGTGCTCAACGGGCAGCCGCTCACCGCGGTCGCCGCCGTCCCCGGCCGTCCGGACGAATTGACGGCGAGCACGGAATCCGGCGCTCTCCTCCGAATCCAGCTCTCTCGCTGAGGTCGAGCCGCCGTCGTCGGGATCACAGGCTTCGGCGCCGTCGCGGTATCCGCGCGAAGAGGGGAGCGAAGCGGCGTCCATCTCCACATCGATCGGCGGCACGGTGTCGGCGCGCCCGGCAATCCGGCCGCGCGGGTATCGCGCCGCAGGGCCAGGAGGACCGCGTGTCCACGAGCCGGCACCGAACGCGCGGTCCACACACCGCAGCGAGGTGAATATGCTGTCCGGCAGAGGTTTTGATTACGCCTTGCTTGTGCAAGCGGCCGGTGATGCTGTCATCGGCAAGCGGGACCGGCGAGCTCAGATCATAGGTCCCTGCCGTGGGTCGATCGCGCGCTCGGCGCGGTCAGCGATGGCCCGCAGATGGGCGATGAGTTCCGGAGGCTCGTGAACTTCGAAGTCCGCTCCCAGCGCGAGCAGCCGGTGAGCCAACCATTCCGGCGCGTCGTCGCGCCGGGCGTCGATCCGGCAGGTGTCCGGGTCGATCGCGACGACATCGCCGGGGCTTTCACCCAGCCGCCCCGTGACACGGTCGGCGGAGGTGTGGACGGTCACTCGGAGCCGGAAGGACGGTGTGCCCCAGTCGGTGCGGCGGCCCGCGACGTAGGCGGCGGCATCGGCGGCGGGTAGCGCACGCGGCGAGAAGCGGGCGGCGGTGGGCTGCGGACGGTCGATCCGGTCGACGCGGTAGACCCGCCAGCCGGCCCGATCGAGGTCGTAGCCGACCAGATACCAGCGCCGCCGGGCGGGTACGAGGCCGACCGGCTCGGTGTTGCGTCTGGTCTCGCCGCCCGCCTCGTCGCGGTAGGCGAAACGCACCCGCTCCCGGTTGGTCACGGTCGCCGCGAGCGTGGCGAGCACCTCGGGGTCGGCCGTGGGCCCGTCGGCGGTGGGCGGGGTCAGCGCGACGGCGAGTACCCGCACCCTGCGTCGCAACTTCGCGGGCAGCACCTGCTCCACCTTGGCCAGCGCCCGGACCGACGCCTCCTCGATCCCGGCCACCGCGGACCCGGCGGCGGCACGCAACCCGACCGCGATGGCGACGGCCTCGTCGTCCTCGACCAGCAGCGGCGGCATCGCCGTGCCCGCCGCGAGGCGGTATCCGCCCGCAGCGCCGAGCGTCGCGGTCACCGGATAGCCGAGTTCGCGCAGCCGATCGATGTCGCGGCGCACCGTGCGGTCGGTGACACCGAGGCGTTCGGCCAATTCGCTGCCCGGCCATTCCCGTGGCGTCTGGAGCAGCGACAGCAGGCGAAGCAGTCGGGCGGGAGTGTCGTTCACGAATCAGATGATGCCGGAAATCTAGGACATGTTCGGTCCTAGATGCTGCTTAACGTCATCGCTGTACCGCAGCACCGACCGCCGAGGAGGCGTACCGATGACCACCGCCATTCGCCCGTTCCGCATCGAGATTCCGCAGTCCGACCTGGACGACCTGCACGATCGGCTCGCTCGCACCCGTTGGGCCGCCCAGCTGCCGGGCACGGGCTGGGATCGCGGCGTGCCGGTCGACTATCTGCGCGAGCTGGCCGAGTACTGGCGGACCGGATTCGACTGGCGGGCACAGGAAGCGGCGCTGAACGAGTTCCCGCAGTTCAAGACGCGCATCGAGGGGCTGGACGTGCACTTCCTGCATGTGCGTTCGCCGGAACCGGACGCGACGCCGCTGATCCTCACCCATGGCTGGCCGAACTCGTTCGCCGAATTCGCGGGGACCATCGGCCCGCTCGCCGATCCGCGTGCGCACGGACTCGATCCCGCGCAGGCCTTCCACGTCGTGGTGCCCTCGGTGCCGGGCTTCGGCTTCTCCGACGGGCCGCGCGAGCCAGGCATGACACCGGCGAAAGTGGCCGGGATGTGGCTGACCCTGCTGGATCGGCTCGGCTACCGGCGCTTCGGCGCACAGGGTGGCGATCTCGGCGCCTACGTCGCGCCGGAACTCGCCATCGCCGCGCCGGACCGGGTGATCGGCGTGCACCTCGACGGCGGGATCGGGATGCCCACCGAAGCGGACGTGCCCACCATGACGCCGGACGAACGTGCCGAGTGGGACCTCATGCAGCAGTGGATGACCGGCGGCGTGGACCATCACGTCCTGCTGCGCCCCGCCCCGCAGACCTTCGCCCACGCGTGGACCGATTCACCGGTGGGCCTGCTCGCCTGGCTGATGCAGAAGTTCACCGAGTTCGCCCCGCTCGCCGACCGGGTGGAGGACGTGATCAGCCGCGATCAGCTGCTGACCAACGTCAGCCTGTACTGGTTCACCGGCACGGCGGCCTCGTCGTCCTGGCCGATGTACAACGGCCTCGGCGACGGCGGGTTCACCTGGCCGAAGGGACAGAAAGCGGTGCCGACCGGCACGTACGGCGGCGGCTCCGCGCTGATGCGGCGGCTCGCCGAGCGCGACAACACCATCGTGCACTGGCCGGAGGGCAACACGGGCAACCACTTCATCGCGATGGAACGCCCGGACGCGCACGTCGCCGACATCCGCGCGTTCTTCGCCGCCGTCCGATAGGGAGAGGCACCTGCCCGGCACGCGGTCGGTTCGGCGATGCGTGGAGCAGCCGGTGCCCGGTTGCTCGACGGGTGGCGGGAGTCCATGCGGCGGATCGGGCCATCCTGGCCGTTCGATTACCGACGCGACGGCGCGGTCGCATCGAGCGGCCGGGCCTGGGACGGTCGGGGCCGGACACGACGGTCGGCCGACAGCGACGAAACGTTGCTACGGGGTGGGTTCGCCGCCGGAGCCGCTCGGCGCGGGCTGAGCAGGGGCGGGGTTGGGCGCAGGAGCCGAAGGCGGCGGGGGCGGGTTGTCCGGCACCGTGAAAAGTCCCACGGTGGGAGTCATCACACAGTGGGCGAACGGGTAGTCGATGATGCCCCACATCGAAGCGAGCACCGTGCCGGGACCGCTGCGGACCGTCTTGGACAGCGTGGGCTGGCGGTACTCGGTCACGTCGTCGAGCGGGTCGATGCCGCTGGCGCCGGTGTTCACGTTCACCCAGGCGACCACGAGCCCGGAGGCCAGGGGAGCGCCGGAGTGCGAAGGAGTCGCGCTGAACCGCAGCTCGCCGGGCTCCACGTTCAGGTCACGGCCGTTGCCGGTCCCCTCGGTCGTCGCGGCGGCGATGATCGTGGTGATCGGGCCGTTGCTGCCGCAGCCGAAGGTGGGCGCGGCGTAGGAGAACGGGGTGAACACACTGGAGACCTCGCGCAGGTGCGCGGCGTCGATCAAGCCCGCGTAGCGCGTGAGCGCGGCGATGCCCTCCTGTGCGGACGGGTCGGCCCCCGCGATGTCGGTCAGATGCGCCAGGCCGGTGTCCACCGGCGCCTGGGTCTGCTCGGCGGTGGCGGGCGCGGAGAAGGTGAGAACCGCGCCGATGCCGAGGGATGCCGCGGCGGCCGCGGCGCGTGCGATGGTCCTGCCGTTCACTCGTTCTCCTCGATACCGAACCCTGTGGGCCCCCGGCCCACCTGCAGCAACGTACCAGCTCGCGACGGTCGCCGTCCCGGGGAGCGGTGCGGAATCCGACGCCGCGAACGGCGAGGGAGTCCCGCACCTGTGATCCAGTCGACAGGCGAGGATTACCGGGGGGTAGTTTGGACGCGGACGTACGAGACACGCAGGGAGATGCGTATGAAACTATCCTTGTCCCCAGACGACGTCGCCTTCCGCGACGAACTGCGCAAGTTCTATCGGACCGAGATCCCGGCCGACATTCGCGAGCGCGTCCGGGACGGCCGTGAGCTGACCCGAGATGACATCGTCACCGCGCACAAGATCCTCAACGACCACGGCCTCGCGGTGCCCAATTGGCCCGTGGAGTGGGGCGGCAAGGATTGGACGCCGATGCAGCGCCACATCTGGCAGGACGAGATGCAGCTGGCCTCGGTGCCGGAGCCGCTGACGTTCAACGCGCAGATGGTCGGCCCGGTGATCGCCCACTTCGGCTCGCAGGAGCTGAAGGAGCGTTTCCTGCCGCCCACCGCGGCACTGGACATCTGGTGGTGCCAGGGCTTCTCCGAGCCGGACGCGGGCTCCGACCTGGCGTCGCTGCGCACGACGGCGGTTCGCGACGGTGATTCCTACATCGTCAACGGCCAGAAGATCTGGACCACGCTGGCCCAGTACGCGGACTGGATCTTCTGCCTGGTGCGCACCGACCCGAGCGCGGCGAAGAAGCAGGCGGGCATCTCCTTCCTGCTGTTCGACGTGAAGTCGCCCGGTGTCACCATCCGCCCGATCAAGCTGATCGACGGCGGGTACGAAGTGAACGAGGTCTTCTTCGAGAACGTCCGGGTACCCGCCGATCAGCTGGTCGGCGCGGAGAACATGGGCTGGACCTACGCGAAGTTCCTGCTCGGCAACGAGCGCACCGGAATCACCGGCGTCGGCCGCACCAAGGTCAAGATCGGCGTGGCGAAGCAGTACGCGGCGAAGATCAAGTCGGGCAACGGCACGCTGCTGGAGGACCCGGTGTTCGCGGCGCGGATCGCCGAACTGGAGAACGAGCTGCTCGCGCTGGAACTCACCCAGTTGCGGGTGGTCTCCAACTCCTCCGACGGCAAGCCGAATCCGGCCTCTTCGGTGCTGAAGCTGCGCGGTTCGGAACTCCAGCAGGCCGCCACCGAGCTGCTGCTGGACATCGCCGGACCGGACGCCATCCCGGTGGGCGCGGACGACATCGCCTCGCCCGGCTGGGCGCAGCGCAGCGGCCCCTCCTACCTGAACTACCGCAAGACAACCATCTACGGAGGCTCCAGCGAGGTGCAGCGCACCATCATCGCCTCCACGATCCTCGGATTGTGAGGCGCAACCATGGATTTCGATCTCACCGATGAACAGGTCATGCTCCGCGACACGGTCCGTGACCTGCTCGCGCGCAACTACGACGCCGAATCACGTCTGAAGGTGGTGGACTCCGAACTGGGCTGGAGCCGCGACGTGTGGCGTCAGCTCGCCGAACTGGGCGTGCTCGGCCTGAGTTTCACCGAGGAGGACGGCGGCGTCGGCGCCGGTCCGGTGGAGACCATGGTCGTGCTCGAGGAGGTGGGCCGCAGGCTCGCGCCGGAACCGATCCTGGACGCGGTGCTGGTGCCCGGTGGCCTGGTCGCCGCGGCGGGCAGCGCCGAACAGCGGCAGCGGATCCTGCCCGAGGTGGCCTCGGGTGCGAAGCTGCTGGCCTTCGCCCATGCCGAGCCCGGGGTGCGCTGGCCGGCCGCGGAACTGGCGACCACCGCCACGGCGCAGGGCGATTCGTACACGCTGACCGGCGTGAAGAACCCCGTCGCGCACGGCGACAGCGCCGACGAACTCGTGGTCAGCGCCGCGCTGCCCGAGGGTGGCGTCGGTCTGTTCCTGGTTGCGCCGGACGCGACGGGTGTGGTCCGCAAGTCCTACCGCACGGTGGACGGCCAGCGCGGCGCGCAGGTCGAGCTGACCGACGCGCCCGCCGAGCGGCTCGGCGCGGCGGACGCGACCGAGGCCATCGAGTCGGTGCTGACCCACGCGCAGGCGAGCCTGTGCGCGGAGTCGGTCGGCGCGATGGAAGAGGCGCTGCGACTGACCACCGACTACCTCAAGCAGCGCAAGCAGTTCGGTGTCACGCTGTCGAAGTTCCAGACGCTCACACAGCGAGCGGCCAACATGTACGTCTCGCTGGAACTGGCGCGCAGCATGAGCCTGTACGCCACGGCGTCGCTGGCGGACGGGGCCGACGATCCGGTGATCGCGTCGCGCGCACGGCTGCAGGTCGGCCGCGCGGCACGTCACATCGGGCAGGAGGCGATCCAGATGCACGGTGGCATCGGCGTCACCGCGGAGTACCCGGTGAGCCATTACGTGGCCCGGCTGACCGCGATCGAGCGCACTCTCGGTAGCGGCCTCGAGCATCTGCGGGTGCTCAGCTCGCGGGTCGGCGACTACGAGTTGCCCGAACTGTAAGGAGTGCCGCGGTGGTGCGTTTCGCGCACCACCGCGTCATTCGTCGTCTCGCGGCGTCGTCCGCAGTTGGGTGGGCGCTTCGTCCGTCGAGTCGCTCGCCGGCGCTCGCGCGGCCGTCGGCCTCGGCTCCTCGGGGGGCGCCGCCTGCGTGGGGTCGTCGTGCGGATTTCCCGGGGACGGCTCAGCGGTGGTGCTGCTCATGAAGCCCGAAAATGGGGTGGGGTGCCGCTGGTCGGCCGGTGCGATCCGCCAGCTGGGCGACGGCGGGATGACGACCTTGGGGGTCGTCGAGCCGGTGGTGTTCTCGTGGACAACGGGTTCGGCGTACTCGCCTGCCTTGAGCGGCGGGGGCGGCACGTAGGTGTCGTGCTTACCGACGCCACAGGCGCCGATCAGGACGAGCCCGATGGAAACCGCTCCTACGGCGATCGCCGGACCGGCGATCTTGGCCCTGCTGCTTTCCAACGGTGACGCTCCTCGGTGTGTATCGAGTGGACTCACCTTACTCGAGGCCGGTCGGTCCGGCGAGGCGAGTGGTCGCTGGGTATGCGCCGGACGGCGCATTTAAAACAGTTCTGATTCAGATATCGAATTGGTCTCTTCGGCGTGTCGTGGGCACGTGTCGCTATCTTCCGGCGTCCCGGAGTCGTAGCGTGTGTGAGCAAAGTTACGCGTGAGACGCCGGTTTAAGGATGAGAGACACGTTGTGTGAGAACGTGATTGTGGTTCTCTGACCGGCGTCATCGAGGAGTAGATGATGGGAGCTTACTCGACAGCGTCGCGGCGTGGTTCGTCCCGCGCCGCAGAAGATGCCGTGTCGGCAACGGCACAGCATCCCGCGTCGAACCAGCAGGGCCGCTCGCTGTCCACGATCGTGTCGCGGACGCTCGCCTGGCTGATCTTCATCGGCGGACTCGTCGGGGCGGTGCTCGGCATCGCCGGACTGCACGTCGAAATCACCGTCGCCGGACTCATTCTCGCCTGCACCGCGGGACTGGTTCTGCTCAAACTCCGCGCGGGTGGCGGCGAAGCGGACGGACCGTAAACCGGCCGGTCGGCCGCCCGCAGGCCCGGCGACGGGCGTGAGAAACGAAGGCGCGCAAGATCTCAGGCGCCTACCGTGATCTGTATGAGGATCGAGATCACCACCGACGCCGCCGAGTTCCGCTCGGTCGCGGGGGCGTTCCTGCTCCGCGATCCGCTGCGGCACACCGTGCTCACCACGAGCGTCGCCAACCATGTCACGGGCATGGATGCCCCGGCTGAGCCATCGCGATTTCTTACCGTCCACGGCGAGGATGCGGCGGTGGTAGGCGCCGCCATGCGCGTGTCCGGTCGCGACGTGTATCTCGGCGCGCTACCGCCCGACGGCATTCCGGCGGTGGCTCGCGCGCTGGCCGAGGTCGTCCCCGAAAGCGCGGGCGTCGAGGGCGTCGTCGCGGACGCGACCGATTTCGCCCAGCACTGGTGTGGACTGCTGGGGAGAGATTTTCAGCAGTCGTACCGCACCCGGCTGCACCGGCTCGGCGCGCTGCGGATCCCGGACGTAGCCGGAGCGCCACGCCGCGCCCTGGAATCCGATGTCGCCCTGTGCGGGGACTGGCTCGCGGCCATGCGCGCGGAGTCCGGCATGGCGGCCGGACTGGACGAGGCCGCGATCCGGCGCCGCGTCGAAGCGGGCCGGTGGTGGCTGTGGGAACGCGACGGGCAACCGGTCAGTCTTGCCGCGCATCAGATCCCGATCCAGGGCTGGTCGCGGATCGGGCCGGTCTACACCCCGCCGGACGCCCGCGGACACGGGTACGCCAGCGCGGTGACCGCGCACGTCGCGAAGCAGCTGCGAGCCCAGAACCTGGAGGTCTGCCTCTTCGCCGACACCGACAACACCACGGCCAACCGGATCTACCGGGCGATCGGCTTCCACCCGACCCACGAATTCGCGCACTATGTCTTCGAGTAGCCCGCCAGGACGCCCCGCAGGGCGGCGGTGAACCAGGCGAACACCGGCGTCAGGCTCGGCGGCGCGGCCCAGCCGTTGATCACCGCGAGCAACCGCCAGTACCGCTCCACGCGTTCGTCATCGGCCACCGCGAGGCGTTCCAGCATCCACTCGCGCAGCGCGCGATCGTCGGGCCTGCCGAACGTGGCCGCGTAACGCGCGGCGAGGTCGGCGACCACCTCGGCTGCCGCGGGAGAGCCGGGCGTGACACCCGCCGCCATGGCCGCCTCGACCCGGTCGCGCACGGCCTCGGTGAGTGCGTGGTGCAGACCCGTCGCATCGCCCTCGGCGCGTTCGCGCGCCTGGTACTCGGCCATCCGCCGGATCGCCGCCCGAAAGTCCGTGTCGGCGGTAAGTTCCGCCAGTTCCACCCACGCGGCCACCTGCTCGGGTGCGGGATCGTCGGGCAGGTCCGGCAGCGCGGTGCGCAGCAACTCGGTGAGTTCCGGATTGGCGTCGAGTCCGCCGAAGGTCGCCTCAACGAAATCCTCTATCAGTCGATGACGTTCGGCAGCCGACAAGGTGACGAGCTTGTGCATGAGATCCAACTCCTGTGGGGTCGAGCCCTGCCCGGCCACCGCGCGCAGAACCGCTCGTCGCTGACGCAGGATCCGGATCTGGGTGTCGAGTGCGTCGGCGTGCGCCGCGGCGACCTCGGACAGCGCGAGCTCGTGGGTGAGCACGCGCCGGACGGTGGCCAGGTCGAGTCCGAGAGCGCGCAGCGTCCGCACCAGATCCAGTTCCGCCAGCGCGCGGACGTCGTAGAGGCGGTAGCCGGAGGGGCTGATTTCGGTGGGCAGGACGACGCCCTTGTCGGCGTAGAACCGGATCGTCTTGACGCTGAGGCCGGTGCGGTCGGCAACGGCGCCGATGGTGAAGCGGGTGTCGTCCATGTGCCTACCCTCGCGTCTCCCCCTGGGGGAAACTCAATTCAGCGGCGCGGATTTCCACCAATTCATGAACTCGGCTTCGGTGGCGATGAATCCGGCGCTGTACATCAGCATGGCGGCCCGTCCCGGGTCCGCGGAAAAGGCGGTGACCATTCGCGGCCGCAGGTTCCGGCTGTCGCGCAGGGTGTAATTCGTGTAGCTGTGCCCGCCGTTGTTGGTGGCGGTCGCGCGGTCGTTGGCCGGTAACGCCGCTAGCGCGGCCTGCGCGTCGGCCGGGGAGCCATAGAGGTAGAAGTCGAAAGACGCCTTGTTCGGCCCGCCGAAGCAGCTCCACATCACCAGCCAGGGGCCGAAATCCGGATCCTCGTGGTCGCGCGTCGTCGCGGAATCCGGTGCGTGGGCGAAACAGCCCGCCTTGTTGTACCCGGTTCCGGAGTGGACCAGGCGCTGGGCGGAGGTCTCCGGAAGCATGTCCGGGAACGCGGCGCTCAGCTCGGCCGCGCGGGCGCCGATGGCGGCACGGTCCGCGGTGGCCGAGACGCTCGTCGTCGGGCGCTGGGCGGTCGGCGGCGTGGTGGCGTCGGTGTTCCGCGTGGCCACCGTGGTGGTCGATGCGGCGGAGCCGGATGAGGTGTCGTGGAACGATGGCGCGGCGAGCGCAGCGGCCAGGCCCAGCGCCAGCACCAGACCTATCACGGCCTCCAGTCGCGCTCTCCGTCCGGGACGCCGCTGCGGACGAAGGCCCCCGCCCGCGCTCGGGAGCGGTGGTTCCGCGTGCAGCGGAGGATGACTCGGTGCGGGCCACGCCGCGGGCGCGGTCAGCGCTTGCCACGCGGCGGCGGCGAATTCGCCGCACGAGTCGAAGCGATCGGCCGCGTGCTTGGCCATCGCCTTGGCGAGCACGCCGTCCAGCGCCACCGGCAATCCGGGCCGCAGCCTGCTGATCGCGGGCGGCGGTGCGTTGAGATGCCCCTGGATCACCGCGACCGGATTGGTGGCGTCGAACGGCACCGTGCCGGTCAGCAACCGGAACAGCGTGCAGGCCAGCGAATACTGGTCGGCGCGGTGATCCAGCGGCGCACCGGACAATTGCTCCGGCGCGGCGTAGGCGAGGGTGGCGGTGAAGGTGCCGGTCTGGGTGAGCCGTCCGGTGTCGTCCCGGAATCGGGCGATGCCGAAGTCGGAGAGGAAGACCCGTTCCTGGTCTCCCTCGACGCGCTCCAGCAGAATGTTCGCCGGTTTCACGTCGCGGTGCAGCACGCCGCGGCTGTGCGCGAAGTCCAGCGCTTTGGCCGTTTCGGCGATGATCTGCACCGCCCGTGGCGGCGGCAGCGTCCACGCGTCCAGCGCCGCGGCGTCGGTGCCGTCGATGTAGCGCATGCAGATCCACGGCTGGTCGCCCTCGACGCCGCGATCGAACACCGTGACGATGTTCGGGTGATCCAGCCGTGCGACGAGGTCCGCCTCCCGCTCGAAGCGGGTGCGGGACTCGGTGTCGTCGAACAGGTCCGGGTTCAACAGCTTCATCGCCGTCAACCGGGGCAGCCGCGGATGCCGGGCCAGGTACACCGATCCCATCCCGCCGCGGCCGAGCAGGCGTTCGATGGTGTACCCCGCGAAGACTTCGCCGGTGTGGTGCATCGGTCAGTTCAGCGGAGCCGAGCGCCACCAGCGCAGCAGCTCGTCGACGGTGGTGTGGGAGAAGCCGTCGGTGTACATGAGGTACTGGGTCCGATCGGGATCGCCGGTGAACGCGGTGACCATCTTGGCGCCGTCGTCGACGTACTTGTAATTGGTGTAGGACTTTCCGCCGTTGGTGTCGGTGGACTTGGCGGCCGACGAGGGCAGGCCCTTCAGCACCGCCTGCACATCGGCGGGGGCTTTGTAGACGTAGATCCGGTAGTACGGATCCTCGTTGTTGCCGCCCTTGAAGCAGCGCCACTGCGCGGCCCAGTCACCGAAGTCCGGTTCGCCCTTGGACGGCGACGGCGGCGAGCTCGGCGAGGCCAGCCAGCATTCGGCGCCGTTGTATCCGACCTCCTCGGACTTGGAGGCGGGCACCATCCGGGGGAACTCCGCGCTGACCGACTCCGGGGTCGCGTCGACGAGATTCGGCTTCACCGCCGATGTGGTCGTCGTGCCCGCGTTGCTCGAGCCCGAATCGGAGACGGCGCCGATGATGCCGAGCACCACCACGATCAACACGACCACGCCCACCACCAGGCCGATGATCAGGCCGGTGTTCTTCTTGCGCGGCGGCGCGGCCGAGTGGTGCACGTGCGCGCCGTGCGGCGGGGCGAAGGTGGAAAACCCGGCCTGCTGCTGGGGATACGGGTTGGCGGCCGTCGGCTGGGGCGCGGGACCGGTGTGCGGCCGTGAGTTCACCACCGGCGTGGGTGGCGGAGTCGCGGGCGACGCCGAGGCGAGCGCGTTCGGCCCGCTGGTTTGCGGGGTGTGCACCTGGTGTCCCGGACCGCTCACGTAGTGACCTTGCGCGGCCGGATACGGCGATCCCGTGGTGGGGATCTGCGGCCCGGTGGTCGGGCGCGGCCCCGCCGTGGGGTGCTGCGGCCCGGTGGCCGGGCGGGGACCGCCCACCACCGGCATCGACGGCACGCTGGAACCGGTCAGCGCCTGCTTGGCGGCCGCGGCGAATTCCGCGCAACTGCCGTACCTGTCGTCGGGTCGCTTGGCCATCGCCTTGGCCAGCACGCCGTCCAGCGCGAAGGGCAGGCCCGGCCGGACGCCGCTCAGCGCGGGCGGCGTGCCCTGCAGATGCCCTTGGATGACCGCGGCGGGGTTCGTCGCGGAGAACGGGCCGGTGCCGGTGAACAACCAGAACAGCGAGCAGGCCAGCGAATACTGATCGGAACGGTGGTCGAGCGACGCGCCGGTGAGCTGCTCGGGCGAGGCGTAGGCCAGCGTTGCCGTGAAGGTGCCGGTCTGGGTGAGGTGGCCGGTGTCGTCGCGCAGCCGCGCGATGCCGAAGTCGGTGAGATACACCCGCTCACCGCGACCGGCGCCGGAGCGGGCCAGCAGGATGTTGGCTGGTTTCACGTCGCGGTGCAGCACCCCGTTGCCGTGCGCGTAGTCCAGCGCGTCGGCGGTCTCCTTGATGATCTGCACCGCGCGTACGGGCGGCAGCGACTTCGGCTCCACCGATGCGGCGTCGATGCCGTCGACGTACTGCATCGAAATCCACAGCTGCTCGTCCTCGAGCCCGCGGTCGTAAACCGTGACGATGTTCGGGTGATCGAGCTGGGCGACCAGATCCGCCTCCCGTTCGAACCGCGCCCGCACCTCCTTGTCGAAGAACATCTCCCGATTCAGCAGCTTCAGCGCGGTCATCCGCGGCAGCCGCGGATGTTTCGCCAGATATACCGAGCCCATGCCACCGCGGCCCAGTTGCCGCTCGATGACATAGCCGGCGAAAACGTCACCGCTGGCCAGCATGACTGCTCCACTTCCCGCCGCCCGCCGGGACCCACCGGCGAACAGGCGTACAGCAAAAGAACGCGTGGCCGGAGATGGGCCCGACCACGGAAAACATCGAAACCATAGCAGTAGTCGCGCCTCACCTATCGCTCGTCGAGCGTGGTGCGGCGCGGGCGATCGACATGCGTCGGACCGCCCGGCGGAGGCCGAGCGTCCGGAGGTTGCTGGTGCGGTCGCACCGCCGAGCCCGGGCGCATGGGCAAGTTCGGCAACTCGATCAGGCCGGGATGCGCCGGGCGGCGCGGCGGCAGGAAACTCGGGGACGGTCGAGGGGTTTCCCGCGGCCTCGGTCGGTGCTGCGGCGCGGACGCGTGGTACGTCGGCGCGGTCGGATACCCGTCGGGATGAATGCCGTGCGGCGCCGTCCGATGCCCGGCCCGCTGTTCGGCCAGCGCGGATTTCGCGGCGGCGGCGAACTCGGCGCAACTGTTGAAACGATCCTCTGGCCGCTTGGCCATCGCACGAGCCAGCACCGGATCCAGCGCGGGCGGCAAACCGGGACGTGCGCGGCTGAGCACCGGGATCGGTGCGTACAGATGGCTGTTCACCACCGCCGCCGGGTTGGCGCCGGGATACGGCGGCGCCCCCGTGAGCATCCAGAACAGCGTGCACGCCAGCGAATACTGATCGGCGCGGTCGTCCAGCGGCCTGCCGATCAGCTGTTCCGGGGCGCCGAAGGCGAGTGTCGCGGTGATCGTGCCGGACGAGCCGATCGTGCTCTCCGCGCCGCGGATGCCCGCGATCCCGAAATCGGTGAGCAGCACCCGTTCCGGTTGACCTATCGGCGCCTTGGCCAGCAGGATGTTGGCCGGTTTCACATCGCGGTGCAGCACCTGGTTCGCGTGCGCGAAATCCAGCGCCGCGGCGGTGTCGGCCGCGATCTGCACCGCGCGCCACGGAGCGAGCACGTCGACGTCCGCGCAGGAGGCGTCCGCGCCGGGCACGTACTGCATCGAGATCCACAGCTGCCGGTCCTCGGCGCCTCGATCGAACACCGTGACGATGTTCGGGTGATCGAGCCGTGCCACCAGATCGGCCTCGCGTTCGAAGCGGCGGCGGATGTCGGTGTCGGCGTACAGTTCGCGTTTGAGCAGCTTCAACGCCGTCAGGCGGGGCAGCCGAGGATGCTGGGCCAGGTACACCGTGCCCATGCCGCCATGGCCGAGGACGCGTTTGATGACGTAGCCCGCGAAGATCTCGCCGGTCTGCAACACCTGTACACCCCCTTGTCGAGTCGAGCGCGCGGACACTACCCATGTATCTCGATGAGCCATCGGGATGCAACACCTCGCGGCGCAACCTCGATTGTCGTCGGTAGCAGCCAGTACTGTGACCCGCATGCGCATTGGAGCACACGTCCGGCTCGACAGCGACCCGATCGGCTTCGGGGAGAAACTCGGCGCCGACGTCATCCAGATGTTCGTGGTCGATCCGCAGAGCTGGGACAAACCCACCCCGCATCCGCGGACCGAGGAGATTCTCGCCAGCCCGATCGAGGTCGTGGTCCACTCCTCCTATCAGATCAACGTCGCCAGCCTGAACAACCGCCTGCGCATGCCCTCGCGCAACGCGGTGGCCCAGCAGGCGAAGGCGGCCGCCGAACTCGGCGCGTTCGGTCTGGTGGTGCACGGCGGGCATGTGCGTTCCGACGCCGAGTTGGAGACCGGAATCGACAACTGGCGCAAACTGTTCGAGCGTCAGCAGGACAAAGGCGGCTTCGCGGTGCCGATCCTGATCGAGAACACCGCGGGCGGCAATCACGCCATGGCCAGGCATTTCGATTCCATCGCCCGGCTGTGGGACGCGGTCGGCGAGTACGGCGCCGGATTCTGCCTGGACACCTGCCACGCCTGGGCGGGCGGCGAGGAGCTGATCGGCGTCGTCGACCGGATCAAGGCGATCACCGGCCGGATCGACCTGGTCCACTTGAACTCCTCGCGCGACGAATTCGACTCCGGCGCCGACCGGCACGCCAACTTCGCCGACGGCACCATCGACCCGCAATTGCTCGCCGAGGTGTGCCGCACGGCGGACGCGCCGGTCGTGCTGGAGACTCCAGCGGACGGCCTGGCGGAGGACTTGGCGTACTTGCGCGAGCACTGTGTCTGATTTGCAGCGCCTGCGGCGCTCGTAAGACTCGCACCCGGCGGGGCTGGGTCAGCTCGGTCGTCCCGACGATGTTTGGGCAGCGCCCGGCAGAACGGAATGGAGCTGGGCGGTGTCCGGTTCGGGCTCGCGCTCGGTGGGCCGAAGTGGTGGTGCTTGCGCGCCGTTTGCGATCAGTGCGACGAAAACCCTGGTCAGGGGGGTCGTTTGGGTGGTCTGCTCTCCGGAGCAGTAACCGATCTCGACAGCGAAGGTGATCTCATGACGGTCGCACCCGCCACCCCATCCACAGCCTCGGTGACCAGGCTCGGCGCTCGTATCGGCGCGCGGATCGACAACGTCCGGCTCGGCGGAGACCTGGATCCGGCCACCATCGACGTGATCCGTCGCGCGCTGCTGGAGCACAAGGTCATCTTCTTCCGCGGTCAGGACCACCTCACCGAGGACGGGCAGTACGAGTTCGCCCAGCTGCTCGGCTCGCCGACCACCCCGCACCCGACGGTCACCTCGCATGGTGTGAAGAGCCTGGCGATCGATTCCGAGCACGGCCGCGCCAACAGCTGGCACACCGACGTCACCTTCGTCGACCGCGTCCCGAAGGCGTCCATCCTGCGCGCGGTGCGCCTGCCGTCCTACGGCGGCGCGACCACCTGGGCGTCCACCGTCGCGGCCTACGAGTCGCTGCCGGAGCCGCTCAAGCGGCTCGCCGAATCCCTGCGCGCCGTGCACACCAACGTCTACGACTACGCCCGCGCCGAGGAGACGCCGCGTCCCAACACGGCCGCCTACCGCGCCGAGTTCGAGTCCACCTACTACGAGACCGAGCACCCGGTGGTGCGCGTGCACCCCGAGACCGGGGAGCGGGCGTTGCTGCTCGGCCATTTCGTCAAGCATTTCGTCGGGTTGTCCAGCACGGAGTCGCACGCGCTGTTCCGGCTGTTCCAGGACCGGGTGACCCGCCTGGAGAACACCGCCCGCTGGAACTGGGAGCCGGGCGACGTCGCCATCTGGGACAACCGCGCCACCCAGCACTACGCCATCGACGACTACGACGACCAG
Organism: Nocardia sp. NPDC051929; assembly: GCF_044548645.1. Classification (NCBI taxonomy): domain Bacteria; kingdom Bacillati; phylum Actinomycetota; class Actinomycetes; order Mycobacteriales; family Nocardiaceae; genus Nocardia; species Nocardia sp. NPDC051929. The sequence goes on along the minus strand of NZ_JBIUCG010000022.1, from coordinate 117,058 downwards.
CCACGCAAACTGACCCGCATCACCCTGGCCGGCGATGTCCCGGTCGGCGTCGACGGCTCGACGAGCACCATCATCGCGGGCAACGCCGAGCACTACTCGATCGTCGAGGACACCCAGCTGCTCGCGTCCTGAACGCGGACCCCGCATGGTTGCCGGGCCTCCGGCTGTTGAGGGGCCATGCGGTGTCTTCGGGTCGCTGTGAGCCCTCGCCGAGGAGCCCGGCCTGCCATATATGCAGGTCGGGCTACGAAATGCCGTAAGTGACCTGACTGCGAACCGCGGCTTCGGTCGACTGGCCAGGCGGTCTTAGGAGTACACGAGTATTGCCCCGGCGCCCTAGGTACACCTAGGTCGCCTCAACAACTTGGAGACGACTGAACCGAACCGACCCAGCCCCGCCGGGTGCGAGTCTTACGAGCGCCGTTCGCGGCCCGTCTCGCGGCCGAGTGACCGAAGTGCATGCGACGCAGTCGCGAGTCTCGGTCGCTCGGGCGCGAGACTTCTCGGGGCCGTGAACACGCAGCGCCGCAGGCGCTGCAAATCGAACACAGCCGAGCGACCGAAGCGCATGCGACGCAGTCGCGAGTCTCGGTCGCTCGGCCGCGAGACTCCCCGGGGCCGCGAACACGCAGCGCCGCAGGCGCTGCAAATCGAACACAGCCCATACTGGTTGCCATGAGTATTCGGCCGCTGGACGGGGTGCGCGTCCTGGAGCTCGGCAATTACATCGCCGCGCCGACCGCCGGGCGCATCCTCGGCGACTTCGGTGCCGAGGTGATCAAGGTGGAACGCCCGAAAGCGGGCGACGAGCTGCGCAACTGGCGGCTCTACGGCGGCGACACCTCGATGCTCTACCGGACGATCAACCGGAACAAGAAGTCGATCACGCTGGATCTGCGCACCGAGGCGGGGCGCGGGATCGTCCTCGACCTGATCCGGCGCTGTGACGTGCTGCTGGAGAATTTCCGGCCCGGCATGCTGGAGAAGTGGGGTCTCGGGCCGGAGGTGCTGAACGAGGCGAATCCGGATCTGGTGATCACCCGGATCTCCGCTTACGGGCAGACCGGCCCGCTGTCGGAGCGTCCCGGTTTCGCGGCGGTGGCCGAGGCGATCGGCGGACTGCGCGAATTGGTGGGCGATCCGGACCGCCCACCCGTGCGCACCGGCGTCTCGATCGGCGACTCCATCGCGGGTATCTACGCCGCGTTCGGCACCGTGATGGCGCTGTTCCAGCGCGAGCGCCGCGCCGAGTCGGACACGCCGGTCCCGTTGCGGGAGCGCGTGATCGACGTGGCCTTGAACGAGGCGATCCTGTCGGTGATGGAATCGCTGGTGCCGGACTATCTCGCCTACGGCATCCAGCGCGAACGCGTCGGCGGCCGGATGGAGGGCATCGCGCCGAGCAACGCCTACCCGTGCGCGGACGGCACCAGCATCATCATCGGCGGCAACGGCGACGCCATCTTCCAGCGCTACATGGCGGTCATCGATCGGCCGGACCTGGCCGCCGATCCGGACCTGCAGGACAACGCGGGCCGTTGGCGCAATCGCGAGCGGCTGGACGCGGCGATCGGGGAGTGGACGGTTCGACACACCCGCGACGAGGCGCTGAAGCTGCTGGACGCCGCCGCTATTCCGTGTGGCCCGATCTACACCGCGGCCGACATCGTGGCCGACGAGCAGTACCGGGCGCGCAACATGATCCAGTCCTTCACCGTGGACGTCGGCGCGCCGGAGCCCAAGGCTGTCGGCTTCCCCGGCATCGTCCCGGTGATCGGCGAACAGTCCTTGCCCATCCGCAGCGTCGGACCCGACTTGGGTGAGCACACCCGAGAGGTGCTGTCCGGCCTGCTCGGCATGAGCGAAGCCGAGATCGATGCGTTGGAGGCGCGATGAGCACGCGGCCACACGACCGGAGGCGTCCGAAGGGGCGCGACGCGAGGGAACCGCGCACGCCGGGCACCAGCAGGCCCACCGTGCAGCCGAATCCGACCGGGGCGGGCGAGAAGCCATGGGGCGGCGTGATGTGCGGCCACCACCGGGCGCGGGAGCAGCGATGATCGCGCCTTTGTTGCGCGATGTCACGTTGCGCGACGGACTGCAGCTGACCGGCAAGCTGTTGCCGGTGCAGCGCAAGGTGGACATCGTGCGCCGCCTGCTCGCGCTGGGGGTGCCTGCGCTGGAGATCGGCTCGATGGCGCGCCCGGACCTGGTCGCGCCGATGGCGAACACCATGGAGCTGGTCGCCGCGTTGACGCCGGAGGAACTGCGCCGCTGCTGGGTATGGGTGGCGACGCCGCGCCATGTGGAGAAGGCCGCCGCGGCGGGAGTGCGGAATTTCCAGTACTGCTTCTCGGTCTCCGACGCGCACAATCGGGCGAACATCGGACGCGACACCGAGGCCAGCGTCGCCGCCATGCCGGACGCGGTGCGCCTGGCCCGTGAGGTGGACGGGTCGATCCAGCTCTGCTTGGCGACGGCGTTCACCTGCCCGTTCGACGGCCCGGTCGACCCGGAACGGGTACTGGCCATCGCCCGCGACCCGCGCACCGAGGGCGCGGACGACATCGTCCTGGCCGACACGCTCGGACAGGCCCACCCCGGTGAGGTGTCCGCGCTGGTCGCGGCGGTGCGGAACCGGACGCCTCCCCGGCGCGTCGTCTTCCACGGTCACGACACCTGGGGCATGGGCGTGGCCAACACCCTCGCCGCGGTCGCGGCCGGCGCGGACATGGTCGACGGCGCGCTCGGCGGCCTCGGCGGCTGCCCCTTCGCGCCGGGTGCCAGCGGAAACACCGCCTCCGAGGACATCCTGTTCGCCACCAGGCCGGACTGGTTCACCCCAACCGCCCTGGCCGCCCTGGTCAACCTGTCGGAGGACCTGCTGTCCGAACTCGGCGAACCCAACCGCTCCCGCACCCTCGAAGGCGCCCGATCCAAAGCGTCCGCCTTCGAGTGGGTCGTAGGTGAGGCCTGAAACACAGGGTGTTCCCTGATGGCGTGCGGCGGCGATGCCGGTAAGACTGGACGGCATGACTTCGCAAGCCTTGGGCGCCGACACCGCCGACCTGGCGGCATCGACCGATGTCGCGGCCCACGCTATCGAACTGACCAAGGTCTACGGATCGGGCGACACCCAGGTCAGGGCATTGGACGGGGTGTCGGCCGAGTTCGCGAAGGGCGAGTTCACCGCGATCATGGGTCCCTCCGGGTCGGGCAAGTCGACGCTCATGCACTGTCTGGCCGGACTGGACAGTGCCAGCTCGGGCGCCGTCCGCATCGGTGACACCGACCTGACCTCGCTGTCCGACAAGCAGATGACGCGCTTGCGCCGCGACCGCATCGGTTTCGTCTTCCAGGCGTTCAACCTGGTGCCGACGTTGACGGCGCTGGAGAACATCACATTGCCGCTGGACATCGCGGGGCGAACACCCGATCGCGAATGGCTGGAGACGGTGGTGCGGCGGCTCGGGTTGGTCGGTCGGCTGACCCACCGCCCCAGCGAGTTGTCCGGCGGACAGCAGCAGCGGGTGGCCTGCGCCCGCGCGCTCGTGGGTAAGCCGGACATAATCTTCGGCGACGAACCGACCGGCAACCTGGACTCGCGCTCCTCGGAGGAGGTGTTGTCGATCCTGCGCGCGGCGGTGGACGAGTTCGGGCAGACGGTCGTCATCGTCACCCACGAACCGCACGCGGCCGGGTTCGCCGACCGGGTGGTGTTCCTCGCCGACGGACGCATCGTCGACGAAATGCGCGATCCGACCGCCGACACCGTGCTCGACCGGATGAAAGCGTTGGAGCAGGCGTGACCGGGCGTTCGCGGAAGATTCGGGGGCGGGCGTAATGGCTGGAAGTCCGATGCGCAAGGTCGCGCTGCGCAATCTCGCCGCGCACAAGGTGCGGCTCGCGCTGACCCTCTTGTCAGTGGTGCTCGGCACCGCGTTCATCGCGGGTTCGTTCGTGTTCACCGACACCCTGCAGAGCACTTTCGACGGAATCTTCGCCAACGAGGCGAAGGGCGTCGACGTTCGGGTCAGCCCGAAAGAACGTCAGGCGCAAGGCGTTCCGAACAATGTGGTGGACGAGCTGGGGAAGTACCCCGGCGTCCGCACGGTCGCGCCGAGCGTGAACGGACCGGTGGTGCTGCTCGATCCGACCGGCAAGAAGGCCGTGCAGACCGGCGGGGCGCCGACGTTCGGCAAGTCGTACCTGCCGCCGGAAAAGGCCGTCGCGGAGCCGGAGAAGTTCCTGCAAGGCGTCCCGCCCGCCCGGCCCGGCGAGATCGCGCTCAACACCGGCGGGGCCGACCGGGCCGGACTGAAGATCGGTGACCGCACCAAGATCCTCATCCCCTCCCAGGCCGATCCGATCGACGTGACCCTGACCGGCATCTACGAGCTTCCCTCCGACACGGGTGGTTTCATCGGCGTGCTGTTCGACGACACGCAGGCGCGCAAGCTGTTCACCGACGGCCTGCACGTCGCCTACGTCGACTTGGCGGCCACCGGCATTCCCGGCGACGAGTTGCGCGACAACCTCGCCAAGGCACTGCCCGGCTACAAAGTGCAGAACAGCGATCAGGTGCGTGCCGACCTGAAGAAGGAAATCTCCAACGCGCTCAACTTCATCAACTACTTCCTGCTCGCCTTCGGCGCGATCGCGCTGATCGTCGGCACGTTCATCATCTACAACACGTTCTCGATGATCGTCGCGCAACGCCTGCGGGAGCTCGCGCTGCTGCGCGCGGTCGGCGCGAGCAGGCAGCAGGTCGGCACGTCGGTGGTGGCGGAGGCGTTCGTCATCGGGTTGATCGGCAGTGTGGTCGGCCTCGTGGGCGGCGTCGCGCTGGCGTTCGGATTGTCGGCGGTGCTCAACGCCTTCGATCTCGGCTTGCCGACCGGATCGATGGCGGTGCGGCCGCGCACCGTCGTGGTCGGGCTGCTGGTCGGCCTCGCGGTGACGATGGTCAGCGCCTACGCGCCCGCGCGCCGCGCCTCGCGCATCCCGCCCGTGCAGGCCATGCGCGAGGAATTCGCGTCCATCGGGGAGTCGCTGCGCCTGCGCACGATCTTCGGCGCGGTGCTCGCGGTGCTCGGGGCGGTCCTCGTCGTGCTGGGCGCGCAGCGCACCGGTGGCACGGCGGCCGCGACGGTCGGCGTCGGCGCGCTCGGGTTGATCTTCGCGGTGCTGCTGGCCGCGCCCGCGTTGTCGCGACCGCTGGTCGGCGGGCTCGGGGTGCTGGTGCGCCCGTTCGGGCCGATCGGTCGCATGGCGCGCAACAACGCGTCGCGCAATCCGCGCCGCACCGCCGCGACGGCCTTCGCGCTCACGCTGGGTCTGATGCTCGTCTCGGCGATCGGCATGCTGGGCGCTTCGGCGAAGGAGAGCGTCGGCGTGCTGGTCGACAAGGGCGTGCGGGCCGACTACGTGCTGGCGGGCCCGCAATTGCTCGGGGTGCCGTTCGGTGCCGCCGACGCCGCCCGGACGAAGGTGCCGAACGTGGCGCAGGTGGTCGGAATGCGGGGGGCCGCGTTCAAGCTCGGCGGCGATCAGGTGTTCGCGTCCTCACCGGACGGTCCGCTGACCGGTGTGCTGAACTACGAGATCGTGCGCGGCAGCGACACTCTCGGCGCCAGGGACATGCTCGTGTCCGAGGACGAAGCGAACGACCGCGGCTGGAAAGTCGGCGAAGAGGTGACCCCGACCAGCGTCGACGGCAAGAAGGTGCCGCTCACCGTCACCGGTGTGTACAAGAAGAACCCGCTGCTCGGCCCGATGGTGGTGTCGCAGACGGTCTACGACGAGGTGGTCCCGCTCAACTTCCGGACCAACTTCCTCGTGCTGATCAAGGCGCAACCGGGCGCGAATACCAGCGCGATGCGCGCCGACCTGGAGAAGGCCACCGAGCAATTCGTCGTGGTGCAGGTGCAGGACCGGGAGGAATTCAAGGGAGCGCAGGGCAAGCAGATCAACACCCTGCTGGCCATTCTCTACGGACTGCTCGCCTTGGCGGTGGTGATCGCGATCCTGGGCATCGTCAATACTTTGGCGCTGTCGGTGGTGGAGCGCCGCCGGGAGATCGGCATGCTCCGCGCGGTCGGCATGCAGCGCGCCCAGGTGCGCCGGACGATCTATCTGGAGTCGATGCTGATAGCGGTGTTCGGCGCGATCGTCGGCATGGTGCTCGGCCTGGGACTCGGCGTCGGATTCCTGCGCACGCTAAGGGATTTGGGTCTCGACCAGATCGCGATCCCGTGGAGCCAGCTGGTCTTGGTACTGGTCAGCTCGGCGGTCGTCGGAGTACTGGCCGCGCTGTGGCCTGCGGTGCGGGCGGCGCGCACACCACCACTGGCCGCGATCGCCGATCTCTGACAGGTCCGTGCGGCGCACAATCATTGTGCGCCGCACGGGCTGCGGCAGGTTCTCACGTGAGCTTTTGCGGACTCAGGCTCGACGGGTGGACCCGTCGAGCCGAACGGCATCGGTGAACGTGTCCCACTGACCTGGAGTAAGCCCCCTCGGCCTCGAGGATCTGGCGCAGAGTTTCGCGGCTGATATCGGCGATTCCGTTTCGTGATCTTCTGCAACCGCCGCCGCCCCTTCCCGGGTTGCGGCGTGTTTCGCCAGGACGTCGAACGCTCGGCCGTAGAAAGCTATCTCGCTCAACCAAGATACGGACTCGTGCGCTGTTCGGCGTGGTGTTGCAACCGGAGCCGGACAGTCTCGTGCACGGGCAGCGTCTCGAGTTCTTCGAGTCGTAGGAACTCGACAGAAGTCGATTCATCGGATACGGAGATTTCCCCACCGGTCACCCTGCCGAAGTAGACCACTGCGAACTCTTGCCGGACCTCTCCGTCCGCGTGTTCGATCACGTGCTCAGGGTCGGTGTATATACCGAGCAAACCAGTGATCTCTATGTCTAGCCCGGTCTCTTCGCGGGTCTCCCGAACCGCGCAATCCTCAAGGGTCTCGCCTACTTCCATGTTTCCGCCGGGTAGAGACCAGTTACCCGAGTCGCCACGGCGTTGCATCAGCACGCGCCCGTGCTCGTCGGTCACCAACGCGGACGCTCCCGGCTTCAGCGAGTTCGGCCGTGGTGCGTTCGGATCTCGGTAGTAGTCACGCCGTGAGCCCATTGGCGAATCCTTGCGTAGTTGAGTACGGGGTGATGGTGCCCCAGATCTGTTCGAACTGGTCGGCGAACGACTCGAATATCCGGTGCTGCGACAACCGGCGCACAATCATTGTGCGCCGCACGTGACTGCGGCGTGTCCTCGCGGGAACTGCTGTGGGCTCAGGCTGCGCCGGTGGAACCGTCGAGTCGAACGGCATTGGTGAACGTATCCCACTGGCCCGGAGCGAACACCAGGGCGGGACCGTTGGGGTTCTTGCTGTCACGAACCCCCACCATGCCCTGCTCCAAGAAGGCGACCTCAACGCAATCTTGGCCCATCGAGCTACGGGTGCTCTTGAACCACTCGGCTCCGGATAGGTCGATGTTCACGCCAAGTACTCCTTCATTCTTTGCCGAAGCAGCCTCCTGCTCGCGACTGCGTCCAGCGCGGTATGTCGAATGATCGTGAGGGCCTCGCGATACCGCCGAAGATCCGACTCTCCCTCAAAGTACATCGCACCAGTGAAGCCCTCAACGTAGACAACTGTCGGTTCCGCGACGCCACCTGCGGCGTCGAGGCCGTAGTCGAGGATCGAAAATGGTCCGACGGGTCCGCCGACCGGAAAGCCCGCACCGAACGGAAGAACTCGAATCGTGACGTTCGGGCACGTGCTCAGCTCCGCAAGGTGACGATGTTGCGCGGACATGATCTTGGGATTGCCGACGACCGCGTGCAGGACGGCTTCGCCGAGAATGACGTCGATTGTCGCCGGGTTCGCCTTGCGTGTGATGATCGCTTGACGCTTAGTCTTCAGTTCGATGCGGCGTCGGCGTTCTTCCTCGGAGTCTTTCGGAAAGTAGATCCGGTCGAGCGTCGCCGCGTAGTCGTTGGTCTGCAACAGCCCGGGAATGATGTCGGGTCGGAAGATCTCGATCTGGCGAGCACTGGCTTCCAGGCCGATGTAGACATTGAACGTCTCCGGAATGAGATCGCCGAAGCTGTGCCACCAGCTCTTCTCGGCTCCCTGCTTGAACAGGCCGACCATCGCGGCGCTCTTCTCGTGATCCAGACCTAAATTCTGGCAGAGCAATTCGATGTCACGTGCGCGCAGCCGGCCGACATCTCCCCGCTCCAGCCTGGACTGGGTACTCACACTCCAATCCATGATGGTGGCTACCTGTCCCTGCGTCAGGTTCTGCTCCTCGCGCGATTCACGCAGGTAGCGACCCATCTGTCGGCGCGGCAGCGACGCGCTTGTGCCTTGCTTCCCCATTCCGACCCCCTGGTAGGCATTATCAGTTCGATCGCCTTTCACTCTCAGTTTGGCGGTGATCCAGGGGATTTGGGCCGAATTGCTGAAATTTTCTGTTAGACAGCGGCAGCCTGCTCAGGCGGTGGTGTGCTTCCAGTACTCCGACCAGCTTCGAGGGGAATCAATGACCTACGCGAACGCAATCGAGCCGCCCATCGCGGGCAGGCCGAAATCATTGGGATTCATTCGGAATGACCTGTCCGGCATCCATGCCCCACGTCATGCCGCCGAGGTGTGGCGGCATGCTCTCGGACTGGGGCACCATTACGTGTACACCGTTCGTCCACCGGTCGATGTGGACAGTCCGATCGAGTACGTGCTCGGCCTCGCCGCAGGGCTCGGTGTCGATGTGATCGTCGTGTTCGAGCTGGGGCATGTGGATGATCGACCGGCCTTGATCTGCGACAGGGGATTCGATCTCGAGACCGTCAGCCCGCAGGGCACATGGACGCGCTCGTCCAGGCTCGTGTCCGGCGAGGGGGCGTGATGGGGGTCGAGACCGTTGTCGAGCCACCGCTGATCTGCGGTGACGTGGACGTGGAAATCGCTCATCGGATCATGCGGCGGCATCGGGCATGCCGCATCGACCGGTGCGCATGGAAACGTCTGGCGTATTACACGCTTGTCGTGCGTGGCCGGATCGTGCCGCAAACGCTCAGTCCGCGTGAGCGTGCCGCCGAGAGGAACATCCCGTTCCCTCCGATGGACGATGTTCGCGCCTCGACCGAGGTCGGTGTGGCGCCGCGAACGTTGCGGCACGTGTTGGACATGCTGAATCAGTCCTTGCTACCGCCAGGACGGGAGGTCGTGCCGCCGCTCGAAGGGGCGTGATGCCTTGAGTGTGTGGGATCTGGTGTGCAGTGCCGCCGCGACTGTCGGCGGCGGATCGTGTGTGGCGCTCGCGTTGGCCTGTCTGTGGCCGACCGGTTCGCCGGGACGCTCCGATGGGCGTCGCCGCCTCCCGGACGCCGCGAAGCGGGTGGCGTTCCGGTGGCCTGCGGAATGGACCTGCACGGCACCGCCGGAGCCCTTCACGGTTGCCGAAGCTCATGTCGCCATGCAGTGGCACCGCGAACACGGGTGTGCCCGCAAACGCGCCGCCTGGGGTGTGCTGGTGGCCGCAGGGCGGGTTGTACCGGATTCACACCGGCGGAATGAGAGGCCGTGGATCCGGCCGGATTGATGTCGGCGAAAGCTCAGCCCTCTGCGGCCACATTCGCCCACCGGTGGAGGCAAGCGCGGATCGCGCCTGGAACGGCTGGAGCCGGTGGCCGCGCCAGGTCGTCAGCCATGCTTCTGGCGTGCTCGGCGGTGCGGTCGATGGGTAGCGAAAATCGCGAGATCGCCTGTCTTGCAAGCAAACTCGAATTGGTGACGGGCGGCTGTATGCCCCGTCACATCTTGCTGAAGTTGTCCGTTCGGTAGTGCTAGTTTAAACGGAGGTTACCACTCCACTTAATTCTCGGTAAACGGCCTGATTCAACGGGGAAGGAGGCCGCGCGATGGTCGCTGTGGACTTCGGGGGTCCGGGCGCCGGGCTCGAGCTCGCGTCGGGCGGAGTCGTCGAACGGGTGCGCGCGGCCGTGCGCGGTCGCGGGGGCGAGGCGGTCGGGCAGCTTCTTCTCATCACGGTGCTCTACCTCGGCTATCGCGCGGGCCGTCTGATCACCGCCGACGACACGGGGCGCGCCCTGGTCAACGCGCACCGCTTGCTCGGACTCGAAGACCGGCTCGGCCTGCTGGACGAGCAGACGGTGCAGTCGTTATTCCTGAACCGCGAATTCCTCGCGGTTCCGGCCAACTTCTACTACGCCAGCGCGCATTTCACCGTGGCCGTCGGAGTCCTGCTGTGGCTGTGGACGTTCCGGCCGGAGCACTATCGCTGGACCAGGAACCTCATGGCGGCGCTGACGGGAGCCGCGCTCGCGGTGCACATCCTGATCCCGCTCGCGCCGCCGCGCATGCTGCCCGACCAGGGTTTCGTCGATCTCGCCGTGCGATACGGCCAATCCGTCTACGGCGCGGCGGATTCCGGCGGTCTGTCCAATCAGTTCGCGGCCATGCCCTCGCTGCACGTCGGTTGGGCGTTGCTGCTCGGTGTTGCCGTCGTCGCCGCGACTCGCACACCGTGGCGCTGGCTCGCGTTGGCCCATCCGGCGCTGACCACGCTCGTGGTGGTGGGCACCGCCAATCACTACTGGCTGGACACCATTGTCGCTGTCATGTTGCTCGCGGTGGCCGCCGTACTGCATCCCCTCGTGGTGCCCGCGGCGGCCACGGCGTGGGGCGTGATGGGTCCCGTTTCGTCGAAACCCATGCTGACCAGCTCCTGACAGTCCATCACGCACCCGGCGGCGCTCACCGGAAAAGCGCTCCGTCGCGCGTACGATCGCAGAGCCGTCCTGTTCGCCCATCCGGACAAGGAGTTGCCATGGAACCGATGACCATCGCGGATCTGCTGTCTTCGCTTGCCATCCAGGTGTTCGCCCTGTTGGGAGGATTCCCCGGGGGTTACCCCGGCTGATCCGTTGCCGCTGCTTCCGCGCCGCTCTTCATCGCGGCGAGTGTCTCCCGCATGAGCGCGGGCATGGTCCGGCCGACGAGGGCCGATACCAGTGGTCGCAACAGGGCCGCGGTGAGCTGGAACGAGTCCAGGTCACCGCGGTCCGGCCGCTTTGATCGCGGAACGCGAAAGCGCCGTCATGGGACGTTCCTCGCCGACTTGCTGTCGCGAATACATGCGCGGCCGGGAACGGGACGGTGTTGTCTATTTCTCGCCGGAACCCTGATGCCGGGATTCCTACCGTCGATGCAATGGAAAGCGAACGGATCCCGGATGTCGGGAATGCTGAGTTGCGGACGCCTGTCGTGTGGTTCATGGCGCTGGCGGCCGCGCTCGGGACGGCGAGTGTCTACCTACTGCAACCGGCCGTCGCGGAGGTTGCCGGTTCCCTGCACGCCTCTACGGCGGCGACCGGCACCGCTTTGGCGTGCGGGCCGGTCGGCTATCTGGTGGGGTTGGTTCTGCTGGTGCCGCTCGTCGACCGGTTCGCGCCACGGGCCGTGGTGGCGGCCCAGTTCGTGGCGCTGGCGGTTGCCTCCGCCGCCGGTGCGGTAGCGGGATCGCCTTGGGGCCTTGGATTCGTCATGGGCCTGGTCGGGGCGGGGTCGGGGGTCGGGGCTCAGCTGAGTTCGGTGGCGGGGCGTTTCGCGCAGCGTCGTCGGCGGGCCACGGTCTTGGGTATCGTGACCGCGGGCATATCTGCCGGAATCCTCGCCGGGCGCATCATCGGCGGCTGGCTCGCCGATGTGATCGGTTGGCGAGCAATGCTTTTCGTATTCGCTGTGCCGTGTGTCGTGGTCGCGGCGGTGTCCTTGTCCACCCTGCCGACCGCGTGGGGTCGCACGTATGCCGGATATCTGGATACGGTGCGCGGAATTCCCGGGCTCTTCGCCCGCTTCGCCGCACTGCGCCGGGCGGCGGCACGGGGAGCGCTGTGGTTCTTCGCGTTCTGTGCGATCTGGGCAGGTCTCGCGGTGGCGCTGTCGCAGCCTCCGTACTCATATTCACCCGAACGGATCGGCCTGTACGCCTGCGCCGGACTCGCCGGTGTCCTCGCGACCCGGATCGCCGGCGGATGGACCGACCGGGTCGGCCCGCGAAACGTGATCCTGGTGGGGCTCGCGCTCGCCCTTGTCGCGACGGTTGTCCTGGGCGTCGCCCTCTCGAACACTGTGGTGACCCTGGCCTGCCTCGGGCTCTTCGATGCCGGACTGTTCGCGGCCCAGGTGGCCAACCAGAGCACGGTCCTGGCCATCGACCCGTCCGCGCCTGCCCGCTTCAACAGTGCGTATATGTCTGTGTACTTCGTCGGAGGCAGCCTGGGAACCGCATTCGGCGCCGCCGCCGTCGGCTGGTTCGGCTGGCCCGGTCTGGTCGCCCTCGCCGCGGTCGCCACGGCCGCGGCGGGCGGGGTCACCCTGGCCGACCGGCCGCGGCGGCACGCGGCCACGCAGCCTGCCCGATGAGCGCCCTACGGTGCGAGTTCGCTGCCACCCGGCTCCTGGGATCCCCTTGCCTCCAGGGTCCGGCGCATGACAGCCGACGCCTGTTCGACGAACTCGGCTATCGGCACAGTGAGAGCCTCGGGCAGGACATCGGTGTGCCACACGACCAGGGTCCCGCCTTCCTTGCCGGGCAGCGCCTGCATCGAGGCGTGGTGATGGGAGGAATGCAGACTGCCTCCGACGATGGAGTACGCGATACGCCGGCTCACCGGGTCGAGGTCGACGAGCCGTTCCACGACGACGGTGCCGTCGGCGAAGGTGACGGTACGGGTGTCCGCGTCGAGCCGTGCGTCGGCGACGAGACCCGGGCCGAGGCGCTCGTGCACCGCGCCGAAATCGCTGACAGCGTCCCATACCTGCTCGGGCGTGGCGTGGATGTCGAATTCTTTGTGAACGGATGCCATGAGGTCCTCCTGGTCGGGCCGCGTGATTCGGTTGCCGTCTCAGCATTCCCGCCGGCCCAGTCGCGGGTCTTGAAGATTCTTGCGCGGCGTTTTTCGTCGTACCCTCGGCGTACGGTCCGCAGGTGCTGTCCACGACAACCGTTGCCGCCCGGCCCGAGTTCACCGTGACCACGGTGAACTGCCGCTCCGACCACACCCACTTCTCGGACCCGGAGGTCCGCGACGACCATCGCCTCGTGCTCGTGCGCCGTGGCCGGTTCCAGCGACAGTCCGACGGCGACCGGGCCGACCTCGATCCGACAGTCGGCTACCTGGGCGTACCGGGCGAAGAGGAACGGTTCGCCCATCCCGCCGGCGGCGACGTCTGCACCGTGGTGACCGTCGCGCCCGGCCGTTGGGAAGGGGCCGTCGATCCGCGTGCGGTGTACATCGATGCCCGTATCGATCTCGCGCACCACCGTGTTCTCGCTGCCGTCCGAGGCGGCGACATCGACTACGCGTTGACCGAGGAGCTTGTCCGGCTCGTCGCACTCGCCGCCGGATGGCCGATCCCTCGGTCGCGGCCCACCGACCGGGCGCTGGTTACCGCGGCCCGCGAGGCGATCATCGACGGCGCACCGGAATCGGTGGGCCTGCAATCTCTGGCCGCATCGCTGAAGGTCTCGCCGTACCGGCTGAGCCGGGTGTTCTCGCAGCACATGGGGCTGTCGCTGACCCGCTACCGCAACCGAGTACGGGTCGGCCGGACCATCGACCGGCTCACCGACGGAGAAACCGGCCTCGCAGACCTCGCCGCGCACCTCGGTTTCGCCGACCAGGCACACCTGACCCGCACCGTCCGCGAACACCTCGGCCACACCCCCATGGCGCTGCGCCGTCTACTCACCGAAACCACCTGACCGAGCCGTTGCAATGCGGCACGGAAAGAGCCTGCGCCGCCACATCAACCGGAGGCCGCCCTCCGGCGCGGGAAGGTGGGCGGCTTCGTCGACGGGGTCGGCCACGGTCGATGTCGATGTCGATGTCGATGTCGATGATCGGTTCGGCGGCCGGACCAGGGACCGCGGTAATACCGACATGCTCGATCCTGACGGTCAGTGCTGGGCGGCGTTGGCGTGGGCCCAGGACTGGACGTCGCCGCGGTCGAGGGCCAGTGCCAAGAGTTCCGGGAATTTGTCGGGGGTGCAGGCGAAGGCCGGGATGCCCAGTGCGGCGAGGGCTGCGGCGTTGTCGTGGTCGAAGGCGGGGGCGCCGTCGTCGGAGAGGGCGAGCAGCACGACGACTTGTACGCCGGAATCCTGTAGCGAGCGGACGCGGCGCAGCATCTCGTCGCGGATGCCGCCCTCGTAGAGGTCGGAGATCAGGACGAACAACGTATCGGCCGGGCGGGTGACCAGGGACTGGCAGTAGGCGAGGGCCCGGTTGATGTCGGTGCCGCCGCCGAGTTGCGTGCCGAACAGCACCTCTACCGGGTCGTCGAGTTTGTCGGTCAGGTCGACGATCTCGGTGTCGAAGACCACCAGCGAGGTGCGCAGCGACCGCATCGAGGCGAGCACCGCGCCGAACACCGACGCGTACACGACGCTGGCGGCCATCGAACCGGACTGGTCTATGGCCAGCACCACGTCCCGCCGGACCGCCTGAGCCTTGCGGCCGTAGCCGACCAGGCGTTCGGGCACCACGGTGCGATGCTCGGGCAGGTAGGTGGCGAGGTTCTTGCGAATGGTGCGGTCCCAGTCGATATCCCGCAATTTCGGCCGGGTGACCCGGGCGGCGCGGTTCAGCGCACCGGACACCGCGGCGACGGTCTGCGCCGCGATGCGCTGCTCGATCTCCCGCACCACCTTCTCCACCACCATGCGCGCGGTGGCCTTGGTGGTCTCGGGCATCACCCGGTTCAAGCTCAGCAGGGTGCCGACCAGGTGCACGTCCGGTTCCACCGCCTCGAGCAGTTCCGGCTCCAGCAGCAATTGGGTGAGATCGAGCCGCTCCACGGCGTCGCGTTGCATGACCTCGACGACGGAGGCGGGGAAGTAGCTGCGGATATCGCCGAGCCAGCGGGCCACGCGCGGCGCCGAGCCCTGCAAACCACCGGTGCGCTTGCCGGGCGAGGTCTCCTCATCGGTGTTGTACAGCGCCGACAGCGCCCGGTCCATCGCCGCGTCGGCGCCGGAGCCCAGCCCGCCCAGTCCCTCCTCCGCGGCCGCGCCGAGCACCAATCGCCAACGCCGAGATTGTGCTTCGCCGGTCACGGCGTGTCCTTCCGAGCGCGAGCGCTGGCGTCGGTGTGGCGTCGCCCCGCTGCCTGATCGATCATGCTGTGTCCCGTTCCGGCATCAGCAGGGCCCTGCGTGGTCATGGTGCGCTGCCGCTTTCGGGCCCGACCGCTTCCGCAGCGTCGCTTTTCGGCATGGGCGGGGCCCTGTGCGGCTACGTTGCGCTTCCGCGTCAGCTCCTGGCGGCTCATGCCGTATCCGACTTCGACATCAGCGAGGCCCTGTGCGGTTACGCTGCCCTGCGGCCTTCGCACCTGACCGCTCACGCAGCGTTCGATTCCGGCATGAGCGGGATCTCGTCTCGTCATGCACCGCTGCTCTTTCCGACCACTCATACCGTGACCCCCAGAATCTCCGCCGCCGTGTGCACCGCGGTGGTGGCTCGCTCCGAGTCGATGCCCGCGACGGCCGCCGCCGCGGACACCGAACCGCCGTCGCGGACCGCCTGCCCGATCGCGCGGCGTTCACCCGATTCGAACGCGCCGAAGGTACGGCGCAGCAGCGGCAGCGTCTCGACGAACGTGTCGTCGCCGAGTCCGCGCAGCCAGTCGTCGATGAGCCGCAACAACTCCCGATCGTGCACCAGAAGCAGGCCGCGACCGCCGAGGAATCCGTCTATCCACGCCGCCTTGGCCGAGGCGGTGGCGCCCACCGAGAGGGCGGCGGACAGTCTGCGCGCGGATTCGGCGTCATCGATGCGACCCGCGTCGGCGAGCAAACGGACCGCACGACCGACCAGCGCGCCGTGTACGTCGTCGCGGTCGGCGACCCGGCGCAATGCGGCGAGCCACTCACCGGTGGCCCAGCCGTCGTCCCTGGTGTGGATGGCGGTGTGCGCCGCGTCCAGCAGACCGCGCAGCTCGGTGGCGGCGTCGGTGTCCAATCCGGTGACCGCCGCGGGCAGGCCGGCGCAGATACGCACCAGCAACCCATCGGCCACGTGGGCCAGCGCTTTGGTGTCGGTGCCGCGCACGTCGCCGTAACGCAGTGTGCGGATCAGGCCGGGCAGCGCGGCCAGCAGGTGGGTGACGTCGTGGTCGAGCGCCGCGGTGGATTCCAGCCTGGCGATCAATCCGTCGGTGGCGCCGCCCAGGTCGGCCAGCAGCGCGACTTCCAGCGCGGCGGTCAATTCGCCGACCGAGCGGTCGGCGCGGCTCGCGGTGTCGAGAATCTTCGCCTCCGCCGCGGCGCGGATGGTGGTGCCCCAGCGAGAGGCCTCGATGATGGAGATCGCGTACTCGGGCTGCCATCGCAGCGTCCAGGTTTCCCGGAAGGTGCCCGTGCTGCGCACGTCGCTGGTGGTGAGCGTGCCCCACTCGATGTCGAGCACCCGCAGCCGATGTAGCAGGCGCGACCGCCGCACCTCGCGATCCTTACGCAGATCCAGGTCGACGGTACGGATCGAGGGCTCCTGCTTCATCCGCAGCGACCGGATGGTGGCGCGCAGGTCCGCGTCCAGCGGCACGGTCGGCGTCTGCTCCGGAACGGCCCCGAGCGCCTCGCCGACGACGAGTTCGCCGATCACCAACCGCAGCATCGTCTCGTCGCCGCCGCACAGCACCGACCGGGTGGCCTCGGTCACCTCCGACAGACCGGGGAGCGGGCGACCGCGCAGCGCGGCGAGGGTGTCGGCGAGCCGGACGGCCTCGATGACGTGGGCGCTGGAGACGGGCAGATCGTGGGCGCGCAGCACACCGGCGACCTTGGTCAGCCAGCGGGCGATCGGCCGCTCGGTGGCGGTGAACAGGTGGTGGTACCAGCCCGGTGAGGTGACGCCCGCGCCGTAGCCGGAGGTCGTGGACAGCCGCGAATGCGTCCACGGCACCCAGGTGAGCCTGGTTTTGATCTTCGGAAGGCCCTTGAGCATCCGTGCGTCCGGCGCGGCGGGACCGAGCGCGCCGGTCAGCGCGGGCGCGTGCCACGCCCCGCACACCACCGCCAGCCGCATCGCACCGTCTTTGAGGGCCTTGCGCATCGTCTGGCGCATATAAGCCTCGCGCCGGAGGGTGGGGGCGTCGACCACGAGTGGTTCGGGCGGTGGTTCCGGCACGAGGGCCGATTCGGCTACTGCCTCCGCGACCGAATCCAACTCCGACGTGGAGTCCATTCGATCGCGTCCCGATTCGGCGGTCGGTCGGTCATCAGCCGGTTCGGTGCCCGCAGGCCCCTGGCGCGCCGGGCTGTCTTGCGCGGCCGACGTCGGGTCGCCATGCGTGGCGTCGCGCTCGGCGCCTTCCCGCAGCGCGCCCATCGCCTCGGTGATCGCGTCGAACGCGTCCGCGTCCGGCACGGTTTCGACGACGGCGTCCCACCAGCGTTCGGCGTCGTCGTAGCCGCCCGCTTCGGCGAGCGCGGCGAGCGGATCGAACCGGTCGCCGGGCTCGTCCTCGGTCGCGAGCGTGACGCTCGCGGGCAGATCGCAGAACCGTACGGGCACCGCGTTGTCCGCGCCGTACCGCAGCGCCTGCCACTCGGGGGAGAACACCGCGTACGGCCAGAACGCGGCCGTGGCGGGGGCGTCGGGCACGTACGCCAGCAGCGCGACCGGAGGGGCCATCCCTTCGGCGGCGGCGAAGCCCACCAGCGGATCGGCGTCCGCGGGCCCCTCGATGAGGATCATGTCGGGCCGGAAATCCGCCAGGGCCATCCGCAGCGAGCGCGCCGAGCCGGGACCATGGTGGCGGATGCCGAATACCCTGGTCACAGGGGCGGTTTCGACACCGGAGGTCACCCGGTGACCTCGCGGCAGGCGCGGTAGAAATCCGCCCAATCCGGTCGCTCGCGGACCACGGCCTCCAAGTACTCCGTCCACACCACCGCGTCGGCCACCGGGTCCTTGATCACCGAGCCGAGCACCGCGCCCGCGATGTCGGAGGCGCGCAGCACGCCGTCGCCGAAGTGCGCCGAGAGCGCGATTCCGTTGGTGATCACCGAGATCGCCTCGGCCGTGGACAGTGTTCCGGACGGCGACTTGAGCTTGGTCCGGCCGTCGGCCGTACTGCCGGAGCGCAGCTCGCGGAAGACCCGCACCACCCGCCGCACCTCTTCGGCCGCCGCGGGCACGGTCGGCAGTTCCAGCGCGGAGCCGAGCTGCTCGACCCGCCTGCTGACGATGGCGACCTCCTCGTCCTCGCTCGCGGGCAGCGGCAGCACGACTGTGTTGAACCGGCGGCGCAACGCGGAGGACAACTCGTTCACCCCGCGGTCGCGATCGTTGGCGGTGGCGATCACGTTGAAGCCCTTCGCGGCCTGCACCTCCGTGCGCAGTTCGGGCACCGGCAGCGTCTTCTCGGACAAGACGGTGATCAGCGCGTCCTGTACGTCCGACGGGATGCGGGTGAGCTCTTCTATGCGGGCGATGGAGCCCGTCCGCATGGCCGTGAGCACCGGCGACGGCACCAGCGCCGCATCGCTCGGTCCCTCGGCGAGCAACCGCGCGTAGTTCCAGCCGTAGCGGATCGCCTCCTCGGCGGTGCCCGAGGTGCCCTGCACCAACAGCGTCGACGCACCGCTGATGGCGGCGGAGAGATGCTCGGACACCCAGGTCTTGGCGGTGCCCGGCACCCCGAGCAGCAGCAGTGCGCGGTCGGTGGCCAGCGTCGCGACCGCGACCTCCATGAGCCTGCGCGGGCCGACATACTTCGGGGTGATCACGGTGCCATCGGGCAGGGTGCCGCCGAGCAGGTAGGTGACCACCGCCCATGGCGACAGCCGCCACGACGGCGGGCGTGGCCGGTCGTCGGCGGCGGCGAGGGCGCGCAGCTCGTCGGCGTACGCCTGTTCGGCATGGGGGCGCAGCAGATCCGGCGTCGGGTCGGTGGTGGTCATCGCAACTCCTCGAGCATCATCGAGCGGTTGTTGAGGTCATGGGCGAGCTGGTCGAAGGCCCGTTGCCAGGCGGGATCGTCGCATTTGCGGGCCACGGCGGACAGTGTGGCGGCGGCGGCGACGGGGAGGTGGACCGAGGCCGCGGCGAGCAGCGAGCGGTGCGCGTTCGGTGACGCGCCGTGCGTCTCGGGGCGCCGCGCCGCCGCCCGCGCCCGCTCGAACAGCAGCAGCACCACGTGCTGGGCCAGCGCTTCCGGCCACGGATGGCCCATCGCGGGCAGCAGCGCCTCGATCTCCGACAGCCAGGAGCCGTCCAGCCGCACCAGGTGCGCGGTCCGATCCGGCAGCGGTAGCAGCGCGAACAGCTCCCGTCTGCGCAGCATCGCCAGATCGGTGGGCACGCCCGCCTCGAACAATGCCCGCGCCCACGTCGAATCGTGTTGAGCCAGTGCGGCGTCCACCCAGCCGTCGAAGATGGGCTGCCGGAACCGGTCTTCGATCGTGGCGCGCACCGCCTGTTGCGGTGTGCCGAGCACACCGGTCCAGTGCGCCAGCGGCGTCGCGGCGACCACCTGCCGGAGCCGGGCCGCGGACACGTCGGGCGCGCCGTTCCAGCGGTAGGCGAATTCGATGGTGCGGTCGGTGATCCCGTCGCGCTGCGCGGCGGCGTCGGGCCGGTCGGGCAGCGTGAGAACCACGTTCGTGTGCAGCATTCGGTGCTCGGCGCGGATCCACGCGCTTGCTCGGGCGCGCATCCGCTGCGAGAACGCCGATTCCGGCAGTAGTGCGAGCAGTCCGGCGGCGGTGCGGCGCACGTCGGCGCGCCGGTCGTCCAGCGCCGTTTCCAGCAGGGGCTCGTCGTCCGGGCCGAGCCCGTCGGCGAGCACGGCCAGCAGTTCGGCCTTCAGCGGCCCGGATTCCTTCGGCCACGCCGCGGTGAGCTCCGCCCTGGCCGCGCCCGCGTCGCCGCGCCGGAGGTCGGCGAGCCAGTCGCGCCGCTCGGGTGGTCGACCGAACAGCCAAGTGTCGGTGGACCGTTCGACGGGCAGCCGCACCAAGTCGCGCCGATCCGGATGCCGGGCCGCCAGCCAGCTGCCGCGTGTGCCCGCGAGGCGTAGCAGCGGCTCGCGCAAACCGGCATTGATCTTCGCGTGCTCGAGCAGTTGCTCGCACAGCACGACCGGCGCCCGGTAATCGTGCGGCCGCGCCGCGTCGAACCATTCGGGCAGGAATGCCGAGCGTTCCCGCAGCATGCGTGCCAGGCGCACGGCAGCAGGGCGCGGCAGCGACGGACGGGGATCGTCCGCCGCGGGTTCCGGTGCCGCGGCAGTGGCGGGCACGACCCCACCCCGAGTGAAAAGGTCTTGTAGCGCGGCTGTTTCGAGCAGTCGCAACGCGGGATCATGGGGCAACCGGTCGGCCGCGCGTGCGATCGCGGGCGCGAGTGCGGCGAGATCCGGGGCGCGGCGCGCGGTGCCGAGCAGCGCGACGGAGGTGAGGTCGGCACTCCCGGTCGGCCCCGCGGGCGGAGTCGCGTCGGGCACGAAGGTCTCCGTGGGTGCCAGATCGATCACCTCCCCCGCGGTGAACACCGAAATCGGCTCCCATCCGTCGGCGCTCCACTCGCCGGCCACCGTCACTGGATGACCGCCCGAGACGGCCAGCAGCGTCCACGGTTGTTCGCCCGGCCGGATCGGCAGCGCGCTGCCGCCGGATTCGGTGAGGTACCAGCCCTCTTCGGTGCGGGTGGGTATCACATCGGCCAGCAGCATCGGCCACGAGCGCAGCCACGGATCGGCGCCGAGCGCGGACGCGTGCGCGGCGAGCGCGGCGGCGATGGTGGCGGGGTGGTTCGCGTCGGCGGGCAACGTGGTGAACGGTTCGACCGTGCCGTGCCGCTCGCCCCACAGCGCGCGCAGCGGCGCGGCGCCCGGGTAGAAATGCAACTCCGCGTCGGCCAGTTGACCCAGCGCGGGAACGTCGGCGGGGAAGCCGGGGGAGCCGAAGGAATGGTCGACCACCAGCGCCCAGCGCCTGCTCTCCCGCCCGTACAGCCAGGTGCGCCGGGTGTAGAGGCGCTCGTCCTCGGTGATCCGCGAGCCGAACACCATCCACCGATCACGCACCGGAGCCTCGGCGCGCACCGCCTCGGCCGGATTGGGGTAGCCGACATGGGTGCGGATGCTGGCGCGCAGCGCGGGCGATACCGCGTCGAGCTGCCGGTGCGCGGCGATCAACAGGTGCATCCGCGCGTACTCGCGCAGCACCACGTCGGGCCAGTCGGTTCTGGTGGCCACGGCGGCCGGGAGCCTGCGCAGAGCGGAGGCGAGGCCGGGGGCCTGCGCGTCGACCATCCTGGCGGCCACGGCCTCGAAGGCGCGATACGAGCGATCGGCCTGCGCGAGCCCGGTGCGTACCTGATCACCGAGCCAGACGTCGAGTTCCTCCAGCCCCGCCGTCACCCGCACCCGGCGCTGTTCGGCGGTGGCCGGATTCGGGGTGCGGGGCCGCTCCGCGGTCGCGGCGGCCCGCGCCCTACGGCCGCCGATCCACGCCGCCGCGTAGTCCGCGGTCTCCGGTGCGACGGCGACCTCGCCCGCGGACCAGCGCAGCAACAACGACAGCGCGTGTTTACAAGGAAACTTGCGGCTCGGGCACGAGCACCGGTACGCCGGACCGGACAGGTCGACGATCGTCTGATAGGGCGTGGCGCCGCTGCCCTGGCACCGGCCCCACAGCGCCGGGCCGTGCTGCCCGCACTCGCGCCAGCGACCCACCAGCTTGCGGGCCGCCGAGAGCGAATTCGCATCCGGCGCCAACGCCGTGACCTGGGCTTCGGTCCACTGCGTCGTCATCGGCTCGCTCCGGCTCGCTGCTGCCTCATCGCCTTCCTTCATTGCTCGGTTGACCGGATTTCTACCCCAGCGCACCGACAAGTACCGCCGCCGGCGCCGCGCTGCCCTCGGAACCGCTTGTCCCGGTGCCGCATTCGTCTTTCGAACGAATCTTGCGCCGATCGGTGCGCTCTGGCATTCTGTTCTGTTCGGCTCGACCGAGCCACCCGGACCGGGTGTAGACACCATCGAGGCTGCCCGCCGGGGTTGGCGCGAGGGGTGGACATCGAGACATGGCGCAGGCGTTTCGATGACCATATATCCATCCCCGCGGGCAGATTCGCTCGGGCGCGGTGGGCGATTCCGGCGTGATCGGGTAGCGTTCCGCACAGCTTCGACAAGGCGCCGTGCACGGGGTCGGAGGACGTGTTGCGGCTCGATGGTGGAGGGGTTTTTCGCATGCGCCTGGATCCCGACGCTGTCGACGCCGCCGGTTCCACGGACGCGCCGCCCCGGCTGTCGGAGGTGGTGACGAGACGCCTGGCCGAGGATCCCGCGGTCACGCCGTCGATAGCGCGGACCGTGTTGCGCGCCATCGGCGCCGCCGAAACAGAGGACGCGTCAACGGCATTCGATCACTCCGGGATCTTCCTCAGCGCCATCCGGGTGTGCGGTTTCCGGGGTATCGGCCCCGAGACGACGCTGCAACTGCCGCCCGGGCCCGGCCTCACGCTCGTGGTCGGCCGCAACGGCAGCGGCAAATCCAGTTTCGCCGAGGCCGCGGAATTGGCGATGACCGGAGGGAACCGCCGGTGGGACGGTCGCTCGGCGGCGTGGCGGGAGGGCTGGCGCAACCTGCACGACGGCACGGCCGCCCGCATCGAGCTGGAGTTGCTCACCGCCGGTGCCGCGCCGCGCCTCACCATCGCCAAGGAATGGGCGGCCGACGCGGACCTGCAGGACGCGCACTGGACCCAGCGGTATCCGCCCGCGCCGCCGACGGGATTCGACACCGACCGGTGGGCGGCCCAGCTCGAGCTCTACCGGCCCTTCCTGTCCTACAGCGAACTCGGCGCGCTGGTGGACGGGAAACCGAGCGACCTGTTCGACGCGCTGCACCAGCTGCTCGGTCTCGACGAACTCACCCTGGCGCAGGAACGGATCCGGATGCGCCGCCTGGAGCTGGAACGCGCCGTGCGGGATTCGCGTCAGGAACGCCTGGAACTGCTGGAGCTGCTCGCGTCGGTGGCCGACGATCGCGCGGTCCGGGTCGCCGGGCTGCTGCGGCCCGCCCAACCGGATCTCGCCGCGGTGGGCCGGGAAGTGCTCGGCGCGGTGGACGATCCGACCGGACCGGACGGCCTGCGCGCCATCGTGCGGCTGGCGCTGCCCGAAGACGCCGAAGTGGAGGCGGTGGCCACCCGGCTCGAGGAATGGGGCGCGGCGCTGGCCGCGGGAGCCACCGCCGACGCCGAAGCCGATCTGCGCCTGCTGGAACTGCTGCGCAAGGCGCGGGAACACCATGCCGCGAGCGGGCCGTGTCCGTGCCCTGTGTGCGGCCGCGGCGCACTCGACGACGCGTGGGCGCGCGAGACCGATGCTGCCATCGAGCGGCTGACCGCCCGAGTCGACGCGCTCACGACCGCGCGGATCGAGCTCGGCAACGCGGTGCGGGCCGCTCGGGCGCTTCCCGACCTCGTTCCCGCCGAATTGGATTTCGATCCGCGCAACCCGCCGTCGGTCGACACCACGGCGGTGCGCGAGGCCTGGGCCGAATGGGCCGCGCTGACCAACACCGAATACGCCCCGGACCTGCCCGCCCGGCTGCGCGCCGCCCACGCGCGACTGGTCGACGAACTCGACCTGTTGCAGAAGGGCACCCGCAAGGAACTCGACCGCTTGGACGAGGTGTGGACGCCGCTGGTGCCACGGATCGTGGCCTGGCTGGAGGGCGCGCGCGAGGTGGCCGCGCACGCCGCGGAGCTGCGCACCGTGAAGAAGGCCGAGGACTGGCTGAAGTCGGCCACCGCGGGTCTGCGCGGCGAGCGCATGACGCCGCTGGAAACGACGGCGCGGTGGGTGTGGCGCACGCTGCGGCAGCAGAGCAACGTCGAGCTGGGCGCGATCCGTTTGCAGGGCAACGCGGGCACCGCGCGCCGCGTGCTGCTCGACGTGACCGTCGACGAGGTGGACGGCGCCGCGCTTGGCGTGATGAGCCAGGGTGAGCTGCACGCGCTCGGTCTCTCGCTGTTCCTGCCGCGCGCCACGGTGGAGCAGAGCCCGTTCCGTTTCGTCATGATCGACGACCCGGTGCAGGCGATGGACCCGGCCAAGGTGGACGGCCTGGCGCAAGTGCTGGCCACGGTCGCCTGGACCAGGCAGGTGGTGGTCTTCACCCATGACGAGCGCCTCGCCGAGGCGGTGCGGCGGATGCAGCTCGACGCGACCGTGCTGGAAGTGCAGCGCCGCGACCGCTCGGTGGTCGAGGTGCGGGTGTCCAGCGACCCGATTCGCCGCTATCTGGACGACGCCCGCGCATTGGTGCGCACCCCGCAGTTGCCCGCGGCGATCGCCGACGAACTGGTGGCCACGTGCTGCCGTTCCGCGGTGGAGGCGGCCAGTCTGGCCAGGGCGCGGCGCACCCTGCTCGCCGCGGGCATGGATCACGCGGAAGTGGAACGCCACATCGATGCCGCGCATTCGACCCGGTCGAAAGTGGCGCTCGCGGTCTTCGGGGTCGGCAGCAAGGTCGACGACTTGAACAAGAACCTCATCGCGCGCGAAGGACGGTGGGTGGTGGACGCATTGCGCGACGCCACGGCGGGCGCGCACGTGCCGATCGGGCGCGATATGCGTGAGCTGATCGGTGAGACCGAGAAGTTCGTCGCGTGGCTGGCCCGGTGAGGCGCCGATGAGCGGGCGGCGTCGGCCGGTCGGCGCACGTCGTGGACCCGCGGGCGGCGGACGCGCGGCCAGGCACGGGCAGCGTGGGCCGAACAACGGCGCGCAACGCTCGCGCGCGAATCGGCCGTCGGTCGCCGAGCGGCTGGAAACCGTGGATCTGTTGCTCGCCGGATCGGTGACCGCCGCGGGCGGGCTGTGGTCCCGCGCGACGGCCTGGATTCTGCGGATCGCTCTGGAGCAGGCCGTCGACGAACTGTGGCTGCGGCTGGCGCCCCCGCTGGTCCGCTGTCCGATGCGGGCACAGCTCATCGCGCTGCGCGCCTTCGCGGGACCGGACGTGGCGGCGCGCGTGGCCGTGCTCTGGGCGGCGCTGTCGCGCGCCGCGCACCATCACGACTACGAACTCGCGCCGAGCGTCACCGATCTGCGGCGCTGGCGGGAGCAGACCGTAGCCTTGGCCGAGGACCTGGCGGCGGTGCGGGCGCGCCGGGATTCCTGACACAGGTAGGAAGGGCGCGGAATGAACAAGGCACGGCGCTGCCCGTGTGGGCGTGGCGAGGCATTCGAGGACTGCTGCGGTCCGGTGTTGAGCGGCGAGCGTCCCGCTCCCACCGCCGAAGCCCTGATGCGGTCGCGCTACACCGCGTTCGCGGTGGGCGATGTCGACTATCTGCTGCGTTCGTGGCATCCGCGCACTCGCCCGGCCGCCTTGACCCTCGATCCCGCCCAGCGCTGGTTGTTCCTGGAAATCACCCGGACCGATCGAGGTGGACTGTTCGACGACACCGGCACGGTGGAGTTCGTCGCGCACTACCGCGACGCGGGCGGTCGCGGCGCACTGCACGAGACCAGCCGGTTCGCCCGATCCGACGGCGCCTGGGTCTACCTGGACGGCACGCACGACGACTGAGCGGTAGCGTCAGCGGGCATGGCACGCGTCGCGATCGAGTACTGCACCCAATGCCGCTGGCTGCTGCGGGCGAGCTGGATGGCGCAGGAATTGCTCAGCACCTTCGCCACCGACTTGGACGAAGTCGCGCTGCTGCCTGGTTCGGGCGGGGTCTTCCGGATCACCGTGGACGGCGAACAGATCTGGGAGCGCAAGGCCGACGGCGGATTTCCCGACATCACGGTGCTGAAGCAGCGGGTGCGCGACCGGGTCGCACCCGAGCGCGACCTCGGTCATGCCGACCGGCGCGAGTGAGACCGCGCCGGGAACTCAGCCGCAGCAGCCGCCACCGCAGCAGCCGCCGCCCGCAGGGGGCGCCGCCGGGGTTGGTGCGGGCGCGCTCGCACCGCCTCGGGAGACGGTGGCGAAGGTGGTCAGCAACTTGACCGTGTCGTCGTGGCCGATCGGGCAGGTCGCCGGCGCGGCCGACTCCGCCATCGGACGGGTCACCTCGAACGTGTCACCGCAGCTGCGGCACCGATAGCTGTAACTCGGCATCCGCTCAGTTTAGGGCCTGTGCCGCCGGTGTGTTCGGATCGGCCTGCGCCAAATGCTTCGCAGCCGCGGGCCGCGTCCGTAGCGTGGCTGGGCAGCGCGGCGATGAAGAGGTGACGGCGATGGCGGACGGCAGCGCGGGAGCGGTACTTCGAGCGTTGCTCGAGCTGGGTCCGGCTCCGCGCAGTTCGATCGCCAGACACGCGGGAATCTCACCCGCCACGGTGACGTGGCAGACTCGCGCGCTGCTGGAGGCGGGGTTGATCGTCGAGCTGCCCGAGACCGCCGGCGCGTCCGGGATCGGCCGACCGCATAGCCCGCTGGCGCTCGACACCGCCGACAACGTGGCCATAGCGGTGCACATCGCGGCCACCCACACCACCGTCGCGGTGGTGGACATCGGCGGCACGCTCCGGCAAACCACGAAGGTGCCGCACCGCACGCACGCCCCGTACGACATCCTGGCCACCGCCGCCGCCGAGGTGTGCCGGGTCCGCGACGAGTCCGACGGCCTGCGGATCGTGGGTCTGGGCGTGGCTACCGGCGGCCGGGTCGACCGAACGGCGGGGTCGGTGGTGGACCATTCCTTCCTGCGCTGGCGTGACGTCCCGGTGCGGGAGTATCTCGCCGCGCGCACCGGATTGCCGACCCAGCTCGACAGTCACACCAGAGCGCTGATGCACGCCGAGCAGCTGTTCGGCCGCATGGGCGCGACGGCGAGCTCGGTGGTGCTGTTCGTCGGCAACGTGATCGATGTGGCCATCGCGGTGCACGGGCAGGTGCACTACGGGCCGCGGTCTGGAGCCGGATCGATCGAGTCGCTGCTCGGCCTGGGCGCGGGAAAGAGCGCGGGCCCGCAGGGGGGTTCCTCGCTCGACGACTACTACTCCGATCATGCACTGCTCGAGCGCTGCGGCGTGGCGTCGACCATGCCCGAATTGGTGGCGGTGGCGGCCGAAGGCGCGCCCGTGCGCGGGCTGTTCCTGGAGCGCGCCCGCGTGCTCGGCCGGGTCGTCGCGGCGCTGATCGATCTGCTCGATCCCGAATCGGTGGTAGTGGTCGACCGCGGCCGTCGCGTCGGCGGCGTGTGGGAGGCGTATCTCGCGGCAGTACGCGAACATTCGCTGTTGTGTACCGACCCGGCCGAACTGGTGGTCGGTTCGTCGTTCGAGGGGCGAGTCCTGGAGATGTCCGCGGGGGCGGTGGTGCTGCACAGCCTGTTCCACACTCCGCTGCGCGCGCTGGAGGCTGCTGTTTGACTCCGACTTATTTTAAGTAGAACGAATATTGACGTGCGGCACGGTTATTCGGGAAAGTTCTTTCATGAAAGAAATGCACCGAGCCATTGCCGGGACCGGATCGCAACTGCGGTGTTGTCCGGGAGCGAGATATTCCCGAGAACACCGGATTCGACCCAGGAAATCACCGTGCGCAATTCTCTCCGGCGATTAGCACTCGTCACCTCCGCCACCGCTCTGCTCGCCGTCTCGTGCGCCACCGATGAGGGCGGCGACACCGATCTGAAATCCGCGCTGCCGACCACCGTTCCGGCAGGCACCTCGTTGTCGGTGGCGGTCAACACCACCCGCGTCGCGCTGGAAACCTCCGGTGAGATCGGCAAGCTGCCGTTCACCGTGTCCGCCTGGCCCGCCGTCTCCGCGGGCCCCGACGTCATCCAAGCCTTCCGTGGCGGTTCGGTGGATATCGCGACGAACGCGGGCATCCCGCCCATCCACGCCCACGCGACCGGTCTCGACGCCAAGATCGTCGGCGTCAAAGTCCGTGACATCCCGAACTATCAGCTGGCCACCGCACCCGGCGTGACCGTCAACTCGATCCAGGAATTGCGCGGCAAGAAGATCGGCTTCTCGCCTGGTCAGGCCCAGGGCGTGGTGGTGCTGCGCACCCTGCGCGCCGCGGGCATCGGCCTGAACGAAGTGCAGCTGGTGGAACTCAACAGCCCGCAGTTCCTTACCGCGTTGCAGGGCAAGCAGATCGACGTCGCCCCGCTGGGGGAGCCGACGCTGACCAAATACCTGGACAAATACCGCGGGCAAGGCGCCACGGCGGTGGCCACGCCCGCGGTGGACGCGCTGACCGTGCTGTGGGCGCCGACCGCGGTCCTGCGCGACTCGGCCAAACTCGCGGCCGTCCGGCAATTCGTCGAGTTCTGGGCGCGCGGCGATGTCTGGGCCTGGGAGCACCAGGAACAATGGATCTCCTCTTACTACGTGAAAGACCAGGAAGTCTCCGCGGCGGACGGCCGGCGAATTCTGGATACGACACCGCGCCCCTATTTCCCGGACAATTGGGACAAAGCGATCGCATGGGAGCAGGACACCGTCGACTTGCTCACCGGTTCGGGCTATTTCGGCAAGCGGTTCGACGCGAACGAACTTTTCGACCGCCGCTTCGAACGAGTCGCCGCCGAGGCGGTGACCGCGAACTACCGCACCCAGGACACCCGGTGAACCGCTCGAGCGCCCGCACAACACAGGAGTCGCCATGACCATCGCACTGACTCGCACCGTAGCGGCGCCGCCGTCACGGACCGACGGATTCGTCGAACGCAGGCAATTGCGCAGGCTCGGGCTACGCAAGTCCGTTCCGTTCGCCCGGATGCTCGGCGTGCTGGTAGTTCTCGGCCTCTGGGCGGCAGGCGCGCACTTCGGCTGGCTCGACGAACGCAAGCTGTCGGCGCCGTGGACCGTGCTGGAAACGGGCTGGGACCTGCTCGTCAACGGTTCCCTGGCGGCGAACGTATCCGCCTCGCTGCAGCGCGCGGGCATCGGCCTCGGCATCGGCGTGCTGGTCGGCACGACGCTCGCCCTGATCGCGGGCCTGTCCCGATTCGGTGAGTCGCTGGTGGACGGCCCGATCCAAGTGAAGCGGGCGATCCCAAGCCTCGGCCTGATTCCGCTGATGATCCTCTGGCTCGGCATCGGCGAATCGTTCAAGATCGTGCTGATCACCCTCGGCGTGGTGATCACCATGTATATCCAGACGCACGCCTCGCTCACCACCATCGATCAGCGGCTGGTGGAACTGTCGGAGGTGCAGCGGGTTTCGCGGGCCACGTTCATCAGGAAGGTCGTGGTACCCGGTTCGCTGCCCGGCTTCTTCCTCGGCCTGCGACTCTCGGTGACCGGCGCGTGGCTGGCGCTGATCGTCGTCGAATCCGTCAACGCCATCGACGGGTTGGGGAAGATGATGCAGAACGCCCAGAACTACGGCCAGGCCGACGTGATCCTGGTGGGCCTCGCGGTCTACGGCACGTTCGGACTGTTGTCCGACGGTGTCATCCGGCTGGTCGAGCGGAAGGTGCTGTCGTGGCGACGGACGATCGCGGGGTAGGCGTACAGGTCCGCGGACTGACCCGCGGTTTCGGTGAACGCAAGGTGCTGGACGGCATCACGCTGACGATCCCGGCCGGGCAGTTCGTCGCCCTGCTCGGCCGCAGCGGGTCGGGCAAGAGCACGCTGCTGCGCGCGCTGGCCGGACTCGACTACGACGTCGCCGGGTCGGGCACGCTGCGGGTGCCCGCCAAGACGTCGGTGGTGTTCCAGGACTCCCGCCTGCTGCCATGGCAACGGGTTCTGGCCAACGTGCTCTACGGCCAGCCGCGCTCGCGCAAGGCCGCGGCGGTGCGGGTACTCACCGAGGTCGGTCTCGCCGGACGCGAACGGGCGTGGCCCAACCAGCTCTCCGGCGGCGAGCAGCAACGGGTTTCGCTGGCCCGCTCCCTGGTGGGCGAGCCGGACCTGCTGCTGGCCGATGAACCCTTCGGCGCGCTGGACGCGCTGACCAGGATCAAGATGCACGAGCTGCTGCGGCAACTGATCCGGCGCCGCCGCCCGACCGTGCTGCTGGTCACCCACGACGTGGACGAGGCGATCGCGCTCGCCGACCGGGTGCTCGTGCTCGACGAGGGGCGCATCACGGTCGACCTGCCGGTGGACCTGCCCGCCGAGCGCGACCCGAGTCTGCCCGAATTCCAGCGCGTCCGTCGCGCATTGCTCGCTTCGCTGGGCGTCGCCCCGGCCGCTGTCTGAAAGGACCCGACCATGTCCGGTAAACAACTGCACCTCAACGCCTTCCTGATGTCGGTGGGACACCACGAGGCGGCCTGGCGGCTGCCGGAAAGCGATCCGTACGCGCACACCGACATCAACTACTACGTCGAGCTGGCCCGCACCGCCGAGCGCGGCAAGCTGGACTCGATCTTCTTCGCCGACAGCCCGGTGCTGATGGGCGATCCCGGCCGCAGGCCGAGCGGCAAGCTGGAGCCGACCGTGATCCTCACCGCGGTGGCCGTGCAGACCAGCCGGATCGGCCTGATCGCCACCGCGTCCACCAGCTACAACGATCCCTACAACCTGGCACGCCGGTTCTCCTCGGTGGACTGGGTGAGCAACGGCCGGGTCGGCTGGAACATCGTCACCACCGCGGGCGCCGACGCCGCGCGCAACTTCGGTCTGGACGACACCCCGGACCACCAGCTGCGTTACGAGAAAGCCGCCGAGTTCGTCGACGTGGCCACCAAGCTGTGGGACAGCTGGGACGACGACGCGATCGTCGCGGACAAGGGCCTCGGCATCCACACCGACGCGAGCAAGGTTCGCAAGATCGGCCACCACGGCGAGTTCTTCAAGGTCGACGGTCCGTTGAACGTGCCGCGCTCGCCGCAGGGCTACCCGGTGCTGGTGCAGGCCGGCTCCTCGGAGGACGGCAAGAACTTCGCCGCCCGCTACGCGGAAGCGGTGTTCACCGCGCAGCAGACGCTCGAGGACGGCAAGGCGTTCTACACCGATCTCAAGCAGCGCGCGGTCGCGCTGGGCCGTGACCCGGAGACGATCAAGATCCTGCCCGGCATCGTCCCCGTCATCGGCGACACCGAGGAACAGGCACGCGAACTCGACGCCGAACTCGAGCGCCTGATCTCGCCGGAGTACGCGCGCCGCCAGCTGGCCGCGCACTTCAAACTCCCGATCGAGCAACTCGACCTGGACAGCGAACTGCCGGAGGATCTGCCCACCGAGGACGAGATCCAGGGCGCCAAGAGCCGGTTCACGCTCATCGTGAACCTCGCCCGGCGCGAACGACTCACGCTGCGTCAGCTGATCGGGCGGCTCGGCGGCGGCCGCGGGCACCGCACCTTCGCGGGCACGCCCGAACAGGTGGCCGACACCATCGAGCACTGGTTCCGGGAGGGCGCCGCCGACGGGTTCAACATCATGCCTGCCGTGCTGCCCTCGGGACTGGAGCGCTTCGTCGACCAGGTGGTGCCGATCCTGCAGCAGCGCGGACTGTTCCGCACCGAGTACACCGAGACCACCCTGCGTGGACACTACGGCCTGGACCGGCCGGCCAACCAGTACGACACCGCGGATGCGCTCGTGGTCGCCCGATGAGCTCGGTTCAACCGGATCCGTCCCAGCCGGGATGGATCCGGTACCTGACGCGCCGCTGTCTCGAGCACCGCCGCCTGGTCGTGGCCGCGGGCGCCGGTGCGCTCGCGGCGGCGCTGCTGACGGCGGTGCTGCCCCTCATCGTGCGGCACGTGGTGGACACGCTCACCACCACCGCGGCGTCGGTGGCGCCGTGGGCGGCGCTGCTGCTGGTCGTCGGCGCGGCGCGATTCGGGTCGTCGTTCACGCGCCGGGTGGCGTCGTCCCAGCTGTCGCTGGGTGTGCAGCACGATCTGCGCCGGGACCTGTTCGCCGCGCTGCTGCGGCTGGACGGCCGCGAGCAGGCGGACCTGCGGACCGGTCAGGTGGTCAGCCGGGCGATCACCGACGTCACGCTGATCCAGATGTTCGTGCAGCTCATTCCCATGGTGGCGGGCAATGTGGTGCTGCTCGCCGGTGCGCTGACCCTGATGACCCTGATGTCGCCCGCCCTGACCGTGATCGCGCTGCTCGTGGTTCCCGCCTTGTGGATCATCACCCGGCGCAGCCAGCGCAAACTCTTCCCGGCCAACTGGGACGCGCAGGCCCGCGCCGCCGAGGTGGCGATGCGGGTGGAGGCCGCGGTCGCCGGGGTGCGAGTGGTGAAGGGGTTCGGCCAGGAACGGCACGAGCTCGACGGATTGGCCGCCAAGGCACGGGAGCTGTACCGTTCCCGGCTGCGCGTCGCGCGCATCACCAGCCGGTTCACCCCGGCGATGCAGGCCGTGCCCGCGGCGGGACAGGCGCTGATCCTGATCGCGGGCGGCCTGCTGGCGCTGTCGCAGTCCATCACGCTGGGCACCTTCTTGGCGTTCATGACCTATCTCGGCTCGTTCGTCAGCCCGATCCGGCAGTTCGCCATGCTGCTGACGGTCAGCCAGCAGGGCAAGGCGTCGCTGGACCGGGTGCGCGAGGTGATCGAGGCGCCGACGCCGGTGGAACGTCCCCAGGTCGAGACGGTGCGCGGCAGTACGCCCCCGCGCGTCGAGTTCCGCGGCGTCGGTCTCGGTTTCGACCGCACCCGGGTGCTCGACGGGCTGGAACTGACCGTAGAGCCGGGCGAGACCATGGCGATCGCGGGCGGTGCGGGCAGCGGCAAATCGACATTGGTGCAATTGCTTCCGCGGCTGGTCGACCCGGACGCCGGGGCCGTCCTGTTCGACGGCGTCGACATCCGCTACCTGTCCGACGCCCGCGACCAAGTGGCGATGGTGTTCGAGGACACCCACCTGATGGCCGACAGCATCCGGGCCAACGTGGCCTATGGACGCCCGGCGGCCACGGACGAAGAGGTCTGGCACGCCTTGTATCTCGCCGCGGCCGACGGGTTCGTGCGGACACTGCCCGAGGGACTGGATACCAGGATCGGCGAGCGCGGGCAGCGGCTGTCCGGCGGACAGCGGCAGCGCATCGCGCTGGCCCGCGCGCTGCTCACCGACGCGCCCATCCTGGTTCTCGACGACGCCACCTCGGCCATCGACGCGCAGGTCGAGGAACAGATCTACGCCAGGATCGCGGCCGAGGTGCGCGGGCGTACCACCATCGTCGTCGCGCATCGCCTGTCCACCCTGGCGCTCGCCGACCGGGTGGCCGTGCTCGACGACGGACGGGTGGCGGAACTGGGCACGCTGCGCGATCTGCAACACTCCGGCGAGTTGTTCCGCGCGCTGTTCACCCCGCCGGAGGTCACGGGCATCGGCGTGGACGCCGGGCTCGCACGGCCCGAGGCGCCGACCTCCCCGCTGTGGGTCGAGCCCGCCGGGGACGATGATGACGGCGCACGCACCCTGGAGCAGGTGGCGAAGGCGTTCTCCCAGCGTGCCGCCGGTGCTCCTGCCGGAGCGGGCCGGGCGGCGGGGCCGGGGATGCTCGCCGCCGCGCCGCCCAGCGGTGACGTGCAGGAGCTGATCGACCGCCTTCCCGCGCTGACCGGTGAACCGGAGGTCTCCGAAACCTTCTCGCACACACCGGATCCGGAGTTCTCGCTGCCGCGGCTGCTGCGGCCGTTCGCGGCGCCGTTGCTGGCCGGGCTCGGTCTGGTGGGGCTCGACGCCCTGGCGCAGGTGCTGATTCCCTTCCTGGTGCGTTACGGCATCGACCACGGCGTCCTGGCCGGCGCGCGCGACGTGCTGCTGGTCGCGGCGGCGCTCGCGCTGCTCGTGGTCGCGGTGGACTGGGCGATCAGCGTCGCGCAGGTGCGGGTCACCGGTCGCGCGGGCGAACGGCTGCTGTACGGCCTGCGAGTGAAGACCTTCGCGCAGTTGCAACGGCTCGGCTTGCAGTACTACGAGCGCGAACTCGGCGGCCGGATCATGACCAGGATGACCACCGACGTCGACGGGCTCTCCGCGTTCCTGCAAACCGGCCTGGCCACCGCGCTCACCAGCACGGTGACCATCGCGGGCGTGGTGATCGCACTGCTGGTCATCGACGCGCGGCTGGCGCTGGTGGTACTCGCGCTGCTCCCGCTGCTGGTGATCTCGACGGCGGCGTTCCGGCGCGCGTCGGTGCCCGCCTACAACCTCGCACGCGAGCGGGTCAGCATCGTCAACGCCTACCTGCAGGAGAACGTCGACAACATCAAGGTCACCCAGGCCTACCGGCGCGAGGAGCGCAACCGGGCCGAGTTCGAGCGGCGGTCCTGGGACTATCGCGACGCGCGCCTGCGCAGCCAGATACTGATGGCCGTGTTCTTCCCGTTCATCGAGTTCATGTCCGTGGTGGCCACGGCTGCGGTGCTCGCGGTGGGCGTGCACCAGGTGCGCGAGGCCGTGCTCACCGCGGGCACGCTCATCGCCTTCCTGCTCTACGTGGATCTGCTGTTCGCGCCGATCCAGCAGCTGTCCCAGGTCTTCGACAGCTACCAGCAGGCCGTGGTCGGCGTCGATCGGCTCGGCGAACTGCTGCGCACGCCGGTCGCCACCCCGGACGCCGCCGACGCGCGTCCGGTGACCCGCCTGAACGGTGCGATCGAGTTGCGCGGAGTCGGATTCACCTACGAGACCCGCGCCGAGCCGGTGCTCTCCGGCATCGATCTGCGCATCGAGCCGGGGCAGAAGGTGGCGCTGGTCGGCGAGACGGGCGCGGGCAAGTCGACGCTGGTGAAGCTGCTGGCCAGGTTCTACGACCCGACCGAGGGCGCGGTGCTGGTCGACGGCGTCGACGTGCGCGACTATCGCTTGCGCGAGTATCGCAAGCGGCTCGGCGTGGTCCCGCAGGAACCGTTCCTGTTCGGCGACACCGTGCGCGCGGCAATCTCGTACGGCAAGCCGGAGGCCACGCCCGCCGACATCGAGTGGGCGGCGCGGGCAGTCGGCGCGCACGAGATGATCGCCGCGCTGGAGCACGGGTACTACCAGCCCACCGGCGACCACGGACGCAGCATGTCGGCGGGCCAGCGCCAGCTGCTCGCGCTCGCGCGGGCCCAGCTCGTCGAGCCGGACATCCTGATCCTGGACGAGGCCACCGCCTCGCTGGATCTGGCGACCGAGGCCAGGGTGCGGGCCGCGGTGGACGTGCTCACCGCCGGGCGCACGACCATCGTGGTCGCGCACCGGCTCGCCACCGCCGCGGACGCGGATCTCATCGCGGTGGTGGGCGAGGGGCGGCTGTTGCAGACCGGCCCGCACGCGCAACTGCTCGGCGAGGACGGGCCGTATCGCCGCTTGTGGGCCGCGTACGTCGGCGA
The DNA here is from genome assembly GCF_044548645.1 of Nocardia sp. NPDC051929. Classification (NCBI taxonomy): domain Bacteria; kingdom Bacillati; phylum Actinomycetota; class Actinomycetes; order Mycobacteriales; family Nocardiaceae; genus Nocardia; species Nocardia sp. NPDC051929. Next base: position 81,738 of record NZ_JBIUCG010000022.1, on the reverse strand, counting down.
CGACACGGCGTCGGTCGGTGACCGGGAATCGGAGGCCGCGACCTGATCCCGCGCCACCGTGACAGCAGGAGCATTCTCCTGGCTATCCCCAGGTGGCGGTGGGTGCCTGCGCTCGCGTGACCGATTCGACACCGCGGCGCCGGCCAGGGGCCTGAACAGCGGATGAATGGGAGTCGACGCGGCAATGTCACGGCATCGCGACGCTCTCGTACTGATCTTCGACGTACTCTCGAAAAAGAAGTATGAGGAGGTCTGCGATGCGCGCTCAGTTCTCCGAGGCGGTGCCCGGTCCCGACGGTTCGGCCGAGCCCATCGCGCGAACGGCCTACGGCGACGTGCGTGGTGTGCGCGAAGGGCCGGTGTCGGTCTGGCGCAGCATCCCCTACGCGGCGGCTCCCACCGGTCCGGCCAGATTCGCTCCGCCACGGGCCCCGCAGCCTTGGGACGGGGTGCGCGACTGCACCGCTTTCGGGCAGATCGCGCCGCAGACGATGGGCACCATGGTCCCCGTCGACTCCGGCCTGGCCATGGGCGAGGACTGTCTGTGGCTCAACGTCTGGTCACCGCGGCCGGAGACGGGCGATCCCACCCGTGGCCCGGACACCGAGCCGCGCCCGGTGCTGGTCTGGCTGCACGGCGGCGCATACTGCCTGGGCACCGCCGCGCAGCAGATCTACGACGGGCGCAAGCTGGCCGCGGCCGGTGACGTCGTGGTCGTCGGGGTCAACTATCGGCTCGGTGCGCTCGGCTTCCTCGACCTGTCCTCGCTCGGCGACGACTTCGCGCCGAACCTCGGCCTGCGCGACCAGATCGCCGCACTGGAGTGGGTGCGCGACAACATCGCCGCGTTCGGCGGCGATCCCGGCAACGTCACGCTCTTCGGCGAGTCCTCCGGCGCGGGTTGCGTCACCGCGCTGCTGACCGCCCCCCGCGCCGCCGGGCTGTTCCACCGGGCGATCGCGCAGAGCCCGCCCGCTACGACGGTGTTCGGGCAGGAACGGGCCGCGACGGTGGCGCAGCGGTTCCTCGAGCTGATCGAGCTGCCCGCGACCAGGGCCGAAGAGCTGCTGGACTGCCCGATCGAGCGGATCGTGGCGGCGGCGGGGGTCCTGCTCGACGAGATACCGCTGAAGGAGCCGGGCCGACTTGCGGCCGCGCCCGTGGTCGACGGCGATCTGCTGCCGACTTACCCGATCGACCGGTTCCAGCGCGGACAGTCGCACCGGGTGCCGTTGATCATCGGCACCAACAAGGACGAGGCGTCGCTGTTCCGGCTGCTGCGCTCGCCGATCATGCCGGTGACGCCGGACGCGGTGAACGCGATGCTGCGCGACGTCGCGGCGAGCCACCCGGAGATGTCCGCGGAGCGCATCGCCGAGATCACCTCGGCCTACCCGGACCTGAACAAGGCGCGCGGGGCGCTGGCGATGTCCACCGACGCGGCGTTCCGGATGCCGGCGCACTGGGTGGCCGACGGTCACGCCGAGCACTCGCCCACCTGGATGTACCGCTTCGACTACGCGACCCCGATGCTGAGGGCCGCCCGCGTCGGCGCCGGTCACGCCACCGAATTGCCTTACGTCTTCGGCAATTTCGGGACACTGAACCTAGATCCGACCTTCTGGCTCGGCGGCCGCAAAGCGGCCATGGAGGTCTCCGGGCGCGTGATGCGCCGCTGGCTGGCCTTCGCCGCGCACGGCGTCCCCGCCGCGCTCGACGGCTCCAAACACTGGCGGCCGTATCGCCTGGGCGACCGCGCCACACTGCTCATCGACGGCGTCGATCGCGTGGTCGACGACCCCGACCGCGACCTGCACACCGCCTGGGGACAGCAAGCCGTCGGGTTCTCCTAGCAGAGGTTCTTCGCGCAGCACGCGAATTCGGGTCGTCCGCGCCGTCGGCAGGCGCCGGAAGTGGCGGCAACACCAGCCCGATCGCGCCGCCGCCGGATGCCAGGTCGATCGGGCACCCGGCGAGCGTGAGCGCCTCAGACGTCGGTGGAGAAGCGGATGCCGCCGTCGGGAATCTCCACGCCGGGCCAGACGCGAGCGCCGCGCAGCAGTTCGCAGCGGGCGCCGATGTTCGCGCCGTCTCCGATGACGCCGTCGCGGACCAGCGCGCGGGGGCCGATGCGCGCCCCGAAGCCGATGATGGTGCGCTCCACCGTCGCGCCCGCCTCGATCACCGCGCCGTCGAAGACGACCGCGCCGTCCAGGCGCGCGCCCGCGCCGATCTCGGCGCCGCGGCCGACGACCGTGCCGCCGATGAGCACCGCACCCGGAGCGACACCCGCGCCGGGATGCACCAGCGATTCACCGCGCTGCCCCGGCAGGGCGGGGGAGGGTGCGATGCCGCGCACCAGATCGGCGGAGCCACGCACGAAGTCCTCGGGCGTGCCCATGTCGCGCCAGTAGGAAGCGTCGACGTACCCCTGGACGCGGGCGCCCTCGGTCAACAGCGCAGGGAACACCTCGCGCTCCACCGACACCGGACGCCCCGCCGGGATCTTCTCGATGTACTCCCGGCGGAAGACGTAGCACCCGGCGTTGATCTGATCGGTCGGCGGATCCTGGGTCTTCTCCAGGAACGCGGTGACCCGGCCGTCCTCGTCGGTGGGCACGCAACCGAACGCGCGCGGGTCGCTGACCCGGACCAGGTGCAGCGTCACGTCGGCGCGAGTCGACTCATGGGTGTCGAGCACCGCGCCGAGGTCGGTTCCGCCGAGCACGTCGCCGTTGAACACCATCACGTTGTCCGCGCGCAGCTTGGGCAGCACGTTGCGGATCGCGCCGCCGGTGCCGAGCGGCTCGGTCTCGGTGACGTACTCGATCTCCAAGCCCAGCTCGGAGCCGTCGCCGAAGTGTTCCTCGAACACTTCGGCCTTGAACGACGTGCCCAGCACCACGTGCGTGATCCCGGCCTCGGCGATACGGGCGAGCAGATGGGTCAGGAACGGGAGCCCGGCCGTCGGCAGCATCGGCTTGGGCGCCGAAAGGGTCAGCGGCCGCAGCCGCGTGCCCTGCCCGCCGACCAGGATCACCGCGTCGGTGCCTGTATTTCCTGCCATCAAGCTCCCCTGTTCACAAGGTCGTTTCTCGCCGCCGTCGCCGGTTACCCGGCGTCGCGCGCCTGCTGGCGCAGGGCAGATCGAACCGCAATCCGCGAGCGGACCGCAAGTCCGGCCCGCAGCGCCAACCGCAGCGGAGCCTGCCACCAGTGCGGATGCCGGTCGGCCTGGAACCGGTAGGCGCTGGCATGGTGGGCGGGCAGCATCACTTCGGGATGGCGGCCCGCTGCGTGACCTTTGGCATGGGTTACCTCGGCGTCCGGCACGAAAACGTTGTGCCAACCCGCCTTGCCCATCCGGTCGCCGAAGTCGACGTCCTCCATGTACATGAAGTAGCGCGAGTCGAAACCGTCGATCGAGTCGAACGCCGCGCGCCGCACCAGCAGGCACGACCCCGACAGCCAGCCGACGGCTCGCTCGGAGATCTCCTCGTTCTCCTGCCGGTACCTGCGGGTCCACGGGTTGGACTTCCACACCGTGCCCAGGATCGCGTGTCCGGCGCCGTCGAGCAGGCCGGGCACCCGGCGGGCCGACGGGTACACGCTGCCGTCCGGCTCCAGCACCAGCGGACCGAGCGCGCCCGCGCGCGGCCAGCGCTTGGCGGCGGCGAGCAGTTTGTCGATGGAATCGGTGCCCCAGCGGATATCCGGGTTGGCGATCACGACGAATTCGATCGCCGGATCGATCTCCGCGACCGCCCGGTTGATCGCGCCGCCGTAACCGATGTTGCCGCCGGTGCGCAGCAGCCGCACGTGCGAATTGGCCTCGGCGACCAGCTCCGGCACACCGTCGACCGACCCGTTGTCGGCGAGGATCACCTGAGGTTTCTCGGCGGTGGCCCCGGCTAGAGTGCTGATGAAGTGCTCTAGGTGCTCACCCGGCGAGTAGGTCACCGTGACGACGGCCAGGCCCGCGGGCGCGGCGGATTCGGAATCACTCACGACAGCCAACCTTAACGGGCGCAACCGCAAGCCGTCCGTCGATGGCTCGCGCTCGTCCGCTGCCGAGGTGGAGGATGCCGGAGAGGCGAGCGCGCATCGTGTGTCGAGCCGGAGGCCTGCCCGGCCGGCGCAGCGGGACATCCGCGGGGCGATCCCCTGCGCGTGGCCGGAATGAAAGCGCAGACCCCTGACGGGCGCTGCGGGAGACGATCTGCGCATGACCGGGGTGCGAGAGTACGCCCGACGGGCGCAGCCGGACATCGTCGGTCGACAGCCTGCGCGTGGTCGGAGTGACAGCGGAGGTAGGCCCAACGCGCGCAGCTCGACCCGTCCGTCGATGGCTCGGCATGCCGCGAAGGCGGGGTACGCCTGGCGGACGGAGCCAGGTGTCGTCCATCAGGCCGCATGACCGGAATGAAGGCGGAGGTACGCCTCAATCGGCCTGCCGCGCCAGCGCGTCTCCCAACGCGGTCCGCCAATCCCGCAGCGGCGTGAGCCCGGCGTCGTTCCAGGCCCGCGGCGAGAGCACCGAAAACGCCGGGCGGCGTGCGGGTCTGGGGAAGGCGGAGGAGTCGCACGGACGGACGCGCCCCGGATCGGCGCCGACACCGGCGAACACCGCTCGGGCGAGCTCGAATCGGCTGGCCCGCCCGGCGTTGGTGGCGTGCAGCACCCGCGGCGCGTCCGGCCTGCCCGCCAATTCCAGCAGCGCGACGGCCAGGTCGGCGGCGTAGGTGGGCGAGCCGACCTCGTCGTCGACGACGTCGACCGTGTCGCGTTCGCGCTCCAGCCGCAGCATCGTGGCGACGAAATCGCCGCCGCGCCCGGTGTATACCCACGCGGTGCGCACCACGTGCGCGTCCGGGCAGCGGCTCAGCACCGCCTGTTCCCCGGCGAGCTTGGACGCCCCGTAGACCGACGTCGGTCCGGTCACATCGGCTGTGTCGTACGGCCGATCCTGGGTACCTGGGAAGACGTAATCGGTGGACAGATGGATCAGCCGGGCACCGAGGTCGGCGCAGACGTCGGCGAGCACGGCCGGTCCGGTGGCGTTGCCCGCGTACGCCGCCTCGGTTTCGGTTTCGGCCAGGTCGACGGCGGTGTAGGCGGCGCAGTTCAGCACCACGTCGCCGGGCGTGAGCACCGCGCGCACGGCGGCGGGGTCGGTGATGTCGAGTTCGGGGCGCCCGTAGCCGCTGGCGGCCGGAGCGAGACGACGCAGTTCCCGGCCCACCTGCCCGTGCGCGCCCATGACGACGAGGCGAGCGGACGCGGTGGAGTCGGGCGCGGTGGGGTCGGTCACGGGCGCAAGTCTGGCACGCCGCCACGTCCTCGGTTGCGGCCGTTCGCGCCCGCCGTTCGATAGCCTTGTGCTATCGGGGGATCCCGAAACCGGGCGGGGCGAGCGGTAACCATGGTGGCGGATCGGTTGCGCACGCGTCGCCAGGACACCGAGTTTCGGCGAGAGGATGCGGACTTGTCGCAGCGGAGGGGCACATCGGCGGCGTCGCGGGCGACCGGGCCCGGCGACCGGGCCTTCGGGCCGCTGCGCTCGCTCGCTGTGGCCGCCGCCGTGATCGTGCTGGTGCTCACCGGTTTCGCCTGGCACAGCGTCGACGGTCTTGTGGCCGACATCGAGCGTCTCGGCGATCTGGGCCTCGGCGGCGGTCGCGACGGCGCGGTGGACATCCTGCTGGTCGGTGTGGACAGTCGTACCGACGCGCACGGCAACCCGCTGTCGGACGCCGAGCGCGCGATGCTGCACGCGGGCGACGAGGTCGGCACCAACACCGACACCATCGTGCTGCTGCGCGTGCCGAACGACGGACGCTCGGCCACCGCGATCTCGATCCCGCGCGATTCCTACGTCAGCATTCCCGGCCTCGGCATGGGCAAGATCAATTCCGCCTACGGCGCGACCAAGGCGGCACAGTTCCAGAAGCTCCTCGACCAGGGCGTCTCGAACGCCGACGCGGAGCGGCAGTCCACCCAGGCGGGCAGGCAGGCGCTGATCAAGACGGTGGCCGGGCTCACCGGTATCACCGTCGATCACTACGCCGAGGTGAGCCTGCTCGGCTTCGCGCTGCTCACCGATGCCGTCGGCGGCGTCGAGGTATGTCTGCGGAACCCGGTCGACGAGTGGATGTCCGGCGCCAAGTTCCCCGCCGGACGCCAGCGCCTGGACGGGCCGCGAGCGTTGAGTTTCGTGCGCCAACGCCACGATCTGCCGCGCGGCGACATCGACCGCATCGTGCGCCAGCAGGTGTTCATGGCACAGCTGGTGCAGCAATTGCTCAGCGCGAAGATGCTCGGCAACCCGGCCAAGCTCCAGCAACTCAGCGACGCGGTGGGCCGGACGATCGTGCTCGACGAGGACTGGGACGTGCTGGCGTTCCTGCAGCGGTTGAAGGATCTGTCCGGCGGGCAGGTGAAATTCGAGACCATTCCGGTCGCCGACCTCAACGGCGAAACCGGCAACGGTGAATCCGTGGTCAAAGTCGAGCCCAAGGCGGTCAAGTCCTACGTCGCCTCGCTGGTCGGCGGCGACCCGGCCCCGCGCAACGCCGAGCCGGGGTTCGATCCGGCGACCGTGACGGTCAGCGTCTACAACGCGGGCGGCATCGGCGGACTCGCGGCCGAGGTCGCGCAGGCCTTGAGCGCCAAGGGCTTCCGTCAAGGCACGGTGTCCAACTACAGCGGCGGCCACGTCACCGGCAGCCGCGTGCTCGCGGCGGACACCTCCAGTCCGAAGGCGCAGGCGGTCGCCAAGGCGCTCGGCGGGCTGACGGTGCTCGCCGATCCGGCTCTGTCCCCGGATTCGGTGAGTGTCGTGCTGGCGAGCGACTATTCTGGTCCGGGCTCGTCGGCGAGCCGGATGTTCGACCTGTCCGGAACGTCGACCGCGGCCACACCAGTCCCGCCCGCTCCACCGATCGACGCAGGCCAGAACGGACCGAAATGCGTGAACTGAACCATGCGTGACATCGACCAGGCACATACTCTCACCGAAGCGGTGCTCGATCCCATCCTCGCCCGCGAACCCGCGGGCCCGCGCGTCACCTACTACGACGACGCCACCGGCGCGCGCATCGAGCTGTCCGGCGCGACGCTGGCGAATTGGGCGGCCAAGACCGCCAACTTGATTCGCGACGAGTTCGGCCTGAGCCCGGGCGCGCGGGTCGCCGTCCTGCTCCCCGCGCACTGGCAGACCGCCGCGGTGCTGCTGGGCTGCTGGTGGGCGGGCACCGAGGTGGTGTTGCATCCGGACCGGGACGCCGATCTGGCCCTGGTCACCCCGGACCGCCTGGACGACGCCGACGGAGCGGGCGAGGTCGCGGCCCTGTCGCTGGACGCCATGGGCTCGCCGGTGCGCGACCTGCCGGTGGGCGTCACCGACTTCGCCACCTCGGTGCGCGTGCACGGCGACCAGTTCCTGCCCCGCGGCGCCGGCGTCGCGCTGGACGGCATGCCGGTCGCCGAGGTGCTCGCCGAGGCGCGGAAATCGGCGATGCGCCAGGGCTTCGCCGAAGGCGACCGAGTGCTGTCGAGCACGCCGTGGGACACCCCGGCCGAACTGATCGACGGATATCTCGCGGTGCTGGCCGCGGGCGCTTCGCTGGTGCAGGTGGTCAACCCGGATCCGGCGCTGCGTGAGCGGCGCGTCGCCTCGGAGCGGGTGACCGCGCAGCGCGGCTGAGCGGCTCCTACCACGGTATAAGCGCCGAATCCGACCTGAGGACGTTCCACAAGCGGGCCGGGTTCCGTACGGTGGACTCATCGGCGACGACGACGGGGTTGGACTTATGAAGCCACATTATTGGTTCCGCTGGTTGTCCGTGCAGGGCGCGCCTCGTCTCGTTCTGCGCCTGCAGGCGCGTCGCGGTGACCCGTTCGCCGAACTGATGGGCGGACCGGCCGGTTTCGACGACCCCTATCCGCTGATCGAACGTCTGCGCGGCGAGACGAGGCTGATGCGCACCTCGATCGCGTGGGCGACCTTCGACCACGAGCTGTGCCGCTCCATCCTGCGCGACAGCCGCTTCGGGGTGCGCACCACGGAGAGCTTCAACATTCCCAAGCCGCTGCAGAAGCTCGCCGAACGCTTCCCTTTGCCGCCGAATCCGGTGGAGCCGCCGTCGATGCTGGTCATCGATCCGCCGGAGCACACAGCCATGCGCAAACCGGTGGCCTCGGCCTTCACCCCGCGCGCGATCCGCAGGCTGCGCGACCGCGTCGAGACGGTCACCGAGGAACTGCTGGACGATCTGCCCGCGCACGGTTCGGCGGACTTGATCCGCTCGTTCGCCGCCCAGGTGCCGATCGCGATCATCTCGGAGATGCTCGGTTTTCCGGACGAGGACAAGGCGCTGTTCCTGGACTGGGGCGATCAGATGACGCCCCTGCTGGACGTCGGCATCCCCTGGCACGCGCACCGGAAAGCGATGCGGGCCATGGAGGTGATGAACGACTACCTCGACCAGCACATCGAACGGTTGCGTCGCGCGCCGGGCGAGGACATCCTCAGCAGCCTGGTCGCCGCGGGCGAACTGGACTCCTACGCGCTCAAGGCCACCGCGAGCCTGCTCATGGGCGCCGGTTTCGAGACGACGGTCAACCTGATCGGCAACGGTGTCGCGCAGTTGCTGGCCCATCCGGATCAGCTGGAGCGGCTGCGCGAGGCGCCGGAGCTGTGGCCGAACGCCGTCGAGGAGATCCTGCGCTTCGACTCCCCGGTGCAGACCACCGCGCGGACCGCGCTGACCGATGTCGAGATCGACGGCGTCCGGGTGCGCGAGGGCAACACAGTGGTGCTGTCGCTGGCGGGCGCCAACCGCGATCCCGCGGTCTTCGCCGATCCAGGACGTTTCGACGTCGGGCGCGACAACGCCAAGGACCACCTGTCGTTCAGCAGCGGCGTGCACGTCTGCCTGGGCGCGAGTTTGGCCAGGATGGAAGGCGTCTACGCCCTGCAAGCCCTGTTCGAGCGGTTCCCCGACCTGCGGCTGGACGGTCCGCTGCGGCGGCGCGCGCTGTTCACCCTGCACGGGTACGAGCGCATGCCGGTGCACCTCGGCCAGCGCGCGCAGGCCCCGGAGCCGGTCTGATCAGCCCGTGGTCTTCCAGACGTAGCGGGTCTTCGGGCGCCCGGCCCGGCCGTAGTCGGAGCGGCGGACGACCAACCCGTCGTCGGCCAGCTTCTCCAGATAACGCCATGCGGTGATGCGCGAGACGCCGATCGCGGTCGCGGTGTCCGCGGCCGTCACACCCTCGGCCTCGGCCGCGCGCACGGTGCGGGAGATCTCGTCGAGGGTCTGCGGCGCGACGCCCTTGGGAGTCGTCGCGCGCTGGTCGGTGGTGCGCAGGGCGCTCAACGCCCGGTCGATGTCGTGCTGGGAGATGGCGCTCTCCCCGGCAGGGAGCGCGGTGCGGAACTCGCGATAGCGGTCCAGTTTGTCGCGAAATGCGGCGAAGGTGAACGGCTTCAGCAGATACAGCACGACGCCGTGCGACACCGCGGTGCGCACCATGGCCAGGTCCCGCGCGGACGTGATGGCGATGACGTCCGGGCGCGGCGCCAGGCCGGTCAGTGCGGCGGCGACGTCGAGGCCGCTGGCGTCCGGAAGACCGATGTCCATCAACACCAAATCGATCGGCGTGCCCTCGGCCGCGGCGTCGGCCGCCGCTCGCATCGCCTCGCGTCCGGTGTGGGCGATGCCGACGGGTGTGAATCCGGCGATGCGCTCCACGTAGGCGCGGTGTGCCTCGGCGATCAGCGGCTCGTCCTCGACGATCAGCACGCGGATCATCGTGCCTCCTTTCGTGGGATCGTCACGGTGACCGCGCTTTCGGGATCCCGTTCGGTATGGATGCTTCCCCCGTGACGGGCCACCAGCCGGTGGACCAGCGCGAGACCGAGCCCGTGGTGGTCGGCTTTGGTCGAATAACCGCGCTGGGACGCGCGGGCGAACGTCTCCGCCGACATGCCGGGGCCGCTGTCGGCGACCCGGATGTAGAGCGTGGACTCGTCCGGGGCGTCCGCCCATTGGTGGCGCAGCGTGACCTCCACCCAGCCGGAGGTGCTGTCCGCCGCCGCATCGATCGCGTTGTCGACGAGATTGCCCACCAGCGTGACGGTTTCGTGCGGGGACAGCGGGTCCACCGAGTCGAGCGCGGTGTCGTCGGTGATCGTCAGCTCGATGCCGCGCTCGGCGGCCTGGTTCACCTTGCCGAGCAGCAGAGCGGCCAGGGCAGGCGCGCCCACCGCGGCGAACAACCGATCGATCAGCGACTGGGACAGCTCCAGTTCAGCCGTGGCGAACTCGACGGCCTCGCGGTGGCGACCCAGTTCGACCATGGTGACCACAGTGTGCAACCGGTTGGCCGACTCGTGCGCCTGCGCCTGCAACGACGCCGCGAAGCTGCGCACGGAATCGAGTTCGCCCATCACCGCCTGCAACTCGGTGTGGTCGCGGATGGTCATCACCGTGCCGATCGCCCGGCCTTCCCACTCCACGGTGTCCTGGTTGACCAGCAGGATCCGGTCGGTGGTGACGTGCATCTCGTCGCGGACGGTGCCCCAGCTCATCCGTTGCAGCGACAGCGGGAGGTCGCTGCGCCGCACGTCACCCGCGGGCAGGTCGAGCAGGCGGCGCGCCTCGTCGTTGACCACCTCGGCATCCTCGCCGGACGCGCCGAACACCACCAGGCCCTCGTGCACCGAATGCAGGACGGCGTCGTGGTGCTCGTACATCGCGCGCAACTCGTCCGGCGCCAGGCCGTGGGTCTGCCTGCGCAGCCTGCGGCTCAGCAGGAACGATCCGCCCGCGGCCAGCGCCAGCCCGGCCGCGGCGACGCCGAGGATCAGCGGGAACTGAGTAGCGACCTGGTCGCCGATCTTCGCGCGGGTCACGCCCGCGGAGACCAGAGCGACGATCCGCCCGTGGTCCTGGACCGGAGTCACCGCCCGGATGGAGGGGCCGAGCGTGCCGGTGAAGGTCTCGGTGAACGTCTCGCCCGCCAGCGCGCGATCGATGGTGCCGCTGAACGGCAGTCCGATCATCGCGGGGTTGGTGTGCGTGTAGCGGGTCCGATCCAGCGCCATGACCACGATGAAATCCATGCCGGTCTCGCGCCGGATCTCCTCGGTCACCGGCTGCAACAACGCCGTCGGATCCGCGCTGTGCAGCGCGTCGATGGTCGAGGGTGCATCGGCCACGCTCACCGCGACGTCGGTGACCTCCCTGGTGGTGGTGACGTCGCTGTCGTGCCTGGCGTCCAGGACCGCGAGCACCACGCCGATCCCGATCATCACCGCCAACACGACCAACTGGAAGACGAACGCCTGCCCGGCGAGGGAGAGCCGACCGCGTCTCACAAGCTCTGCCTCCGCTGAACGTAATGCACCAAACAGTGACCGGGATCACCCGGCCGACCATCATTCTGCCTGGAAGGCGTGAGCCACTTCGCGTCGGTACCTTTCGAAGGGAAATCCTCGCTATGAGCGACACGACTCGAACGCGGCGCGACCGCACCCATTGGCTCTATCTGTCCGTCATCGTGGCGGTGGTCGCGGGCGTCCTCGTCGGCTGGCTGGCGCCGGGCGCCGCGCAGTCGTTCGCCCCGCTGGGAACCATTTTCGTCAATCTCATCAAGATGATGATCGGTCCCGTCATCTTCTGCACCATCGTCCTCGGGATCGGCTCGGTGCGCGCGGCGGCCACCGTCGGCAAGGTGGGCGGACTGGCCATCGGCTACTTCCTGGTCATGTCGACCATCGCGCTCGGCATCGGTCTGGTCGTCGGCAACCTGCTGCAACCCGGCGCGGGACTGAACATCGCCACTTCGGCCAAAGCCGGTCACAACCTCGCCGATACCGCGCACAGCGCGGGTGGTACCTGGGAATTCGTCCAGAACATCGTGCCGTCCACGCTGCTGTCCTCGCTCACCACCGGCAACGTGCTGCAGGCGCTGTTCGTCGCGCTGCTGGTCGGATTCGCGGTGCAGGCCATGGGCACGACGGGCGAGCCGATCCTGCGCGGCGTGGCGCTGCTGCAGAAACTCGTGTTCCGCATCCTGGTGATGATCCTGTGGCTGGCGCCGATCGGCGCGTTCGGCGCGATCGCCAACGTGGTCGGCAAGACCGGCTTGGACGCCGTGGCGAAGCTGGGCACGCTGATGCTCGCGTTCTACCTCACCTGCGTGGTCTTCGTCTTCGGCGTGCTCGGTCTGCTGCTGTGGAGCGTGTCGCGGGTGTCGATCTTCAAGCTGGTCCGCTACCTCGCGCGGGAGTACCTGCTGATCGTCGCGACCTCGTCGTCGGAATCGGCGCTGCCACGGCTGATCGCGAAGATGGACCACATGGGCGTCGAGCGCACCACCGTGGGCGTCGTTGTGCCCACCGGCTATTCGTTCAACCTGGACGGCACCGCCATCTACCTGACCATGGCATCGCTGTTCATCGCCGAGGCGATGGGCAAGCCGCTGTCCATCGGCGAGCAACTCGGGCTGCTGGTCTTCATGATCATCGCGTCCAAGGGCGCGGCGGGTGTCACCGGCGCGGGACTGGCCACGCTGGCGGGCGGATTGCAGAGTCATCGGCCCGAGTTGCTCGACGGTGTCGGCTTGATCGTCGGCATCGACCGCTTCATGTCCGAGGCGCGGGCGCTGACCAACTTCTCCGGCAACGCGGTCGCCACGGTGCTGATCGGCACCTGGACCAAGACCGTCGACGTGGACCGGGTGCGCGAAGTGCTCGATCGCAAGTTGCCGTTCGACGAGCGGACCATGGTCGACGACGACCACGGGACGCCCGCGCAGGCGCAGGAATCCGAGACCAAGGATCTGGTCCAGGCATAGCGCGCGCACGACGAAGGGTCCGCAGGATCTGCGGGCCCTTCGTCGCGTCCGGGATCAGGCCTCCCACTTCTCCGGGTGCAGATGATGCTGGGTGAGGGCGTTGGCGTGGCCGTGCCCGAAACCGTGCTCGGTCTTCAGCCACTCGACGAGTTCCTTGTGTGCGGCCAAGCCGGTCTCGCGCATGGCGGCCTTCCACTCTTCGATGGTGCGGCCGTACTTGGCCTCGATGGAGGGGAAGTAGGAAGCGGGGCCGTGCGGCTTGGTCGCCATGGTCGATCTCCTTGCTCGTCGTGCGTTCGATGGTGCAGACGGGGCGGCCGCCGGAAAATCATCGCACCGGCCCGTCATGCCGCCGTGGACTCGCCGCTGCGGGTCGCGCGGGCCTACTCGGACTTCGCGGTGGCGAATCCGTCGCTCTACGACGCGTTGTTCCTGATGAACACAGCCCTCACCTTCGGCCTGGAGGCGCCGCTGCCGCTGCGGGCGGCCTTCGGCGAGCTGGAAGCCATGTTCCGGCCCTTCGTCGATGCGCCCGGCCTCGGCGCCCGCACGGAGGTCGCCTGGAGCTCACTGCACGGCCTGGCCACGCTGGGCCGGGGTGGACGGCCGCGGCCGGAACTGCGCGATCGACGCCTGGCCTTGCTGGTGGCGGAACGGCTCGCCGCCGTGGGCGCGGCGCGGGCCTGGCGTCCGTGTCGGCATGCCCGTCGCCGGTAGCGTGGGGGTATGGCTGATGTGGTGGTGGTCGGCTCCGGACCGAACGGCCTCGCCGCCGCGGTGATCCTGGCTCGGGCGGGGCTCGCCGTGGAGGTGTACGAGGCCGAGGCGACGGCCGGAGGTGGGTCCCGTACTGCGGAACTCACTTTGCCCGGCTACCGGCACGATCTGTGCGCGGGCGCGCATCCGATGGCGGCGGCCGCGCCGCTGTTCCGCGCGTTCGACCTGACCGCGCACGGTGTCGAGTTGCTCGCACCGGAGGTCTCCTACGCGCATCCGCTCGACGGCGGTGTGGCCGGACTGGCCTGGCGAGATCTGGATCGGACCGTCGACGACCTCGGTGCCGACGGCCCGGCGTGGCGCAAACTGTTCGCTCCGCTGGTGCGGCACTGGCCGGACGTGGTCGACATCGCGATGTCGGATCTGCGCCGCATCCCATCCGGCCTCGCGACCTCGATCCGTTTCGGCCTGCGCACCCTGGAGCAGGGCTCGCCGCTGTGGGACATCAGGTTTCGCGACCAGGTCGCGCCCGCCCTGTTGACCGGCATCGCCACCCACGCGATCATTCCCCCGCGCGCCGTCACCGCCGCGGGCGCGGCGCTGTTGCTCGGCACGCTGGCCCACGTCGAAGGCTGGGTGATTCCGCGCGGCGGCAGTCAGGCGATTCCCGACGCCCTCATCGCCGAACTCGAACGTCTCGGCGGACGGGTGCACACCGGCCACCGGGTCGACTCGATCGACGAGTTCGCCGGCGCCCGCGCCGTTCTGCTCGACCTCGCCCCGGCCGAACTGCTGCGTATCGCCGGGCATCGGTTGCCCGCGCGGTACGCGAAGCGCCTGCGTCGTTTCCGGTACGGCGGCGCGGCGTGCAAAATCGACTTCGCCCTTTCCGGGCCGGTGCCGTGGCGAGCCGAGGGCTGCGCGCTGGCCGGGACGGTGCACGTGATCGGCACCCGCGCCGAGGCCATGGCCGCCGAGCACGCCGTGGCCATGGGACGACACGCCGACCGGCCCTACGTGCTGTCCATCCAGCCGGGCGTGGTCGATCCCACTCGCGCGCCCGAGGGCGGCCACACGTTCTACACCTACGCACACGTGCCCAACGGCTCCACCCGCGATGTCAGCGAGGAAGTGATCGGCCAGGTCGAGCGGTTCGCGCCGGGTTTCCGCGATCTGATCGTCGCCAAGAACGTGATCATCGCCACCGAAATGCCCTCGCACAACGCCAACTACATCGGCGGCGACATCTCGGCGGGCGCGATGACCCTGCGCCAGTTCGCCTTCCGCCCGGCTCCGCGCTGGAACCCATACGCCACACCGATTCCCGGTGTCTATCTCTGCTCGTCCGCGACGCCCCCGGGCCCCGGGGTACACGGTATGTGCGGGCTGCACGCCGCGCGCCACGCCCTGCGCGACCGCTTCGACATCCGCACCGATCCGCTCGACCTCTTACGCACCCCGGCTTTCCAGCATCGCTGAGGACTGCCCCGGTCGCCGAGTCGCTAACTCGTGGCGGGCTCGGTGCGGTAGAGATCGGGTTCGAGGTAGATGACGCGCGCCGCGGGTACCGCCGCGCGGACGCGGGACTCGGCCTCATCGATGGCACCGGCGATCGCCGCGATGTCGAGTCCGGGAACGACGCCGACCTTCGCGGCCACGAGCAGTTCCTCCGGGCCGAGGTACTGCGTCTTGAGGTGGATCACCCGGTCGATGCGGGTCCGGTCGACCAGGTTCGCGCGGATCAGCCGGTTCTCCTGCGGCGTGGCGCCCTCGCCGATCAGCAGGCTCTGCATCTCCACGATCAACACGACCGCGATGACGCCGAGCAGCCCGCCGATGGCCAGCGTGCCGACGCCGTCCCAGACCGGGTCGTCGGTGAGCATGGTCAGGCCGACGCCCGCGAACGCGAAAACCAGGCCGATCAGCGCGCCGGTGTCCTCCAGCAGCACCACCGGTAGCTCGGGGCTGCGCGAATTGCGGATGAACCGCCACCAGCTCGCGTCGCCCTTGAGCGGCGCGGACTCGCGCACCGCGGTGGTGAAGCTGTATGACTCCAACGCGATCGCGATCACCAGGATGATCACCGCCACGATCGGCGAACTCAGCTCCTCCGGATGCTGGATCTTGTGGATGCCCTCGTAGATGGCGTAGCCGGACCCGAGGGTGAACAGCACCAGCGCCACGATGAACGAATAGAAGTAGCGGTTGCGCGCGTAGCCGAAGGGGTGCAGCTCGTCGGCTTCCTTCGCGGCGCGCTGCTGGCCGAGCAGCAGCAGTGCCTGGTTGCCCGTGTCGGCCACGGAGTGCACGGCCTCGGCGAGCATCGATCCCGAGCCCGTGATCGCCGCACCGACGAACTTCGCCGCGGCGATCCCCGCGTTCGCGGACAACGCCGCGATGATCGCCTTCTTGCCACCGCCAGCCGACATGGAAGCATGTCCTCTCTGTTTTCGAGATACCCGCGAACAGACTAGGACACCTGGCATCCGGCGTTCCGGATCGGTCAGCCGGTCGCGCCGACGGACGCGCAGAACAGCTGGACGTCGCCGTCCACCGCTTGGGCGCGAATATCGGTGTCCACGGCGGAGATCCACGCCGCGCCACCCCGGGTGAGCTCCAGCGACGAGTCGTTGCGGAACAGCCGCACCGTCCCCGCGGTGCACAGCACGATGCCCGGTCCCGCCGCGGTCAGCGGCACCCGGGCGGAACCCGCGACCAGGTCGAAGCGGCGCAGCGCGAACTCCGGTGCGGGCGTGCGATAACGCACCGACCCGTCACCGGCGGGCTCGGGTAACACGGCAGGCAAGTCGATCGGCTCGAAATCCAGCACCCGCAACAGTTCCGGCACGTCGACGTGCTTGGGGGTGAGCCCGCCGCGCAGCACGTTGTCGGAGTTGGCCATGATCTCCACGCCCACCCCGCGCAGGTAGGCGTGCAGATTGCCGGCCGCGAGGAACAATCCTTGGCCCGGCTCCAGAGTCACCCGGTTCAGCAGCAGCACCGCCAGCACGCCCGCGTCGCCCGGATAGGCCTCGGCCAATTCGAGGGTCGTGCGCGCCTCGGCCGTGAACTCACGGGCGCCTTTGCCCGACAGATACCGCACGCAGCCGTCGAGCACCTCGGGCAGCAGCGTGGTCAGCACGTGGTGCGGCAGCGTGATCCAGGTGGTGAACAGTGTGCGCAGGCCCGCCTTGTCCGGTTGCGCGGCAAGCAGTTCGCAGTAGGGGCGCAATCCGTCCACCGCCAGTGCGCGCAGCAGTGCGACGGTGCGGTGCGGATCGCGGAAACCGGCCAGCGCCTCGAACCGGTCCAGCGCGACGACCAGCTCGGGCTTGTGGTTCTCGTCGCGGTAGTTGCGCAGTGGGGAGTCCAGCGGCACCTTCGCCTGGTTCTCCCGCGCGAAGCCGGCCCGCGCCTGCTCCGTGCTCGGGTGCGCCTGCAGCGACAGCGGCTCCTCTGCGGCCAGGATCTTCAGCAGGAACGGCAGCTTCTCGCCGAATCGTTCTGCGGCCGAGCCCAGTTCCCGGCTCGGGTCGGCGGCGATCAGTTCCAGCAGCGACGTGGTGCGGTCACCGGTTTTCACGTGCGCCGGATCGGCCGGGTGGGCGCCGAACCACAGTTCGGCCTCCGGATGCGCCGACGGCACCGGCCTGCCGCACAGCTGAGCGAGCGCGGTGCGCGAGCCCCAGGCATACGAGCGCAGCGCACCAACGAGTTCGTGCACTAGTAGCTTCCCCCGTACTGCCCCTGGCTGTCGGCCGGAGCCGTCCGCGAGCCGAGCAGCCGCAGGTAGGCGGCGGCCATCTCCAGTCGCAGCGCGAGCACCGCGAGCTGTTCGAGTTCGGTGCCGTTCGCCTGCGCGGACTCCTCGGCATGGGTATGCGCGGGCGCGGCGGGGTCGGTCATCTCGGTGTGCAGCAGGTCGACGTCGGCGTTCACCAGATCCGCGTCCACCAGGTTCCCGCCCTCGCCACCGAACACCGCGATGCGACGGCGTGCCGCCGCCCGATCGCGATCGGCGCTGAGCACGAACACCCGGACGCGCTCAACCGGCGCGGGCCCGTCCAACTCCTCGTCGTGGAACATCGGGTCGAAGTCGGGCGCGGATTCGCCTGCCGCTTCGGCCATCCGGGTCCGCGCGGCCACGGCCTCGGCCAGATCCACCGCGGTGGCGACCTTGCCCGCGGACTGCAACAGCACCTCGGCGCCGTGCTCGGCCAGTTCGGCGGCGGCGGGCGAGTCGCCCGCGAGCACGATGCCCCGCTGCTGCATCCGGGCGGCCAGCGTCTTGGCGGGGTTGTGGAAGACCTCGTTGTGCGGGCCGTCGCGTAGCGCCTCCGCGTCCAGCACGTCGGCCAGGTCGGCGAGTTCCGGGACCGCGGCGCCGGTGCGCTGGGGGTCGACCGCGCGCAGGACCGCGATTCCGGCGGCCAGGAAGCGCAACAGGCGGTTGTACCCGAGAACTTGGACCCTCGGTTCCAGGACGGCGGCGCGTCCGGCCGCGGCGGCGCGCAGCGGCCCCTCGTGCGGCGCGGCGACGACCACCTCGGCGCCGCGACGCAGCGCCCGGTCGACGGCGTCGATCAGGCGCGGATCACCCGCGTCGTCACCGGAGACCAGGACGACGTCCAGCGGCCCCACCCACGGCGGCAGGGCGGCGGCGGGCACGACGGGTAGGCCCGCGCGATCGCCGAGCGCGGCCACGAGCAGTCCGGCGGCACGTGCGGCGCGTCCGGAACCGGAGACCAGCACCACGCTGCGCGGTCGCAGATCGGCCAGCCGGGCCAGCGCGTCCTCACCGACGGCCGCTGCGGTGGCACGCACCTGGGCGCCGCCAGAGGCGGCCGAGCGAAGGGCGCCGCCTGCGTCGGCGGCTTCGAGTGAAGCGGCATCGTCGAGGTCGAGCACCGGTGTTCCAGCGATCATCGGGCGTTCCACCTCCCCTCATCGCGCTGTGTCTTTTCCGCCCCCGCGCCCACCCGGTCCAGCTGCCACACCGAGACCGAGTCGGGCGAATCCAAGGCCTGTGATTCCACTATTCCAGTCAGGACCGCACGATGCTCAGGATCTCGGTCACGAGTGCGTCTACTTCCTCCGCCGATCGGGCCTCGACGTTCAGCCGGAGCAACGGCTCGGTGTTCGACGCGCGCAGGTTGAACCAGGCGTTGTCGGCCAATTGCACGGTCACCCCGTCCAGCCGGTCCACCGAGTGCGCCCGGTCGGCGAAGGCGTCCACCACGGCCAGCGTCCTCTCCTCGGCGTCGGCGACGGTGGAGTTGATCTCGCCGGAGGCCGCGTAGGTGGCGTAGGACGCCATCAGTTCCGACACCGGCCGGTCCTTCTCGCCCAGCGCGGCCAGCACGTGCAACGCCGCGAGCATCCCGGAGTCGGCGCCCCAGAAGTCGCGGAAGTAGTAGTGCGCGGAGTGTTCGCCGCCGAACACCGCTCCGGTGGCGGCCATCTCCTGCTTGATGAAGGAATGGCCGACCCGGGTGCGTACCGGCGTTCCGCCCAGTTCGTGCACCAGCTCCGGTACCGCGCGGGAGGTGATCAGGTTGTGGATGATCACTGCGCCGGGCTCCTTGGCCAGTTCGCGCTCGGCGACCAGAGCGGTGATCGCCGACGGCGCCACCGGGTCGCCGTTCTCGTCCACCACGAAGCAACGGTCGGCGTCGCCGTCGAAGGCGAGGCCGATGTCCGCGCCGGACTCGCGGACCAGCTTCTGCAGGTCCACCAGGTTCGCCGGGTCCAGCGGGTTGGCCTCGTGGTTCGGGAAGGTGCCGTCCAGCTCGAAGTACAGCGGCACGATCGTCACCTGGGGCAGCGTGCCCAGCACCGCGGGCACCGTGTACCCGCCCATGCCGTTGCCCGCGTCCACCGCGATGGTGAGCGGGCGGATATCGCCCAGATCCACCAGGCCGCGCAGGAAGTCGGCGTACTCGGTGAGCAGGTTCGATTCGGTCGCGCTGCCGCGCTCGCCCGGGTACGCGGGCACGCCGTCGACGAGTTCGTTCTTGATGGCGGCCAGGCCGGTGTCCTGCCCGACCGGAAGGGCCTTGGCGCGGCACAGCTTGATGCCGTTGTAGCGGGCCGGGTTGTGACTGGCGGTGAACATGGCGCCCGGGCAGTCCAGGCGGCCGGAGGCGAAGTACAGCTGGTCGGTCGAGGCGAGACCGATGTGCACCACGTCGAGGCCCTGGCCGAGCACGCCGTCGGCGAAGGCGGCCGACAGCTCGGGGGAGGAATCCCGCATGTCGTGACCGATGACGATCCGGTTCGCGCCCTCGGCGCGCATCAGCCGTGCGAAGGAGGCGCCGACGTCCCTGACGAATTCCGCGTCGATCTGATCACCGACCACACCGCGAACGTCGTAGGCCTTGATCACCGCGTTCACGAATTCGGCAGAGCGGGCGACTGTCATGCCCAATACCCTAGTGGTTGCGCCGGACCGGTCCGACACCGTCCTCGTCCGATCAGGACGGCGGGTCGGGCAGCACGCGCAGATGGCCGCGGCGACCCGTTCGTGTGGTGCGCGGCGGCGGGGGAGCGTAGTCGCGATAGCCACGCTGTTCGCGCTCCGGTGGGCGGCGGCGCAACCCCGCCTCCCGCACCGCCTCCGCCAGCGCGGTCAGGTCGTCGTCGTCCGGTGTGCTGGAGGAGAATCCGCCTTCGTGGCGAACCAGTTCCCAACCCTTCGGAGCGGTGATGCGTGAGCCGTGCGTTTCGCAGAGATCCCAGGAGTGCGGTTCGGCGACCGTCGCGAGTGGTCCGACCACCGCCGTCGAGTCCGAGTACACATAGGTGAGCGTCGCGACGGCCGGATTCTTGCAGCCTGGTCGGCAGCAACGACGCATGGGAATCACGCCGATGAGAGTAACCCCCCTGGCGCGTCGATGGGGACAGACACGCTTGAAGAATCTCGGTCCGTGCGTCGCGGAACGAGGGCAGCACGACGTCCCACAGGGCCGTGACGGGCCCCGCGGTGATCTGGACGACTTCGCCGTACGCGCGGGCGACGGTGTCGCCGGTGCGCGACATCGGTGGTGCGTCGTGGCGTGGGTTCACGGAGTACCCAGCCGGTGACCGGCCTACACGCCCGCGCCTGCCCCGCAACGGCATTCGGGAGCCGCCGCCACCCGGATGGGTGCGATTCACTCCGCTTCCGGGTCGATCACGTCCGGATCGACGCCGAGGTAGGTCGCGACCTGCTGGACCAGGACTTCACGCAACAGATCCACCAGGTCGTCGGGGTCGCTGGCGCGCAGCTCGAGCGGCTTGCGGAACAGCACCACCCGCGCCCTGGTCGCAGCCCCGTGCCGGTCGACGCCCGCCGGGATGAGCCGGGAGAGGGGAACCGGGCCGTCGGCCACGACCTCGTCCGGCCAGGTGACCGAATCGGGATGCAGCGGACGGATTTTCGGAACGTCGTCGACCGCGATGTCGAGCTTGGTGAGCCGGTCGTGCCAGCGGGAGTCCAAGGGGGCGAACGCCTCCAGCACCAGCCGGTCGAACTTCTGGCCTCGGGTCCGCCAAGCGGGCACGGTGGGTGGCAGCATCGGCCCGCGCACTCCGCGGCCGCGGCGGATCACCGACCGCGCGGTCGGCGGTCGACGCTTACGGGAACGTGCCATGAGAGAAAATCTAGGCCAGTCGGCTCCGGTCGTCCGCATCGAGGCGGTCGGGAACTGTCCGGTCGTGTCGCGCGTGCCCGGAGCGCCACGGTGGACGGGCGGCTCCGGGCATCGCGGATGTCTGTCAGCCGATGCCGCGCTTGAGGCGGCGGCGCTCCCGCTCGGAGAGGCCGCCCCAGATGCCGAAGCGCTCATCGTGCGCGAGCGCGTACTCCAGGCACTCGTCGCGTACCTCGCAACCCATGCAGATCCGCTTGGCCTCGCGGGTCGAGCCGCCCTTCTCGGGGAAGAACGCCTCCGGATCGGTCTGCGCGCACAGGGCGCGCTCCTGCCACTGCTCTTCGATGGATTCGAACATCTCGTCGAAGCCGGTCACGACCAGGCTGAGCCGGGGCGCCGTGACTCCGTCACCCCCCTCTTGGTCCTTCCAGCCGCCGTTATCTGCGCAGACGCCACGTGCTGCGCCTGCTGTGGAATCGGTCGGCGAGACCATCTCGTTGGCCATCGCTCCGCCTCCTCACTGTGTGTTAGCGCAGAATGATTCTTTCCGTCGGACCAACACGCATACCGACGGCCATACCCCGCGACGTTGTCCCGCGGACGTCCCCGAGCTTGTCACACCGATGCGAACACTTGTTCGAAATGCCGTTCGCGCGTTGATCTCTCGCGCGAACCCGGAATGACATGTCTGTGATTAGACACGCCGGACGCTGCGATGGTCAAGCCGCCGTCGCTATTCCGTTACTATCCGCAGCCGCATTCCGAGTCCCTCTTGTGATCTGCGATAGCAAATGTATAGCAAATTTGCCGCGAACGGGAGCCTTCGCGTCAGCGCATAGGCTGTGCGGATGTGACTGGACAACAAGCGGACGCCACGCTCGCGAACGGACCCCGGATCGCCGTGCTGGTCGGCGGTGTCGGTGGCGCGCGTTTCCTGCAGGGCGTCAGGGAGCTGCTGCCCGAGGCGGACGTCTCCGCGATCGTGAACGTCGGCGACGACGTCTGGATGCATGGGCTCAAGATCTGCCCCGACCTCGACACCTGCATGTATACCCTCGGCGGCGGTATCGATACTGAGCGCGGCTGGGGCCGGGTCGGCGAGACCTGGCACGCCAAGGAGGAGCTCGCGAAATATCATGCCCAGCCGGACTGGTTCGGCTTGGGGGACCGCGATATCGCCACGCATCTGATCCGCACCGAAATGTTACGCGCCGGATACCGGCTCTCCACGGTCACCGAGGCGCTGTGCAACCGGTGGCAGCCGGGCGTGAAACTGATCCCGGCAACCGACGATCGCTGTGAAACGCATGTCGTGGTGTCGGATCCGGACAAGCCTGGCGAACGGCGCGCGATCCATTTTCAAGAGTGGTGGGTTCGCTACCGCGCGAACATCGACACCCATGGATTCGCCACAATTGGCGCCGATGAAGCCAAACCTGCCCCAAATGTGATCAATATCATAGAATCCGCCGACGTGGTCCTCCTCGCGCCGTCGAACCCCGTCGTGAGCATCGGCGCCATCCTCGCCGTGCCCGGCATCCGGGGCGCGCTGCGCACCACCCCGGCGAAGGTGATCGGCGTGTCCGGCGTGATCGACGGCAAGCCGCTGCGCGGTATGGCCGACGAGTGCCTGTCGGTCATCGGCGTGGAGACGACGGCCGAGGCGATCGGCAGGCACTACGGCGCACGCTCCGCCACCGGCATCCTGGACGGCTGGCTGATCCACAGCACCGACACCGCCGAGGTGCCAGGGGTCGAGGTGCGTAGCGTGCCGTTGTTGATGACCGACCCGCCGACCACCGCCGAAATGGTGCGTCAGGCGCTGGATCTCGCTGGAGTCGCCCTGTGAGCACACCGACCGACCACGCGGCCGGAGAGCTGCGCATCCTGCCCGTCACCGGGCTGCCCGAATTCCGGCCCGGCGACGACCTCGCCGAGCACATCGCCCGCTGCGCGCCCTGGCTGGCCCACGGTGACGTGCTGGTGGTCACTAGCAAGATCGTCGCCAAGGTCGAGGGACGCATCGTGGAAGCGCCGCTGGACCCCGAGGAGCGCGACGCGGCCCGGCGCAGGCTCGTCGACCAGGAGGCGGTGCGGGTGCTCGCCCGCAAGGGCCGCACCCTGATCACCGAGAACAAGCTGGGCATCGTGCAGGCGGCCTCCGGTGTCGACGGCTCGAACGTGGAGAAGGGCGAGCTCGTGCTGCTGCCCACCGACCCGGACGCCAGCGCCAAGGCGCTGCGCGCCGCCCTCGCCGAACGGCTGGGCGTGACGGTCGCGGTGCTCGTCACCGACACGATGGGCCGAGCCTGGCGCAACGGGCAGACCGACGCGGCCATCGGCGCCGCGGGCTTGCGGGTGCTGCACGACTACGCGGGCGCGGTCGACGGCCAGGGCAACGAGCTTTTCGTCACCCAGGTGGCCGTGGCGGACGAGCTGGCCGCCGCCGCGGACCTGGTCAAGGGCAAACTCGGGGGTGTCCCGGTCGCCGTGGTGCGCGGGCTGCCGATCGTCGACGACGGATCGGGCGCCGCCGATCTCCTGCGCGGCGGCACCGACGACCTGTTCTGGCTGGGCACCGCGGAGGCCATCGAACGCGGTCGCAAGGAGGCGATTCTCCTGCGTCGCTCGATTCGCCAGTTCGCCGACGTGCCGGTCGATCCCGAACGGATCCGCTCGGCCGTGTCGGTCGCGCTGACCGCGCCCGCTCCGCACCACACCCGCCCCGTGCGGTTCGTGTGGCTGCGCACGCCGGAGCTGCGCGCTCGTCTGCTCGAGGCGATGGCGGAGAAATGGCGCACCGATCTGACCGCTGACGGGCTGTCGCCGGAGCGGATCGAGCGCAGGGTCGCGCGTGGGCGCATTCTGTTCGACGCACCCGAGGTGATCATTCCGTTCTGTGTGCCGGACGGCGCGCACGACTATCCGGACGAGCGCAGGCGAGCGAACGAACGCACCATGTTCACCGTCGCGGTGGGCGCGGCGGTGCAGGGCCTGCTGGTCGCCTTGGCCACCGAGGGCATCGGCAGCTGCTGGATCGGGTCGACGATCTTCGCCCCCGAGGTCACCCGGGACGTGCTGGGCGTGGCCGAGGACTGGAGTCCGCTTGGCGCCATCGCCATCGGTCATCCGCTCGAAGAGCCGACCCCGCGGCAGCCCGCGGGCGCGGGGTCCGGACTGGTCGAGCTGTGAAGCGCCTCGATTCCGCAGTGCGAGAGTGTCGCCGGTGAGCGTGGAGTCGCTGCACGCTTCGGCCACTGAGTTGCTCGAGGCTTGGTGTCCCGGAACAGATCCGGAGCGATCGCTGCGGGAAGCGATGCTGGCCTTCCTCGGTTCGGCCCCGCGTGGTTGCCTGCGTGAGCACGCGCCGGGCCACATCACCGCCTCCGCGGTCGTCTTCTCCCACGACGGCCGCGAGGTGCTGCTCACTCTGCACCCGCGGGTCGGACGCTGGATCCAGCTCGGCGGCCACTGCGAAGAGCGGGACGAGACGGTCGCCGGCGCGGCGTTGCGCGAAGCGACCGAGGAATCCGGTATCGCGAACCTACGGCTGGAGCCAGGGCTCTACGGCGCCCAAGCGCATCCGATCACCTGCTCGCTCGGCGTCCCCACCAGACACCTCGACCTGCTGTTCCGCATCACCGCCCCCGCGGGCGCGATCCCGGTTCGCAGCCACGAATCCACCGACCTGCGCTGGTGGCCGGTGAACGCCCTACCCGCCGACGCCGACGTGCTGCTGCGCTGAGTCGGTCCCTTCATTCCACGCCGAGCCCCGGGCGGAGTTGTCTCCGGCCGGGGCTCGGTTCGTTGGACCCGGAGGAAGTTTACAAATTGCGTGATTTGTCTAGACAAGCGACAAATGTCCGTATATCGTCCAGAAGTGAGGTAATGCACGTCACATGTGGCGTGCCCTTCGGGAATGGAGACAACGATGTCGACGCACGCGGACATGTCCGCTCAGCCGGTGGAGGTGCCGGCCTGGCGGGATCGCAAGCGCTACATGTGGCTGTGGGGCTTGTTCGCTCCGGCCGGCCTGTTCATCATCGGTCTGCCGCTGATCTGGGGGCTGAACGAGTTGGGCTGGCATCGCCTCGCGCAGGTGCCGTTCTGGCTCGGGCCCATCCTGATCTACGTATTGATCCCGATCGCGGACATCTTCTTCGGCCCGGACGGCGACAACCCGCCGGACGAGGTGATGGAGTACCTGGAGAACGACAAGTACTACCGCTACCTCACCTACCTGTACCTGCCGTTCCAATACGCCTCGCTGGTGATGGCGGCCTATCTGATCACCGCCGACGACGTGAGCTGGCTCGGCATCGATGGCGGGCTGCACTTGGTGGACAAGATCGGGCTGGCGATCACGGTCGGCATGATCGGCGGCATCGGCATCAACACCGCACACGAACTCGGCCACAAGAAGGTGGACCTGGAGCGCTGGCTGTCGCGGATCGCGCTGGCCCAGTCCTTCTACGGGCACTTCTACATCGAGCACAACCGCGGCCACCACGTGCGCGTCGCGACGCCCGAGGACCCGGCGAGTTCCCGTGTGGGCGAGACGTTCTGGGCCTTCTGGCCGCGCACGGTATGGGGCAGCCTGAAGTCGTCCTGGCAGCTGGAGAAGGCCCGGCTGGACCGGCTCGGCAAGAAGCCGTGGAGTCTGCGCAACGAAGTACTCAGCGCCTGGCTGATGTCGGCGGTGCTGTTCGCGACCTTGGTCGCGGTGTTCGGCATCGAGTTGCTGCCATACCTGATCCTGCAAGCCGTGGTGGGCTTCAGCCTGCTGGAGGCGGTCAACTACCTGGAGCACTACGGCCTGGTGCGGCAGCGCACGGCGAGCGGCAGGTATGAGCGGCCCGCCCCGGTGCACAGCTGGAACAGCGACCACATCGTCACCAATATCTTCCTGTACCACCTGCAGCGGCACAGCGATCATCACGCCTATCCGACCCGCCGCTACCAGACGCTGCGCAGCTGGGACGGCGCGCCCAACCTGCCGAGCGGCTATGCCAGCATGATCATGCTCGCCTACTTCCCGCCGCTGTGGCGTCGCGTCATGGACAAGCGCGTACTCGCGCACTACGACGGCGACATCACCCGGGCCAACATAGATCCCGGCAAGCGGGAGAAAGTGCTGGCGCGCTACGGCTCGGGTCGGGCGGAAAACGCTGCCGGAAAGGACGCGGCGTGAAAGCGTATCGCTGCCCCGTCTGTGACTACGTCTTCGACGAGGCGAAAGGTGAGCCGCACGAAGGTTTTCCGCCGGGCACCCGGTGGGAGACGGTGCCGGACGACTGGTGCTGCCCGGATTGCGGCGTGCGGGAGAAGATCGACTTCGAACCGATAGGGGCCACGAAATGAACGAGTACAAGCTTTATCAGTGCATCCAGTGCGGCTTCGAATACGACGAAGCCGAGGGCTGGCCGGAGGACGGCATCGCGCCGGGAACCCGCTGGGACGACATTCCCGACGACTGGACCTGTCCGGACTGCGGCGCCGCCAAGGCGGATTTCTTCATGGTCGAAATCGAGCGGTCGTGAGATTTTGACTGCGGCAGGCGCCCGTGACAGTGTCGCGGGTATGCCGCGCACCGGAACCAGGATTCCCTACCAGGAGGCCGCGCGGGACCTGCTGCGGACGTCGGTCCTTGACGCGATGCGCGAGCTGCTCACCGAGCGGGATTGGTCCAAGATCACGCTCGGCGACGTCGCGGCCAGGGCGGGCGTGAGCAGGCAGACCCTGTACAACGAGTTCGGTTCACGCGGCGGCCTCACCCAGGCCTACGCCCTGCGCCTGGCCGACTTCCTGGTCGATCACGTCGACGCCGCCATCAACGGCAACGTCGGTGACGTCCGCGCGGCGTTCCGCGACGGCATGGCGAACTTCTTCTTCGACGCGGCCTCCGACCCGCTGGTGCAGTCGCTGGTCGCGGGCGAGGTGAAGCTGGATCTGCTGCGCCTGATCACCCTGGACGCGGGGCCGTTGCTCGAGCACGCGACCGCGCGGCTGTCGCGCGCCTTCCAGTACAGCTGGGTGGCGTCGACGGCGGCCGAATCGGACGTCATCGCGCACGCGCTGGTGCGGATCGCCCTCAGTTACATCCCCACTCCGCCCGGTCCAGGGCGGGACGCGCCCGCGGAATTGAGCGCGCTGCTGAGTCCCTACGTCGAAGCGATCCTGGCCGCGCGGGTGCAGAGCTGAGCCCGCGCGGGCAACCGGCGCGCGACTGGCGCATATGCAGCACATTGAAAACCGACTGCGTAGCTTGTAATAGCGATCATGTCTCAACCCACCACTTGGTTGTAACAGACAACAACTCAAGAAGTATTCTCATGCGACGGTGTTCGGGTCTTCTTCGAGTGGGGCAAAAGTGCAAACGGTTGGCAAACCCGTGGGATCGCCCGATCCCAAACGCCATCTGTGGGTCCTCGGCTTGCTTCCGCCTGCGTCCGCGTTGCTGCCCTCGCAGTTGGTGCTGCACACCGGCGTCCCGATCTTCTGGTGGATCGGCCCGATCATCGTGCTGGTCGTGATCCCGGTGCTGGACTGGTCGATCGGCGTGGACGGCAACAATCCGAGGGACGAGGACTACGAGCGGCTCTCCAACGACCGGTACTACCGGTGGTGCACCTACCTGATGCTCCCCGTGCAGCTGATCGGCTTGGTGATCGCGAGCTACATGTGGGCCGGGGACGAACTGAGCGTGGTCGACAAGCTGGGTCTGGCCGCCACTCTCGGATTCGTCAGCGGTATCGGCATCAACGCCGCCCACGAGCTCGGGCACCGGGTCGAGCGCCTGGAGCGCTGGCTGGCCAAGATCGCGCTCGCCCAGTCCGGATACGGGCACTTCTTCGTCGAGCACAATCGCGGCCATCACGTGCGGGTGGCTACTCCGGAGGATCCGGCCAGCGCGCGCCTCGGCGAGTCGCTGTGGGAGTTCTTGCCGCGCAGCGTGTCCGGAAGTTTCCGCTCGGCGATCGTCTTGGAGCGCGAGCGGCTCGCACGCAAGGGCAAGGGTTGGTGGAGCGTGCAGAACCACATCCTGCAGGCCTGGTCGATGACGCTCGTGCTGTTCGGCGCCTTGGTCGCGGCGTTCGGCTACCAGGTGCTGCCCTGGCTGCTGCTGCAGGCCGTGATCGGCTTCGGCCTGCTGGAGACGGTGAACTACGTCGAGCACTACGGCCTGCTGCGGGCGCGCCGCCCGAACGGCATGTACGCCCGCTGCTCGCCGCGCGACAGCTGGAACAGCGACCATCTGGTCACCAACATCTTCCTGTTCCACCTGCAGCGGCACAGCGATCACCACGCCAACCCGGGCCGCCGCTACCAGACGCTGCGCACCTCCGAGCAGGCCCCGCAACTGCCCGCGGGCTACGCCGCCATGATCGTGCTGGCCGCCGTCCCGCCGCTGTGGCGGCGGATTATGGACGGCCGCGTGCTCGCCCACTACGGCGGCGACATCACACTGGCGAACATTCAGCCGCGTAAGCGGCGTCGCATCCTGGCGGCCCGCGGCGTCACGGCGTGAGCCGAATCCGAGGCCGGTCCGCCCGTCGGAGGGACGGCCGCGTAAACCGCACCCCGTCGTGAGCGACTAGCCTTGCCTCGGTACTTGCCGAACCAGGAGAGGCTGATGACCACCTCAGAACTTCGCACGTCGTTGACCGCCGATGTCCGCAACGGCATCGACTACAAGGTGGCGGATCTGTCGCTGGCCGATTTCGGCCGCAAAGAGATCCGTCTGGCCGAACACGAGATGCCCGGTCTGATGGCGCTGCGCCGTGAGTACGCCGAGGTGCGGCCGCTGCAGGGCGCGCGCATCTCCGGCTCGCTGCACATGACCGTGCAGACCGCGGTGCTGATCGAGACCCTGACCAGCCTCGGCGCCGAGGTCCGCTGGGCCTCCTGCAACATCTTCTCCACCCAGGACCACGCGGCGGCCGCCGTGGTCGTCGGCCCCAACGGCACCGTCGAGGAGCCGAAGGGCACCCCGGTGTTCGCCTGGAAGGGCGAGACCCTGGAGGAGTACTGGTGGGCCGCCGAGCAGATGCTCACCTGGCCGGGCGAGCCGGCCAACATGATCCTCGACGACGGCGGCGACGCCACCATGCTCGTGCTGCGCGGTGCGCAGTTCGAGAAGTCGGGCGTGGTGCCGCCGGAGGACGAGGACCACTCGGCCGAGTACAAGGTCTTCTTGAACCTGCTGCGCGAGCGCTTCGAGTCCGATCGCGGCAAGTGGAGCAAGATCGCCGAATCGGTGCGGGGCGTCACCGAGGAGACCACCACGGGCGTGCTGCGGCTCTACCAGTTCGCGGCGGCGGGCGAACTGGTGTTCCCCGCGATCAACGTCAACGACTCGGTCACCAAGAGCAAGTTCGACAACAAGTACGGCACCCGCCACTCGCTGATCGACGGCATCAACCGCGGCACCGACGTGCTCATCGGCGGCAAGAAGATATTGATCTGCGGCTACGGCGATGTCGGCAAGGGCTGCGCGGAATCGCTTGCCGGACAGGGCGCCCGGGTGCAGGTCACCGAGATCGACCCGATCAACGCGCTGCAGGCGCTGATGGACGGCTACGACGTGGTGACCGTGGAGAAGGCGATCGGCGAGGCCGACATCGTCATCACCGCGACCGGCAACAAGGACATCATCACCCTCGACCACATGAAGGCGATGAAGGACCAGGCCATCCTCGGCAACATCGGTCACTTCGACAACGAGATCGACATGGCGGCGCTGGAGCGTTCCGGCGCAACGAAATTGACGATCAAGCCGCAGGTCGACCTGTGGACGTTCAAGGAGACCGGCCGCTCGATCCTGGTGCTGTCGGAGGGGCGTCTGCTCAACCTCGGCAACGCGACCGGCCACCCGTCGTTCGTGATGTCGAACAGCTTCTCCAACCAGGTGATCGCGCAGATCGAGCTGTGGACCAAGCCGGAGGAGTACGACAACGAGGTCTACCGGCTGCCGAAGCACCTGGACGAAAAGGTCGCGCGCATCCACGTCGAAGCGCTCGGCGGCGAGCTGACCAAGCTCACCAAGGACCAGGCCGAGTACATCGGCGTCGACGTCGAGGGCCCGTACAAGCCGGATCACTACCGCTACTGAACGCGCTGCCGGTGTCCCCGCCGACGGTCGGCGGGGACACCGGCGCCCGTCACCTCGCGCCCGCCCGCAGCGCCCGGCATCCACGCTGGTCAGCCGCTGCGGGCGTCCGGTGTGCGGCGGGGTAGTGTGCCTGGTCATGGGAGTGCTGATAGCGGTCGAAGGGCTCGACGGCGCGGGTAAGCGGACGCTGATCGAGCGGGTGGTCGCCGATCTGCGTGGTCGCGGACTGCGCGTCGCGACGATGGCCTTCCCGCGCTACCGCGTCTCGGTGCACGCCGATCTGGCCGCCGAGGCGCTGCGCGGCGCGCACGGCGACCTCGCGGGCTCGGTCAGCGGCATGGCTCTGCTGTTCGCGCTGGACCGCGCGGACGCCGCGGACGGGCTGTCGAAACTGTTGGCCGACAACGACGTTGTGCTACTCGATCGCTATGTCGCTTCCAACGCCGCCTATTCGGCCGCCCGGCTGGGGCAGTCGGCGGACGGCGAAATCGTCACATGGGTGGGCGAATTGGAGTTCGGCAGATTCGCTCTGCCCGAGCCCGCGCTGCAAGTGTTGCTGGACGTGCCCACCGAGCTCGCCGCCGAGCGTGCCCGCAGGCGTGGCGAACTCGACGCCGAACGCGCGCTCGACGCCTACGAACGCGACGGCGGTCTGCAGCATCGCACCGGCGCGGTGTACCGTGAGCTGGCCGAACGCGACTGGCGCGGACCCTGGTGGACATACCGATCCGACGACGGTCCGGCGGCGCTGGCCGCGCGCATCGCCGAAATCGTTGGTCGATAAGGTTGGTTGTGCCGCGGGTTCACACCAGTGTTGGCGTGGCGGCCCGATCCTGGCCTGGGAGATGACAACATAGTAGTTATGAAGCCGAAGATTCTGGTCGTCGACGACGATATGGCACTCGCTGAGATGCTCACGATCGTCTTGCGCGGGGAAGGGTTCGACCCGCACGTGGTCGGCGACGGCACACAGGCCCTGGCGGCGGTTCGCGAGATCCGCCCCGATTTGGTGCTGCTGGACCTGATGCTGCCCGGCATGAACGGCATCGACGTGTGCCGTGTGCTGCGGGCCGATTCCGGAGTTCCGATCGTGATGCTCACGGCGAAGACCGACACGGTCGACGTCGTGCTCGGTCTGGAGTCCGGTGCCGACGATTACATCGTCAAGCCCTTCAAGCCGAAGGAGCTGGTCGCCCGGGTGCGGGCCCGTCTGCGCCGCACCGAGGAGGAGCCCGCCGAGCTGCTGTCGATCGCCGATATCGTGATCGATGTGCCCGCGCACAAGGTCAGCCGTGGTGGCGCGCAGATCTCTCTGACGCCGCTGGAGTTCGACCTGCTCGTCGCCCTGGCCCGCAAGCCGCGCCAGGTGTTCACCCGTGAGGTCCTGCTCGAGCAGGTCTGGGGTTACCGGCACGCCGCGGACACCCGCCTGGTGAACGTCCATGTGCAGCGGTTGCGGGCGAAGGTGGAGAAGGATCCCGAGAACCCGGAGATCGTGCTGACCGTCCGCGGTGTCGGTTACAAGGCCGGACCGCCGTGATCCATGGCGTCTTCGCGCGTCTGGAACGATCGCTGGCTCCGGTGGTGGCCTGGTTCCAAGCGGTCGGCATTGCCCTAGGCCACCTGTGGCGTCGTTCGCTGCAGTTGCGCGTCATCGTGTCAACGCTGACGCTGTCGCTGATCGTCATCACGATCCTCGGTGTGGTGCTGACCAGCCAGATCACCGACCGGCTGCTGGACGCCAAGATCAACGCGGCGGTCGAGGAGATGGACCGTGCGCGTAACACGGTCGAGAGCCAGCTGGCCGGTGTGCACGACATCGGTGCTCAACCGCAGCGACTGGAAGAGGCTCGCAACGCACTGTCCAATCGCGGCGGCAGCGGCCAGTCCACCGGCGCCGCGGGCAGCTTCGTCTCGGCGCTGAGCGTCATCGGCGGGATGCCGCCGCAGCAGATCCCTCGCGGCCCGATCCAGGAGGTGCCCGACGAGCTGCGCCGGTTCGTGCAGCGCAACCAGGTCAGCTACCAGTTCGCCACCGTCGAGGACGCGGATGGCTACAGCGGTCGCGCGCTGATCATCGGCAGCCCGAGCGCCGAGGTTCCGACCCTGGAGATCTACCTGATCTTCCCGCTGGCCAACGAGGAACGCAGCCTGTCGCTGATGCGCGGCACCATGCTGGTCGGCGGCATCGTGTTGCTGGTCCTGCTTGCCGCGATCACCGCGCTGGTCACCAGGCAGGTGGTGCTTCCGATCCGCTCCGCGGCCAGGATCGCCGGCCGGTTCGCCGACGGCAGGCTCAAGGAACGCATGCTGGTACGCGGCGAGGACGACATGGCTCGGCTGGCTCAGGCGTTCAACGAGATGGCCGAGAGCCTGTCCAACCAGATCACCCAGCTGGAGGAATTCGGCAATCTGCAGCGCCGGTTCACCTCCGACGTCAGCCACGAGTTGCGCACACCGCTCACCACCGTGCGCATGGCCGCCGACCTGATCCACGGCAGCAGCGACGACCTCGACCCCGCCTTGGCCCGCAGCGCCGAGTTGCTGGTCAACGAGCTGGACCGGTTCGAGGGCCTGCTCAACGACCTGCTGGAGATCAGCAGGCACGACGCGGGCGTCGCCGAACTCCAGGTCGAATCGCTGGACGTGCGGATGTGCGCGCGGGCCGCGATCTCGACCGTGCGCCACCTCGCCAAGGACGCCGGGGTGGAGATCATCAGCGACATGCCGGAGGATCCGCTCGTCGCCGAGGTCGATCCGCGCCGGGTGGAGCGGGTGCTGCGCAATCTGCTCGCCAACGCGATCGACCACAGCGAGGGCAAGCCGGTGCTGATCCGGATGCGGGGCGACGTCGAGAGCAACGCGGTCGCCGTCGTCGTGCGGGACCAGGGCGTCGGCCTGCGCCCCGGCGAGGAGAAGCTGGTCTTCAACCGGTTCTGGCGTTCGGACCCGTCGCGCATGCGCCGCTCCGGCGGCACCGGCCTCGGTCTGTCGATCAGCGTGGAGGACGCGAACCTGCACGAAGGCAGACTCGAAGCCTGGGGTGAGGTCGGGATCGGCGCCAGCTTCCGCCTGACGCTGCCGCTGGTGCGCGGTAAGAAGCTCGGCCCGAGCCCGCTGCCGCTGGAGCCCGCGCGCAAGACGATGCACGTGGTGGAGCCGGAACCGCCCGCCGATCGCGACACGACCGATACGGCGCTGCCGGTCGCCGCCGAGCCGGGCGCCGCGCAGGTGACCGACGCCGCGCCACAGGGCGCGCACGCGGGCACATCCGATCCGGTCGGCGTGCGTGCGGAGGGCGCGAGCGAGGCGGCCGAGACCGACAGCGATGAGCTGGACGGCACGGACGTCGAAGGCGGCGCGGCCGCGGAGCCGAGCGTGAGCGAGTCGTCCGGAGCGGCCGACGGTACGGCGACGCCCACCGACAGCGCCGCGGCCGAAGAGCCGCTCGCGTCCGGGGCGAACGGATCGCCCGCCTCGGAGTCGGCGCAGACCGGGGGCGGCGCGGCGCGCGAACCGGGGGACGTACAGTCATGAGAATGCGTGTCGGATCTGCGCGGATGCGGCGGCTGACCGTACTGACAGCGGCGGTCCTCGCGGTCGTGATGCCGCTCACCGCCTGTGCCAGCCTCCCCGAGTCCTCCGCGCCGGAGGCGCTCGGCACCATCAATCGTGAGCCCACCTCCGAGGGCCCGCCGGCCCCGCTGGCCAACCGCGATCCGGATCTGCTGCTGCGCGATTTCCTTCAGGCCACCGCCGATCCGGCCAACCGGCATCTGGCCGCAAGGCAATACATGACCCCTGCGGCCTCCACCCAGTGGGACGACGCGGCGGGCACGGTCATCGTCGAGAAACCGGACACCCTGCGGGAGTCGCGTTCCGGGGACAAGGCCAACTATCTGATCCGCGCGCGCAAGGTCGGCGAGCTGTCCGCGGACGGCGGGTACCGGCCCAACGACGACATTCCGTTCGTCGAGAACAAGATCGAGCTGACCAAGATCAACGGCGAGTGGCGCATCGACGAGTTGCCCGACGGCGTGGTCATGGACTCCACCGCGTTCTTCAAGTCCTACCGCCGCTACGCGCTGTACTTCATCGATCCGGGCGGCAATATGGCCGTGCCGGACCTGCGCTGGCTCGCGGTGCCGAAAGCGCAGCTGACCCAGCGATTGATCAGCTCGCTGCTGGAGGGGCCGCAGCCCGCGCTGGCGTCGGTGCTGCACAGTGAGCTGGCGCCGCCGATCGCGGTGCGCGGGGCGATCACCAAGGCCAACGGTGATCCCGACGGCGTCGGCATCGGGCTCGGCGGTGTCCGGATCGATTTCGCGGGCGCGTCGGCGCTGAATCCGCGCGAGCGCGAACTGCTGGCCGCGCAGGTGGTGCTCACCTTGTCCAGCGCCGACATCCTCGGGCCGTACATGCTGTTGGCCGACGGCAAGCCGCTGGACGAGCGCTTCGCCGCGAACGGCTGGAGCGTGGCGGACGTGCAGCAGTTCAATCCGGCGACCGCCGCGCGCAACCAGGTCGGGCTGCACGCTCTGCGCGGCGGCGGGCTGGTGCAGATCGCCGACAACGGCGGTATCACTCCCGCTCCGGGCTACTTCGGCGGAGTGAACAACCTGCAGTCGGCGACGCTGTCCGCGGACGGTCAGCTCGTCGCCGCGGTGGCGGAAGCCGGACGACCGCCGGGCGCGCCGTCGCGGATCTTGATGGTCGGCACTTACGGCGGCAACGCTTTTCCGGTGGCCGATGGCTTCACCATCACCCGGCCCTCGTGGACGGCGGACGGCAGCGCGGCATGGGCGGTGGTCGACGGTGACCGGGTGATCCGCGCGGTCAACGACCGCGGCACCGGAAACGTCTCGATTCAGAACGTCGACATCTCGAGGTTGACGGCGGCATCCTCGGCCACGGCGCCGCGGCTACCGATCACCGAACTCCGGATCTCCCGGACCGGGGCGCGGGCGGCGATGATCGCCGACGGCCGGGTGTACGTCGCGGTCGTCGCGCCGCAACCGGACGGGAAGCTGGCGCTGACCTCGGCGGTGCCCGTCGGTGTCGGACTCAGCACGGCCGCGGTGTCGGTGGACTGGCTGGACGCGGACACGATCATCATCGCGCGCGAGGGGAATGTGGACCCCGTGAGTACGGTGTCGGTGGACGGCTCGGAGCCGACCCCGTTGACGTCGCAGAATCTCACCGCCCCGGTGCGCTCCGTGAGCGCGAGCCCCGACCATCAGTACGTCGCCGACTCACGTGCGGTGCTGGAGCTGACCTCCGCCCCGGACCAAGGCCAGCCCTACTGGCGTGAGGTGCCGGGTCTGGGCGCGAACGCCACGCCCGTCCTGCCCGGCTGAGCGGCGACCTGTCGCGAGTACGCGAGGCCGGCCGCATGTCGGCACTTCGGAAGGCTCGCTCACACTCGGAAGAATCCGGCGCGGGCGCGCATGGCGGTTCGAGCAGGGAGCGAGCGCAGCGTAAAAGACTTCGCCGCAAGGGCATAGCGTTCTGCCAGGTGCATGCTGTCGACATGATCGAGCGATTCTGTCAGGGGGCGGGCGCACACTCGGTCGATGCGAACCCTGCTCGATCTGGTGTTGCCCGCCGCCTGTGCGGGCTGCGGACGTTCCGGAGCCGATTGGTGCGCCGATTGCGCCGTCACGTTGGCCGGTCCGCCGGTGCGGGTGTGGCCGCGCAACGACCCGGGCATTCCGTGCTGGGCGCTGGGGCCGTACGCAGGGCCCGCGCGGCGGGCGGTGCTCGCCGCCAAGGAACGGGGACGACGGGATCTGGCGCTGCCACTCGGAAAGGCGTTCGCGGGCGCGCTCGCCGAACTGCGTTCGCCGGGTGTTCCGTTGGTACTGGTGCCCGCGCCGAGCCGACGCGTGGCGGCGCGGCGCCGGGGCGGCGATCCGGTGCTTCGCTCGGCGTCGGTAGCTACCCGATGGCTGCCCAACTGCCGAGTGGTGCCGGTGTTGCGAGTGGGGCAAGGGGTGCGCGATTCGGTGGGCTTGACACCCGCCGAGCGCGCTCGCAACCTGAAGGGGCGGGTGACCACGACGCCCGGCCCTGCCGCGGACTGGGGAGTACCGGCGAATGCCGAGGTAGTGCTGGTCGACGACGTGCTGACCACCGGTGCGACGGCCTTCGAGTCGGTGCGCGCGCTACAGCGCGCCGGGTTGCCGACACGTGGCGTTCTGGTTACTTGTGCTGCTTGACTCCGGGAAATTTGCGTGAACACTGGCGATCAGCCCGTCGGCGGACTAGCGTCGCGGACACACACCCGAACCGCAAGTTTGGAGGTGGCGCCTCGGACGTCTAGTGCCGAGCAATCGTCGTTCGGCACGGTTCAATCCCGCCGCACTGGAATCGGTCGGTGCGGCCAGATCCGGGAGGTACGCGTGACGACTTCTTCACGACCTTCAGTGAAAGATCCCGCTGCTTCGGTGCTGGAGCCCAGCACCCAGGAAGCACTCGAGCAACCCACTGCGGAACGACCACGAGCGCCGCGCGGCGACATCGTGGTGAAGGGCCGCAACGTCGAGGTGCCCGATCATTTTCGTATCTACGTCGCGGAAAAACTCTCCCGATTAGAACGCTTCGACCCGTCGATCTTCCTCTTCGACGTCGAGCTGTTCCACGAGCGCAACCGTCGTCAGCGCAAGAACTGTCAGCGCGTCGAAATCACCGCGCGCGGAAAGGGTCCCGTCGTGCGGGCCGAGGCCTGCGCGGACAGCTTCTACGCCGCATTCGAGTCGGTTACCGCGAAGATGGAGAGCAGACTGCGCCGCACCAAGGACCGGCGCCGGGTGCACTACGGCGACAAGACGCCGCTGTCGGTCGCCCAGGCCACTGCCGATCTGGTGGACGACTCCCTGTTCGACCGGCTCGCCGAGTCCGGCGCCGCCCACGCGCACCAAGAGCGGGAACCGGAATACGAGGAGGGTCCCGGCCACATCGTGCGCACGAAGGAGCACGCGGCGACGCCGATGTCCGTCGATGACGCCCTGTACCAAATGGAGCTCGTCGGCCACGACTTCTTCCTGTTCCAGGATAAAGAGACCGACCGGCCTTCGGTGGTCTACCGTCGTCACGCCTTCGACTACGGCCTGATCCGCATGGCCTGACGAAACGGAAACCACCCGTCCCCACTTCTCCGGGCATTCGGCTCACCGGCCGGATGCCCGGAGATTTTCGTCGATGCGCCCTCGGCGGGCCAGCGGCGGGCCAGCGCGAGCAGCAGCCGCAGATCCGAGTCGATGTCGCCGACGGGCAGCCGCACGGGCTGGTCGAACTGCCGCGGGGTCACGGCCGCGCCGTTCGTCTTCGCGGCGATGGCCTGCACGATCTGTTCCACGTAGTCCGGCCGGCTCGTCTCCCCGGGCAGGTAGTGCCGCAGGTGCATCAGGGCATCGCGGATCTCCACCGTCATCCGGATCAGCCGCGCTTCGGATCCGAGGGGGATGTCCGGCTCGAGCACGACCTCGGGCACGGCCGCGGTGAGATCGCGCCACAGCGGCCGCAGGCGACGGCAGTACCGTCCGGCGCGGTCCCAGCCCGCGCGGGCCCGCAGCCCGGCGAGCAGTGGCACGGCGAGCAGCGCCGCGCCGAGCGTCGAGGCGGCGAAAGTCGGTGCCGCCCAGCGCACCATGGCCGGGTCCGCGGCCGTACCAGGCGCCGCCAGCCGCACGGCGGAGACGACCAGGCCCGCGGAACCGACGACCAGCGTCGCCAGCAGGGTCGCGTAGACGATCCGTTCGGCGGCGGTGGATTCGGCCGAGCGCAATTCGCGCAGTGCCGCGCGCCAGGCCAGCCGACCGGCGGCGAGCAGCGGAAGCCACAGGATCGACCAGACCACTACCGTCGGCCAGTCCGATGCTTGCCCCAGCAGCCTGCCCTCCTGTCGGGCCGGAGTGCCGACGGCAAGGATGATCGCGCCACCCACCAGTCCGGTGAAGTCGTAGACCCGCTGCCGAGCCGATGCGGAGACCGGGTCGGCGCCCGACCACAGCCGGGCCGCACCGTACAGACCGGCCACCTCCATCAGCAGTGTGACCATCGAAAGCTGGTGCAGCAGACTGCCGATCCCCGGAGCGACGCCGCGCTCGAGCAGGACCAGCGTGGCCGTACCCCACAGCAAGGCTCGATTGAGCAGCCGGTCGACGGCGGCGTGGTGCAGCACGATCAACCGTCCGAGGACGACCACCGCGACGAAGACGATCAGCGGTATCGCGATCGGCGCGGGGATCGGCGAGTTCACCGCCGCCGGTCGCGGAAGAACGTGCGGTGCAGCAGCGAATCGCGACGCGGTGGACGCATGGCGTGCAGCATCACCATGTCGGCGAAGGTCTCCGCGTCGCGCTCGCGCAGGGTGCCGTAGTCGGTGCGGCCGAGCACGTGGGCGATCGACTCGGGCGAGATCGAGGGCAGCAGGTCGGCGACCGCCGCCACCGTCGGCGTGCCCGCGGGCGGCTCACCGGGCCGGTGCTGCTCCGGGCCGTGCCCGAGCAACATGTGCCCGAGTTCGTGCACGATGATGTGCTCGGCATGCCATTCGGTGGTGTCCGCGCCGTAGACGATGACGTCGCTGTCCTGCTTCGCGATCCACAGGCCGCTGCCCGTGCCGCAACCGGTGCCTGCGAGCAGCGCGGTATCGATCGGCAACAGGCTGATGCTGCGACCACGGTGCGCCGCGACGGCATCGAGGTAGGTCTGCAGATTCCATGGGTGGGGTATCGGGAGGTCCCGGGTCAAGCTCCGGAACCGGGCCTGGATGGCCATGTGATCGGTCTCCTACAAAAGCTCAGTGGCCCATGTAGGGAAGCATGTTACCGACTCGGCGGCATCGATCCTTCTGTGCTCTGGATGATCCTGGCGAGCATGGCCCGATCGATGTTCGAACCGCGCAGCGCGACGCTGGCGACGTTCGCGTCTCGCATGGTGGCGAGGAGTTCGAGTTCCCGGTCGATCGCGTCCGCCGCGGGTCCGCGGGTGAGCAGATAGTCGGCCGCCACGCCGAAACTGCGCGCCACCGCCGCGAGGATCTCGACATCCGCTGTGGCGCCCGCGTTCCGGTCGTCGAACTCGCCGTCGCGCAGGCGCTCCAGGTAACCGCGCGGCACCGTGCGACCGAGGAATTCGCCGATCTGCTCGGCGACGGATTCGGTGCTGCGTTCCGGTGCGTTGCGCGGATGCACGACGGAGAACAGCCGATTGATCTTGTGGCTGAGGGTCAGCTCCGGGCGATTCGATCCGTGGTCGGTCATGGCTGCCTCGTCACTCGCCGTTTCGAACCGCTGTCGTGGCCAGGTTGGCCGCCAGCCAGCGTGCGCGGAATCGGGCTTCGGTCGCTGCATCGATATCCTCCGATCGACCGGCCAGCCAGCGGCGGTACCGGCGTTCCTGTAGCTCGTCGGGGTCGCTGGACTCCGCGGGGACCGCGAGCAAGTGCGCGAAGGCCATTTCCACCAGCGGATGCAACTGCTTGCCCGGTCCACCGTTGCGTTCGAGCATGGCGGTCGCGTATCGCGCCGACAGCTTGGAGACCACCCGGTTGAGTTCCGCGATCGCGGCGACCACCTGCGGGTCGGTGGTGCGGCCGTGCTCGACGGCGTCGTTGAGACTGCCCGATGCCGCGAGAAGGCCGGTCAGGTCGGAGATTTCGAAGCGGATCGCGTCCGGCCCCGCCACCACCGAGTCGCCCGCGCCGCGCGCGGAGTTCGCGGGTTCGTCGGCGGCGGGTACGCCGCCCGCGTAGGTGCGTGCGGCACTGCCCGGCAGCCATCGCAGCGGCGCGTCGAGCTTGTTCAGCGTCTGCATGCTGATGGTCGCTTCGCCGTCCTCGATCTTCCTGATGGTCGGCGCCGAAGGTCCCCCGAGGTCGCCGATCTGTAGCTGGGTGAGGCCGAGCTCGTCCCGGCGTTCTTTGATGATTCGCCCGAATCTCTTCTGCCGCGACAGCTCCGAAGGGCTATGCATAGTGCGTTCATGGTAAGCCGATGGGAGGCTCAAGGCAAACAAATAGAAACTATTTGGAAAGTTAGTCGAAAGTTTGTTACGGTTCTTTGCGTCGGATGACGGAGTGCATACGACGGTTCCGGGACGGGCAGGGGCGTTCGCCGGGACGGGCGTCTCGGTCCGTCGCGCAACGGCGCGCGGCGGACCGGTTCAGCGGCGGTGGAGGGGATCGTCGCTGCGTCGGGGTTCACCGTCGGCGAAGGGGGTCGACGGTGAACTTACTTTGAAGTAAGTTTGGTGGTCCCAGGCTTTCGAAAGGAAATCGCATGGCCACCAGAGCTGCTCGCCGTGCTGTGATCGTGTCCGGTGCGCGCACGCCGTTCCTGCGTGCGTTCACCGGATACACCCGGATGGACTCCATCGCGCTGGCCGATGCCGCGGTCCGTGGACTGCTGGAGCGCACCGGGCTGCCCGGTGCGGAAGTGGAGGCGATCGTGTGGGGCGGGGTCATCCTGCCCAGCGCGGCGCCGAACATCGCCCGCGAAGTCGCGTTGGACCTGGCGCTGGACCCGGGCTGTGAGGGCTACACCGTGACCAGGGCCTGCGCCTCCGGTCTGCAGGCGGTCACGTCGGCGGCGGCCGCGATCGAGCGGGGCGAATACGACGTCATGATCGCGGGCGGCAGCGATTCCACCTCCAACGCCGAGGTCAAGCTGCCGCAAAAGGTCGTGCACGCGGCGGCGCCGCTGGCGCTGGGCAAGCCGAAGCCGAAGGACTACTTGTCCGCGGTCGCGCGCTTGGCG
Source organism: Nocardia sp. NPDC051929 (assembly GCF_044548645.1). Lineage (NCBI taxonomy): Bacteria > Bacillati > Actinomycetota > Actinomycetes > Mycobacteriales > Nocardiaceae > Nocardia > Nocardia sp. NPDC051929. The sequence goes on along the minus strand of NZ_JBIUCG010000022.1, from coordinate 40,654 downwards.
CCGTTCACCGACCTGCTACCGAGCAGGCCCAAGATCGCCGAGCGCACCACCGGCGAGGTGATGGGCGAGTCGGCCGAGAAGATGGCTCGTATCCACGGCGTGAGCCGCGCGGACCAGGACGAGTTCGCCGCCCGCTCGCATCACCGCGCGGCGGCCGCCATCGACTCCGGCCGGTTCGATGACGAGGTGCTGCGGATCCGCACGCCCGAAGACGCGGAGATCCGGCGCGACGGTCTGGTGCGCGGCGACACCAGCGTCGCGAAACTGGCCGCGCTGAAACCGGTTTTCGCCGCCGACGGCAGCGTGACCGCTGGCAACGCCAGCCCGCTCACCGACGGTGCCGCCGCGGTGCTGCTGATGAGCGAAGAGAAAGCGCACGCCCTCGGATATCGGCCGCTGGCGGCGTTCCGGTCGTGGAGCTACGTGAGCGTCGACCCGGCCGATCAGGTGCTAATCGGGCCGGCCATCTCGATGCCACGCGCGCTGGAGAAAGCCGGAATGTCCTTGGCCGACGTCGATCTCGTGGATATCCACGAGGCCTTCGCCGCCCAGACCTTGGCGGTGCTTACCGCACTGGCCAGCGACGAATGGGCCAAGACCAGGCTGGATCGCGATACCGCCGTCGGCGAGGTGGACGTCGACAAGCTGAACGTGCACGGCGGCTCGATCTCGCTCGGTCACCCGTTCGGCGCCACCGGGGCGCGCATGGTGACCACCATGGCCAACGAACTGACTCGCACGGGCAAGAACGCGGCCCTGCTCGGTATCTGCGCCGCGGGCGGCATCGGCGCATCGGCGGTGCTCGAACGCGTCTGAGGCGACGTATAAGTGGCCCTGCCGGAGCCTCTCAGGCCTTGCCTGTGAAGCCCCGGCGCTTGCGCCCCTCGTCCGCGAGGATGCGCAGACAGGTCTGGTGCTTGGTCTCGCCGGGGACGCCTTCTCGACGCAGGCGCAACGTCGCCTGTGCCAGATCGATGCCCAGCTCGCTGGACAGCCGAACAGCATCGACATTGGCCATTGCACAAACCTCCTGGAACCGACGAAAACCACGATGAAGCGCACTGCGTAAGTGACAGTTTCGCCCTTGTCGTACCCAGTGGGGATCCGATTGAAGCATGAACGATCCGCACATTTGGGTAACGATGCGCGGAAGGTCAGCCCCGATAGGTCTCGCGGTGCACCGCGTCCGTGAGGGGTCTGCCCGCGCGCCAGCCGAAGCGCTCCAGATCGGGAATGCGCTGGAACTCGCGCACCGGCCCGACGCACAGCCAGGCGACCGTGCGGACGCCCTCCGGGAGGCCGATCAGATCGGACAGGAAACCGGGATCGTAGAACGACACCCACCCCACGCCGATGCCTTCGGCGGTGGCGGCCAGCCAAAGGTTCTGGATGGCGAGAACCGCGGAGTAGATACCGGTTTCGGGCACCGTGGCCCGGCCGAGCACCTGCGGCCCGCCGCGATCGTGGTCGTAGCAGACCACGATCCCGGTACCGCTCTCCGAAATGCCCTCGATCTTGATCGGCTCGAAGGTGGCGGCGCGCTCGGGTGGCAGCGCGTCGCGGAACTCGATGCGCTTCTGTGCCACGTGTTCGGCGAACTCGCGCAGCGTCGCCGGCTCGCGGACCACCACGAAATCCCAGGGCTGCGAATTCCCGACGCTCGGCGCCCGGTGCGCGGCATCCAGCAGCCGCCACAATGTCGCATCGTCGACGAGTTCGCCGGTGAACTCCGCGCGTACGTCACGACGGCGCCGGATGGCCTCGTAGACGCTCAGAACTTCAGCATGCACCGTCCGAGTCAATCAAACCCGGCGAACTCGCCGCACACGGCGTTGGCTCCTGCGTCGCCGACCGACCGCGGCGTGGCGGGAGTGGAAGTCAGCCTGCTGCGGACACGCGGCGCCGGGCCAGCCGCCGCCGTCCCCCGGCGAGCGCGGTGCGCAGACCGCGGCGGCGGCCCGTCACCGGATCGATGGAGGCGGCGGTGTGGCCCCCGAACTTGCGTTCCGAGGCGGTCTCGGGCGCATCGTCGGCGGTGGCCCGCAGGTACTTGTTCGGCAACGCCAGTTTGAGGATGGTGCGCCACGCCTTGAAGTACTGCACCGGCAGCGAGCCGGTGGTGTAGGGCAGGTCGTACTTGTCGGCCAGCTCGCGCACCCGCACGGCGATGTCGGCGTACCGGTTGCTCGGCAGATCGGGGAACAGGTGGTGTTCGATCTGGTGGCTCAGATTGCCGGTCATGAAGTGCATGACCGGGCCGCCGGAGATGTTGGCGCTGCCGAGCATCTGGCGCAGGTACCACTGGCCGTGCGTTTCGCCGTCGATGTCGGCCTTGGTGAACTTCTCCGCCCCGTCGGGGAAGTGCCCGCAGAAGATCACCGCGTTGGACCAGATGTTGCGGATCGCGTTCGCGGCCAGGTTGGCCGTCAGCGTGGAGAAGAACGCGGGACCGGTGAGGGCGGGGAAGACCACGTAGTCCTTGAGGACCTGCTTGCCCATCTTGGTGAGCGCCTCGTCGCGCTTGCGCTCGAACTCGGCCCGTTCGGGGGAACCGGGCTTGTACCGGCCCGCCACCAGTTTGCCCAGCTCCAGGTGCTGGATGGCGACGCCGTACTCGAAAAACAGCTGCAACAGCAGGTTGTAGACCGGGTTGCCCAGGTTGAACGGCTTCCAGCGCTGGTCGCGGGTCACCCGCAGCAGGCCGTAGCCGATGTCGTCGTCCATGCCGAGCACGTTGGTGTACTTGTGATGCAGGTAGTTGTGGGTGTGCTTCCAGTGCTTGGCCGCGCCGGTGTTGTCCCACTCCCACGAGCTGGAGTGGATCTCCGGATCGTTCATCCAGTCCCACTGCCCGTGCATGACGTTGTGCCCGATCTCCATGTTCTCGATGATCTTGGCGGTGGCGAGCAGTGCGACGCCTGCCAGCCACGCGGGGCGCTTCGGGCTCGCGAAGAGCACCGCACGGCCGCTGATCTCGAGAACGCGCTGCAACCGGATGACGTTGCGGATGTACTTCGCGTCGCGTGCGCCGCGCGAGGCTTCGATTTCCCGCCGGATCGCGTCGAATTCCGCGCCGAGTGCTTCCACGTCGGCCTCGGTGAGGTGCGCGTATTCCTTGACATCCGAGATCGCCATGCGGGTTACTTTACCGTAAGTTACGAAACCGTAGGTTGCGAGGTGCGCCGCACGGATGTGTCAAATACCTTATTGCGATCCCGGCTGTCGAATGGTAGGTTAGCGCGCCCTGCCCGGAAAGCGAAAACGCCTGTCCCGCTTCGCTTTTTCGCGCAGCGCCGCTTGTTCATGACGGGCCCGTTCCTGGAACGCGAGCTTGGCCTCGCGCAGCACCTGCCGCTCGTGTTCGGCCTTCTCCTGTAGGGCCGCCTTGGCCTCGCGGAGCATCTCCTTCTCCTGCCGCGCCTTCTCGCGCAGCGCGATCTTCGCCTCGTGCAGCGCCGAACGCAGGCCGCGCCGCTCGCCGGTCTCCGGATCGACGCGCAGCCAGTGCGTGGATTCCGCGCCGAGCGACGGCAGCGTGATACCGGCGAACTTGCGCTCGGAGGAGGTCTCCGGCGCGTTGTCGGCGGTGGCCTTGAGGAACCGGTCCGGCAGGGCCAGCTTGTGGATCGTGCGGAAGGCCAGCAGATACTGCTTGCCCAGCGACCCGGTGGTGTAGGGCAGGTCGTACTTGTCGCACAGCTCGCGGACCCGTACCGCGATCTCCTGATACCGGTTGCTCGGCAGGTCGGGGAACAGATGGTGCTCGATCTGGTAGCAGAGGTTGCCGCTCATGAACGCCATGGCGGGCCCCGCTTCGAAGTTCGCGCTGCCGAGCATCTGGCGCAGATACCACTCGCCGCTGGTCTCGTTCTCCAGCTGTTCGACGGTGAACTTCTCCGCGCCGTCGGGGAAGTGCCCGCAGAAGATCACCGCGTACGCCCACAGATTGCGCACCAGGTTCGCCATCGCGTTGGCCTTCAGCGTGTGCTTGAACGCCGGACCCGTCAGCGCGGGATGGATGAGGTAGTCCTTGGCCACCTGACGGCAGATCTTGCGGGCGAACTCCACGTTCGGACCGGAGGCGACCTCCCAGCGCGGGGTGTCCGACAGCTCCTTGTCGATGCTCCAGTCGTGCAGCGCGATGCCCCACTCGAAGGTCGCGGCGAGCAGCAAGTTCGCCAGCGGCTGCACCAGATGGATCGGCCGCCACTGCTCGTCCCGGGTCATCCGGAGGATGCCGAAACCGAGGTCCTCGTCCTTGCCCAGCACATTCGTGTAGGTGTGGTGGGAGTAGTTGTGCGCCCGGCGCCACTGCGCGGAGGGGCCGGTCATGTCCCACTCCCACGAACTGGAGTGGATCTCCGGGTCGTTCATCCAGTCCCATTGCCCGTGGCTGACGTTGTGCCCGAGCTCCATGTTCTCGATGATCTTGGCCACCGACAGCATCGCGGTGCCTGCCAGCCAGGCCCAGCGGTTGCGGCTGCCGAACAGCACCACCCGGGCGGCTACCTCGAGACCGCGTTGCGCCGCGATCGTGCGCCGGATGTACTTCGCGTCGCGCTCGCCGCGCGACAGCTCCACCGAACGCCGGATGGAATCGAGTTCCTGCCCCAGTGTCTCGATATCGGCCGCCGTGAGATGCGCGAACGTCTTGATGTCGGTGATGGCCACCGGGGTCCTTTCCCTACTCGATACACCTCGAGGGTACCTGCCGGACTAGACGTCCAGGGTGCAGTCGCCCGCCGCCGCCGAGATGCAGGTCTGCACCTTGTCGCCTTCGCGGCGCTCCTCACCGTTGCGCAGGTCGCGCGCGTGTCCGGAACTCAAGGTGACCACGCAGGTCTGGCAGATGCCCATCCGGCAGCCGAACGGCATCTGAACACCGGCGGACTCACCGGCCTCGAGCAGGCTGGTCGCGCCGTCGGCCGCGACGCTGCGACCGGTCTTGCCGAAGGTGACCGTGCCGCCCGCACCGACCGCGGAGCGTTCGATCTCGAAGCGCTCCACGTGCAGCCGGTCCGACAGCCCCGCGTCGCGCCAGTGGTTCTCGATCTCGTCGAGCATTCCGGCCGGGCCGCACGCCCAGGTCTGGCGTTCGCGCCAGTCGGGGACCTCGGTGTCGAGATCGGCGAGGGCGAATTTGCCCCGCTCGGCGGTGAGATGCAGGCGGGTGTCGAAGCCGGGATTGCGGTCGCGCAGCGCGCCCAGCTCCGCGCCGAACATCACGTCGTCGGAAGTGCGCGCGGAGTGCAGGTGCACCACGTCGGTGAACACCTCGCGGCGGTCCATCGCGCGCAGCATGGCGATCACCGGCGTGACGCCGCTGCCCGCGGTGAGGAACAGCACCTTCTCCGGCGGCGGGGACGGCAGTACGAAACCGCCCTGCGGGGCGGCGAGCCGGACGACGGTGCCGACCGGCACGCCGCTGACCAGGTGGCTGGACAGGAAGCCTTCCGGCATCGCCTTCACGGCGATGGAGATCAGTCGCTTGCCGCCGTGGCCGGGGTCGGACCAATTCGGCGGACAGGTCAGTGAATACGAGCGCCAATGCCAGCGGCCGTCCACCAGGATGCCGATGCCGATGTACTGGCCGGGCTGGTATTTGAAGTCGAAGCCCCATCCCGGCTGGATCACCAGCGTCGCGGAATCGGCGGTCTCCTTGCGTACCTCGACGATGCGTCCCCGCAGCTCGCGAGCCGACCACAGCGGGTTGGCCAGGTGCAGGTAGTCGTCGGGCAGCAGCGGTGTGGTCACGCGCGCAAAGGCTCCGCGCAGCACGTTCAGCTTGCCGCCGCGCTCGGCGACGCTCGCGGCGGGCGCCTCCAGCCACGCACGGACGCTTCGCACGGAGCTCCCAATTTTCGAACCCATCGCTGCCGTTGGTCTCCCTGTCGTCGGATGCGCGGGCCGCCGTCTCGCCGATCGGAGGCCTCGCCAGCAAGGTTACGGCATCGTAGGTTACGGCGGCAGGTCAGTGGGGCGCCCGCTGCGGCGATTCAGAGGAGCTCGAGCAGAAACGGCAGCTCTTGGGCCGCGTACCAGGCCAATTGATGGTCCTCGGCGTCGCCGAGGACGAACTCGGCGTCGGTGTCGCCGAGATCGGCCGCGTCCACCACGTCGACGGCCTTGGCAACCTGTGGTTCGGCGTCGGCCAGGTCGACGTGCACCGAGGCGATCTGCTGGTAGCCGATCGGGCCCGCCAGCCGGACCACCGCGTCGTCGAGGTCGGGCCGCAGCTTCGCGCCGGTCACGTCGGCGGCGATCACCGCACGGCGGTAAACCGGGTTACCGCCCGCCGCCGGCGCGGCCTCGTCGTCGGAGTCCTCCGATCCGATCGCCTCGCGTTCGGCGGCCAGCAGTCGCAGCGAGGCGCGCGCGGCCTCGTTCATGGCGACTTCGCCGAGTTCCTCGTCGTCGCCGGAGGCGTAGGCCTCGCGCAGCGCGGGCGTCACCGCGAACGCGGTCCCGCCGACGGGGGCCAGCTCACGGTTGCCGACCAGATCGCGCAGCATCGGCACCGTGGCCGGGATGTAGACCCGCAGCTTCTTCTGATCAGACGCAGGCACCGAGCATCTCCTCCATGGAATCGCGCACCGCCGTGGCGAGCACGCCGATGTCGGCCATCGCGTCGCGGTCGGCGTTGAGACCGTAGAAGACACGCCCGTCGTAGGACGTGATCCCGATACTCGACGCCTGATTGCGCAGCAGTGGCGACACCGGGTACATCTCCAGCATCCGCGCGCCGCCGATGTACATCGGCGCCTGCGGACCCGGCGCGTTGGTGATCACCAGATTGAACGTGTGTTCTGCGAACGTACTCGCCGCTCGCACACTCATCGCATGCAGGCTGGCCGGAGCGAAACCGGCCAGGTGCACGAGCGTACGCGCGCGGACGCCGCGCCGCTGACGACCGTTGAGTTCGGAGGCGTGCGCGATGTGCGACAACCGCATCACCGGGTTCGGTTCGCCCACCGGCAGATCGATCAGGAACGACGACACCTCGCTCGCCGAGTGCGTCTGGTCGCCCTCGTTTCCCTCGACGTACACCGACATCGGCACCACAGCTCGCAGCGTGGTGGACTCGGTGAGCGCTTCCCCGCGCGACAGCAGCCAGTTGCGCAGAGCGCCGGTGACCACGGCGAGGATGGCGTCGTTGGTCGAGCAGCCGAACCGCTTGCGGATCGTCCGGTAATCCGCCAGGTCGGTGCGCACCACATCGAAGCGCCGGTTTCGCGAGGTCCGCGTGTTCAGGGGGCTGGCGGGCGCACCGGTCGCCGCGGTGCGCACGGCGGCGACCACCGACTCGACCGCCTTGCCCGCCGTCCCGACCACCGCGAACGCGCCCGCGCTCGCCTCCCGGGCGACCTCGAGGGCTTTGCGCGGCTGTGCGGCGAGGTGTGCGAGCGCGCCGACCAGCAGTTCCATCTCACCGGGTTCGCGCGGCGCGATCCAGTCGTCGCAGGCCAGTTCGCGGGGAGCGGGCCCCGCGTCGAGGATCACATGGCCGATCTCGAGCGCGGTGTCCCCGTCCACCAGGGCGGAATGCGTCTTGGTGAAGATGGCGCAGCGGCCGTCGGACAGCCGTTCGATCAGGTACATCTCCCACAGCGGCCGGGCCGGGTCCAAGGGGTGGGAGACGAGGCGGGCGACCAGGTCGTGCAGCTGTTCGTCGGTGCCGGGACCGGGCAGCGCCGAACGCCTGATGTGGTAGGTGATGTCGAAACGGCTGTCCTCGACCCAGACCGGCCGCCCCAGCGACAGCGGGATCTCCCGCACTTTGCGCCGGTATCTCGGTACCAGCGAGAGCCTGCTCTCGACGAGATCGACCAACCGGTCGTAGTCCAGGATCGGCGCGCCCGAGCTGTCGCCGGGATCGGTGTTCCGCACGATCGCGAGAGAGCCGATATGGATCGGATTGCTGCTCGACTCGAGCCGGTAGAAGGCCGTGTCTTGCGGCGTCAGTCTCGTGATCACGCTGCCCGGTACTCCTTTTCCCGATGCCGCCCCCGCTTCATTGTGCTGCCGCATCAACCGTTGGCCCGGCCGTTGTGGCATTTCTGATGAATTCCGTACACGTTTTTCCGCGCCGGGGGCCCATGACACGCTGGTCGACTCGAGTTCTGCGAACCGATTCGATCACAGGGCGGACCCGGATGCATGGCCGAACCGTCCGGGTGGCCCGCCGGGCACCTTTTCCAGCCGGGCGCGACCACTTAGCGGCAGGTCCACGCAGCGCCGCAGGCGCTGCACATCCAACAGACCATTACCATGGGGCATGCAGCGGATTCCGCGCAACCGCGTGGGCCGCACCGGCCCGGGGGCCGACGACACGATTTGACACACCGACCAGAGGACTGACGAGACCCGTGCCTGCGCTGACACTGACGAGGTTGCTACGGATTGGTGAGGGTCGCATTGTCAAGCGGCTCTCGCATTTCGCCGACCAGGTCCTCGCCCTCGAACCGGAGTACGAGGACCTCAGCGACCTGGAGCTACGGGCCAAAACCGACGAGTTCCGCGAGCGGTACGCCGAGATGGTCGAGGACGGCGAGACCGATCCGCTCGGCCAGCTGATGGCCGAGGCGTTCGCCGTCGCGCGGGAGGCGTCCTGGCGGGTGCTCAGCCAGAAGCACTACAAGGTGCAGATCATGGGCGGCGCCGCGCTGCACACCGGCAATATCGCCGAGATGAAGACCGGTGAGGGCAAGACCCTCACCTGTGTGCTGCCCGCCTACCTGAACGCGCTCAGCGGCGACGGCGTGCACGTCGTCACGGTGAACGACTACCTGGCCAAGCGCGACGCGGAGTGGATGGGCCGCGTGCACCGCTTCCTCGGCCTCGAGGTCGGCGTGATCCTGTCCGGCATGAGCCCCGCGCAGCGGCGGGTGGCCTACAACGCCGACATCACCTACGGCACGAACAACGAGTTCGGCTTCGACTACCTGCGCGACAACATGACGCACTCGCTCGACGACCTGGTGCAGCGCGGGCACAACTTCGCCATCGTCGACGAGGTCGACTCCATCCTCATCGACGAGGCGCGCACCCCGCTGATCATCTCCGGGCCCGCCGACGCCTCGTCGAAGTGGTACGCCGAGTTCGCGCGGATCGCGCCGCTGCTGAAGAAGGACCTGCACTACGAGGTCGACATCAAGAAGCGCACGATCGGCGTGCACGAGGCCGGCGTCGAGTTCGTCGAGGACCAGCTCGGCATCGACAACCTCTACGAGGCCGCCAACTCGCCGCTGGTGAGCTACCTGAACAACGCCGTCAAGGCCAAGGAGCTCTACACCCGCGACAAGGACTACATCGTCCGCGACGGCGAGGTGATCATCGTCGACGAGTTCACCGGCCGCATCCTGGTCGGCCGCCGCTACAACGAGGGCATGCACCAGGCGATCGAGGCCAAGGAAGGGGTGGAGATCCAGCCGGAGAACCAGACCCTGGCCACCATCACCCTGCAGAACTATTTCCGCCTCTACGACAAGTTGTCCGGCATGACCGGTACCGCCGAGACCGAGGCCGCCGAGCTGCACCAGATCTACAGCCTCGGCGTGGTGCCCATCCCGACCAACAAGCCGATGATCCGCGCCGACCAGTCCGACCTGATCTACAAGACGGAAGAGGCGAAGTTCTCCGCCGTGGTCGACGACGTCACCGAGCGGCACGAGAACGGCCAGCCGGTGCTGATCGGCACCACCAGCGTCGAGCGCTCGGAGTACCTGTCCAAGCAGTTCACCAAGCGCGGCATTCCGCACAACGTGCTGAACGCGAAGTTCCACGAGAAGGAAGCGGAGATCATCGCCGAGGCGGGCCGGCCGGGCGCGGTGACCGTCGCGACGAACATGGCAGGCCGCGGTACCGACATCGTGCTCGGCGGCAACCCGGACATCATCGCCGACATCCTGCTGCGCAAGCAGGGGCTGGACCCGGTCGAGACTCCGGAGGACTACGAGCGCGCCTGGCTGCCCACCCTGGACCAGGTCAAGGCCCAGACCGCCGAGGACGCCGAGTTGGTGCGCGAGGCGGGCGGCCTCTATGTGCTCGGCACCGAGCGGCACGAGTCGCGCCGCATCGACAACCAGCTGCGCGGCCGCTCCGGCCGACAGGGCGACCCGGGGGAGTCCCGCTTCTACCTGTCGCTGGGCGACGAGCTGATGCGCCGATTCAACGGCGCCGCGCTGGAAGCGATCATGACGCGGCTGAACCTGCCCGACGACGTGCCGATCGAGGCGAAGATGGTCTCCAAGGCCATCAAGAGCGCGCAGACGCAGGTCGAGCAGCAGAACTTCGAGATCCGCAAGAACGTGCTCAAGTACGACGAGGTGATGAACCAGCAGCGCACCGTCATCTACGGCGAGCGCGATCGGATCCTGCGCGGCGAGGACATGGAGGGCCAGGTCCAGAGCATGATCACCGATGTGATCACCGCCTACGTGGACGGCGCCACCGCCGAGGGCTATGTCGAGGACTGGGATCTGGAGAAGCTGTGGACGGCGCTGAAGACGCTGTACCCGGTGAGCCTGGACTACCGGGACCTGACCGGCGAGACCGAGGTCGGCGAGGCGGGCGAGCTGACGCGCGAGGAGTTGCTCGAGGCGCTGCTGGACGACGCGCACGACGCCTACGAGCGCCGCGAGGCCGAGATCGACGGCCTGGCGGGCGAGGGCAGCATGCGCAATCTGGAACGACAGGTGCTGCTGTCGGTGCTCGACCGCAAGTGGCGTGAGCATCTCTACGAGATGGACTACCTCAAGGAGGGCATCGGCCTGCGGGCCATGGCGCAGCGTGACCCGTTGGTGGAGTACCAGCGCGAGGGCTTCGACATGTTCACCGCGATGCTCGACGGCCTGAAGGAGGAGTCGGTCGGCTTCCTGTTCAACCTGCAGGTCGAGGTGCAGCAGCCGCAGCCGGAGGGCGTCGCCGTCGGCCAGGGTCTTCGTTCGCCGGTCGGAGCGATGACCGCCCCGCGCCCGCTGCCCACCGAGGAGGCTCAGGTCGCCAACGGCCACGCCGCACCGGCGGCCCTGCGCGCCAGGGGTATCGATGACACCGCCCCGCGCGGTTTCAGCTACTCCGGCCCCGACGAGGGCGGCCGCGCCGCGGTGCACAGCGACGCCGAGGAATACGGCGTGGACGGTGGGCCGCAGCCCACCCGTCGCGAGCGCCGCGAGGCGGCCCGCGCGGAGGCGAAGGGCCGCCGCGGCCCGAAGTCGCGCCGCCGTCACTGATCCGCTGAATCACGAAGGCGCTCAGGGTTTTCCTGGGCGCCTTCGTTGTTTTCCGTATGCCGAAGCGTCTTCGCAAGGGGGATTTTACCGTCGTGTCTGCGCGTGTCCGGCGAGAGAAAGTTGTGTGCTACATCGTTCGGGACGAGAAGTTGCTGGTGTTCCGCCACACCGAGTTCTCTTGGGAGGAAGTCGGGATTCAGGTTCCCGCGGGCAGCATCCAGGCGGGCGAGTCTCCGGCAGACGCTGCCCTCCGGGAAGCGTGTGAGGAGACGGGGCTGACCGAGTTCACGGTGGTCCGCGAACTCGGTAGAGACCAATTCGACGTCCGCCCAAATCGTTTCGAGACGCACCGGCGTCACTTCTTCCAGCTCGCATTACACCGAACCACACCCGAACGGTGGGCGAGTCAGGAGGACCACGACGGCCTGGCCCCGCCGACGAAGTTGGAGTGCTTCTGGATTCCGCTGACCGCCGCGCATGTGCTGCAAAGTGGGCAGAGCGCGATGATCGGTCGGCTTTTCGACTGAGTCTCGGACGGCCGAGGCGATTACCAGGGATCGTTGGAGTTCAGGGCGACCAGCAGGCGGCGGATGGCCGCCACCCGGTGTTCCTTGCCCGGCAATTGGTCCAGCGCGCATTCGGGATCGGCGGGCGGACCGAGATGGGTGCAGCCCCGCGGACAGTCCTCGATGGCGTCGGCGAGGTCGGTGAAGGCGGCGATGACGTCGTCCGGCGTGATGTGCGCCAGACCGAACGACCGCACGCCCGGCGTGTCGATGACCCACCCGCCGCCGGGTAGCGGGAGCGCGACCGATTGGGTGGAGGTGTGCTTGCCCTTGCCCACCCCGGATACCTCGCCCACGGCCCGCTCCGCCTCCGGCACAAGGCGATTCACCAGCGTGGACTTGCCCACGCCGGAGTGGCCGATCAGCGCGGTGAGGTGATCGGTGAGCAGATCGAGTACCGGATCGAGCGGATCGTCGATGCCGCCGTAGACGATGGTGAGGTCGAGATCGTCGAAAGCGGCGGCGAATTCGGAATCGGCCGCCAGATCGTGTTTGGTCAAGCACAGAACCGGTTGCAGCCCACCGGCGTACGCGGCGACCATGGCGCGTTCCACGAAGCCGGTGCGCGGAGGCGGGTCGGCGAGCGCGACCACGATGAACAGCCGCTCCGCGTTGCCGACCACGATGCGCTCGAACGGATCGGTGTCGTCGGCGGTGCGGCGCAGCACCGTCCGGCGGTCGGCGACCCGGACGATGCGCGCGAGGGTATCCGGTCGCCCGGACAGGTCGCCGACCACGTCCACCTGGTCGCCGACCACGATCGGAGTGCGGCCCAGTTCCCGGGCGCGCATCGCGACGATGCGGCGATCCGGATCGCCGCCGAGCACACATCCCCACCGGCCCCGGTCGACCGAGACCACCATGGCCGGCTCGGCTTCGCTGTGCTGCGGCCGGGTCTTGGTGCGGGGACGGGAGCTACGCCCCGGACGAACCCGGACATCGGATTCGTCGTAGCTGGCCGCGGATCGTCGTCCCCGGCTCAGTGCGCCGCTCCTTCGTCGGATAGCGCGGGCGCGAGCATCTGCTCCCACAAAGCGACGAAGTTCGGCAGCGTCTTGGCCGTGGTCCCGATGTCCTCGATCTCGACGCCGGGCACCCGGAGGCCGAGAATGGCTCCCGCCGTGGCCATCCGGTGATCGGCGTAGGAGTGCCACCTGCCGCCGTGCAGTTCGGTGGGCACGATCTCCAGTCCGTCCTCGGTCTCGGTCACCTTGCCACCGAGGCGGTTGATCTCGGTGGACAGCGCGGCCAGCCGGTCGGTCTCGTGCCCGCGCAGATGGGAGATGCCGCGCAGCACGGACGGGGAGTCGGCCAGCGCGGCCAGCGCGGCGACGGTGGGCGTCAGCTCACCCACGTCGTGCAGGTCGATATCGATGCCTGCGAGCCGGTCGGGGCCGTGCACGGTGAGCACGCCGTCGAAGATCCGCGCTTCCGCACCCATCCGCACGAGGATCTCGCGGATGACGTCGCCCGGCTGCGTGGTCAGCCGCGGCCAGTGCGGGATGCTGACCGTGCCGCCCGTGATCGCGGCCGCGGCCAGGAACGGGGTGGCGTTGGACAGGTCCGGCTCGATCTCCCAGTCCACGGCGCGAATCGGCCCGTGCTCCACGGTCCAGGTCTGCGCCTTGAAGCTGTCCGCGGGCGCCTGCACCCGCACGTCGGCGCGCCGCAGCATCTCCACGGTCATCTCGATGTGCGGCATCGAGGGCAGCGCCTTGCCATCGTGGTGCACCACCAGTCCCTCGTCGAAGCGCGCGGCCGACAGCAGCAGGCCCGAGACGAACTGCGACGACCCGGACGCGTCGATCGTCACGGTGCCGCCGCGCAGCGCGCCCTCGCCGTGCACGGTGAACGGCAGTGCGTCGCCGTCGATATCGGCGCCGAGCGAGCGCAGCGCGTCCAGGATCGTGCGCAGCGGCCGGATCCTGGCCTGTTCGTCACCGTCGAACGCGACATCGCCCGACGCCAGGGCGGCGACCGGCGGCAGGAAGCGCATCACCGTGCCCGCGAGCCCGCAGTCGACCGTGCCGCCGCCCAACGGCGCCGGGGTGACGGTCAACGTGTCGCCCGCGCCCTCGATGTCCGCACCGAGCGCGCGCAGCGCGGCGATCATCAGGTTCGTGTCCCGGCTGCGCAGCGCACCGGTGATGGTGGACGGACCGTCGGCCAGTGCGGCCAGGATGAGCGCCCGGTTCGTGATCGATTTCGATCCGGGCAGGGTCACGGTCGCGTGTACAGGGACCTCGACATGGGGCGCTGGCCAGAAGTTCACTCATCCATCATCACACGGTGCTAGTTTTCCAGCGCTTGCGGCGCTGGGTGTTCGCGGCCCTCTTGTGGCTCGCGTGTGCGCGCCCGCCGCTTGCTCCTTCGTCGCGTACGCGGCGGCCGCGCACACGCGAGCCGGGCCGCGAACGGCGGATGCTCGGTCTCGCTTCGCTCGAAACCGGGAGTTGCGGTGCGCTGGGAGCGTAGGTGTCGGAGCTTGCTATCGAGTGCATGCCGTTTGTTGTGACCCGGCACCGGCTCAGTCCGACTGCCGCTTGTTCCTTTGTCGCCTGCTGTGCTGGTGTTCGCGGCTGCCTGGTGGCTCGCCGGCACCGATCGGCGGGTGTTCGGTTGCGCTGCGCTCGAAAGACGTGGTTGCGGTGCGCTGGGAGCTTCGGTGTCGACGCTTCACTTACTGGTGCACGGTTTGTAGTGGCTGGTCGTCGGCTCGGCGACCGACGCATGCTATTTGTCGCCTGCGCGGGGGTCACTCGGATGTGGGCGAGGCGGCGAACGGTGCGTGCCAAGTCTCGATCACTCGGACCGGAGTTAGCGATAGTTGTTGCGCGGGAAGAAGTATGCCGGAACGGACACGCGGCGCGTAGCTGTGCCGGTCGAGTGCCCCGGGTTGCGCGGTCAGCCGGGGCCGCGGACGATGCCCGACCGACTTCGTCATAGTGCCTCGCCGTCGCGATTCGCGGCGCGTTCACTGGCGGATTGCCGCTGATCTCACCTACGGCACGGGCCGGGTGCTCGACGAGGTCGAGTGCCCGGCCCGTGCCGTGGGATTCCTACTTGTGCCGTCCGTGCAGGAACGGGACGAGCTTGCGCAGCAGCTTCATCGTGGAGTCGGTGCGGCTGTAGCTCAGCAGCGCCATGCCAGGAACGGTGAAGCGCTGCACCGCGATCGAGTGCGGACGGGTGAACTCGCGCAGACCCGGTTCGCCGTGGATGCGGCCGATGCCGGAATCGCCGACGCCGCCGAAGGGCAGGCCGGGGATGGCGGCGAAGGCGAGCACCGAGTTCACCGAGGTGGCGCCGACGCGCAGCCTGCGCGCGATGTCCAGGCCGTTCTTCTTCGAGTAGACCGCCGAGGACAGGCCGTACTTGGAGTTGTTGGCCAGTTCCACCGCCTCGTCGACGCCGTCGACGGTGCGGATGGTGATGGTCGGGCCGAAGGTCTCCTCGGCCACCGCCTCGGAGTTCTCGTCCACGTCGACCAGTACGACCGGTTCGATGAACGGCGCCTTGACCGACTCGGGGCCGCCGAGCACCGCGGTGCCGCCGTTCTTCAGCGCGTCGTCGATATGGCGGCGCACGATGTCGATCTGGCTCGGCATGGTCATCGGGCCGTAGGCGGCCTTGTCGCCGGAGCCGGGCTTGATGTCGGTGAGGATGCGCTTGACCTCCGCGACGAATTCCTCGCGCACCGAGCGGTCGACGTAGACCCGCTCGACGCCCGCGCAGGTCTGACCGCTGTTGGCGGTGGCGCCCCAAGCGACCGCGTCCGCCGCGGCCTTGATGTCGGCGTCGGCGGCGACGATCACCGCGTCCTTGCCGCCGCACTCCAGCAGCACGGGGGTGAGCCGTTCGGCGGCGGCGGCCATGATCCGCTTACCCGTGGCGGTGGAGCCGGTGAACGCGATCTTGTCGACGTCCGAACGGACCAGCGCCGCACCCGTGGCGCCATAGCCGTTGATCGTGCTGAACACGCCCTCGGGCAGTTCACGATTGGCTTCGGCGAACGCGTCGGCGAGGAAATTGCCGATGCCGGTGGAGTACTCGCTCGGCTTGAACACGACGGTGTTGCCCGCGGCGAGCGCGTAGGCGATGGAACCGTTCGGTGTGTAGACCGGGTAGTTCCACGGGCCGATCACGCCGACGACGCCGAGCGGGCGCTGCTCGAGCCGGGCGCTGAAGTTCGACATCAGCGCGCCAGGGGAGACCCGCTTGGGGCCGAGCACCTTCTTGGCGTTCTTGGCCGCCCAGGAGATGTGCTCGAGCGCGAGCATCAATTCCAGGAAGGCGTCGTCGAGCGGCTTGCCGTTCTCCGCGTGGATCAGGGCGCAGAATTCCTCCGATTTCTGCACCAGCTTGCTCGACCAGCGCAGCAGATGCGTGCGCCGCTCATCGAAACTCAGCGCGCCCCAGGTGGCGGCCGCTGCGCGAGCCTTGGCGACCGCGGCGGCCACTGCGGCGTCGTCGGCGATGACGTGCGTGCCGATCACCTCGCCTGTCGCCGGATTGACCGACGTCAGTGCCGTGTCGTGATCGGCCGGTTTGGTGTCGGTGGATGTCACAGTGGTTCTCCTCTTGCCGTCTGCGGTCGACGGTCGATGCGCATGTCCGAGTGGACGGGCAGCCCGTCCTCCGATGAGAGAATGCTATGCCACAACTCTCAACAGGTCACCAGCTATGCACCAATTGTCCCCGACGCTGTCGGTGGCGAGTGGGACTATCGGGATATGTGCGGACGATATGCGACCACGACCAATCCCGGCAGGCTCGCGGTGGAGTTGGATGCGCTCGACGAGACCGGCGCGGCCGACGAGAGCTCGTTCACCAATTACAACGTCGCTCCGACGACGCAGGTGCTCACCGTGGTCGAGCGGCACGACCGAGACCACGAAGACGACGACCCGAAACTGCGTATCCGGCGCATGCGCTGGGGCCTGATCCCGGTATGGACCAAAGCGGCCGAGCCCGGTGTACCGGTCAAAGGCAAACCGCTGTTCAACGCCCGCGCCGACAAGGCCGCCACCACGCCGTCCTTCCGTGACGCGGTGAAGTCCCGGCGCTGCCTGGTGCCGATGGACGGCTGGTACGAGTGGGTCGTCGAGCCGAACGGCGAGAAAGGCAAAGCCGCCAAGCGTCCCTACTACATGGCCAACGCGGACGGTTCCCGTCTCTACATGGCCGGCCTGTGGTCGGTCTGGCGCGACCGGTCGCAACCGGAGAGCCGACCGCTGCTGTCGTGCACCATCCTCACCACCGACGCGGTCGGCGAACTCACCCGCATCCACGACCGGATGCCGCTGCCCATGCCACGGGAACATTGGGACGCGTGGCTGGACCCGGATCACCCGGCCCCGGCGAGCCTGCTGGAGACGCCGTCCGAGGAGACGGTCGCCGCCATCGTGACCCGCCCGGTCCCATCCCTGGTCAACAGCGTGCGCAACAACGGCCCCGAACTGCTCGCCCCGGTGGACGATCAAAAGGAAGCAGAGCAGATCACCCTGCTGTGAGCGCCGGCTGCCCCACCGCCGGATCCCGCGCCGCCGCAGGCACACGGGGCGTGCCGTGCTGGATCGGCGTGCAATCGGACATCCGCACCGCTTGAATCTCCACCACGAACGAGCGCCCGGGTCCGACAACGGAATGGCTTGCTGCGCCCTGGTGATGGCGGCCGTGGCTCGTCCGCAGTCGGCTCAACGCGTCCGAGCGGCTGCCGCGTTCGCAAGGAGTTGCGTTGCATACACGGTCTCGAGTGTGGTCCAGCCGTTGGCGGCTGGATCGGGTGCCGGACCAACCGCCTGACGCAAACGGCGTCGGCCCAACCCCCGGTTTCGAGCGAAGCGAGACCGAGCATGTTCCGTTCGCGGCCCGGCTCGTGTCCGAGTGGCCGCCGCGTAGGCGACGAAGGAGCAAGCGGCGGTCACTCGGACACGAGCCATAAAGGGGCCGCGAACACGCAGCGCCGAAGGCGCTGCAAAAAATCACAGACTGCACTTCACGCTGGGTGAAGCGATATTCAAGCCGCACTTGATGATTCCGGCGACCAAGTCGATCAGCTTGGTGGTGACATTGCCGCTCAGCTTCTCGGCTTTCCCGGACTTGTCGTCACTCTTCGAACCCTGGCCGCCGAAGTCGAACACGGAATCGCTGACCTGCGTGATCTGCGGGCTGTCCGGCGCGGCGGCTGCCTCGGGGGCGAGGAGCGTTGCCGAACCGAGAGCCAAGACGAGAGCTCCGAACAACGCGACGATCACGGTGCGCACACGCTGCTGCGTAGACATTCGCATCACATCCTCGAGTCGGGTCTATCTGGCCAGTTCAGTAACGCACAGATCGCGGTGATCGTGGCGGAATTACGCGGATGTCACGGGCGCGGTCACCGCGGCGGTCAGCCGGATCAGGTCGGCGGGCGCCAGCTCGATCTCCAGTCCGCGCCGTCCGGCGCTGCACAGCATCCGGTCCCAGGTCAGCGCCGAGTCGTCGATCACGGTGGGCAGCCGTTTGCGCTGACCGAGCGGTGAGATGCCGCCGAGGACGTATCCGGTCGTCTTCTCCGCTCGCGTCTTGTCCGCCATGCTCGCCTTCGGCGCGCCGAGCGCCGCCGCCGCGGCTTTGAGCGACAACGTGTTCGGCACCGGAAGCACGGCCACCGCGAGCGCGCCGGTGGCCAATTCGATGACCAGGGTCTTGAAGATCTGCTCGGCCGCGACTCCGAGTTCGGCGCCCAGCGCGTCGACCGCCTCGGTGCCGTAGGAGTCGGAGCGCGGATCGTGCTTGTAGGCGTGCACGCGATGGGACACCTTCGCCTGGGTCAACGCGCGGATCGCGGGAGTCGAGCCTGCTGCCATGGGCCAAACCCTAACGGCGGCTGTGACCCTGCCCGCAACGGGATTTCCTGCGAATTCGCCGGGAGCCGGTGGCTGGTGGGAACACCGGACGGGTCGCGCATGTTGTAGCCGGTACACCGCGCTCGGAATGATTTCCACCGCGTGAGCAGGCCCTATGGAGACGTGAAGGAGATGCCTGTGCCCGTGCTGCTCGATGACCGCCCGGTAGGGACCGACGTGTCCCCGACCGACGGCGGATTCTCCTTCGATGTGCCGATGCCGGTAGATTTGGCAGGTACGGCGATCGAAGGGACAGGTGTGACGAGCGACGATGACGTGGCGGCCGACGATGTCGCCGCCGTCGACGATGCCGAGCTGGCACAGCGGTTCGAACGGGACGCGCTCCCGCTGCTCGACCAGCTCTACGGCGCCGCGCTGCGCATGACCAGGAACCCGGCGGATGCCGAGGACCTGGTCCAGGAGACCTACGTGAAGGCCTACCAGGGCTTCAAGTCGTTCCGGGAGGGCACCAATCTGCGTGCCTGGCTGTACCGGATCCTGACCAACACCTACATCAACTCCTACCGCAAGAAGCAGCGCCAGCCCGCGCAGTATCCGACCGACGAGATCACCGACTGGCAGCTGGCGGCGACCGCCGAGCACACGTCGCAGGGGCTGCGCTCGGCCGAGGTCGAGGCGCTGGACGCGCTACCGGACGACGACATCAAGGCCGCGTTGCAGGAACTCCCTGAGGAGTTCCGCATGGCGGTGTACTACGCCGACGTCGAGGGTTTTCCGTACAAGGAAATCGCCGACATCATGGGCACTCCCATCGGTACGGTGATGTCCCGGCTGCACCGTGGCCGGAAGCAACTGAAGGGTTTGCTCGCCGATGTCGCGCGCGAGCGTGGATTCAACCGTTCGGGGGAACGCCAGGAGGTCAAGCAGTGAGTACCGAGCGGGACCCCGACATGGAGCTCGACTGCACGGCGGTGCTCGCCGACGTGTGGCTGATGCTGGACGGCGAGTGCGACGACGCGACTCGGGAACGATTGCAGCACCACATGGAGCACTGCAGTCCGTGTATCGAGGCCTACGGCATCGAGGAGAAGGTCAAGAGCCTGCTCAGCCGCAAATGTGGCGGTGATCGCGCGCCCGAGTCGCTGCGTGAGCGCCTGACCATCGAGATCCGCCGGACGACCGTGACCACGGAGACTTCGGTCGAGACCTCCGACTGATGGGTGCCGTCGGACGTAGTCCGTCCTCAGCCTGCGCATGGCCGGAGCGAAGGCGGAGGTACGCATAGCCCGCGAAACGCGAGCGGCACGCCTTCCTGCTGGAAGTGCGTGCCGCTTCGTGCTTGCGGGCCGAGCGTAGCGCTCAGGCGTTGGGCCGCTTGCCGTGGTTGGCCGCGTTCCCCTTGCGGCTACGCTTCTTACGTCCGCGCTTACCCATGAGTAGTCTCCCTTCTGATTGAAGGCCATTCTTTCACGTGTGGTTGGCTGTACCGTCAGCGGATGCAGGCCAACGAGGATATGGGGTGTCATGGCTGAGCAAGTACTCGCCGAGCTGGTGTCGGTCGTCTACCAGGTGGTCGCCGAGGAAGGCGACGAAGTCCAGGAGGGCGACACCCTGGTGATCCTCGAGTCGATGAAAATGGAGATCCCGGTGGTCGCGGAGTCCAGTGGCACGGTGACCTCGATCGGTGTCAAGGAAGGCGACGCGATCAAGGCGGGCCACCTCATCGCGGTCATCTCCTGATCGATTGCGGCGGTAGATCTGCATGGCGACACTGAGCGAGCTGCTGGCCGAGCACACCGACCTACCCGGCGTCGCCGTGGATCATCTGCAGCGCGTGGTGGGCGATTGGCAGTTGCTGTCCGATCTGTCCTTCGCCGATCTGCTGCTGTGGGTCGGTGCGGGACCGGTGACGGACGGCGCGGACATCGTCTGCGTCGCGCAGTGCCGTCCCACCACCGCGCCCACCGTGCACCAGGAGGACCTGGTGGGCACGGTCGCGCTGCGGACCGACCATCCGCAGGTGTTCGAGGCGCTGCTCACCGGCGAGACCGTACGAGCCGACAGTGAGGGCGAGGCCTCCGGCGTCTATCACCCGCATCCGGTGCCCGCGGTCCGCGAGGCCATACCGGTGCGCTGCGGCGACGACGTGATCGCGGTGCTGAGCCGGGACACCGATCGGCAACGCTCCCGGGTGCGCAGTCAGCTGGAGAGCGCCTACGTGGCGTGCGCGGACGATCTGTGCCAGATGATCGCCGACGGCACCTTCCCGACCACCGAGGATCGCGCGGCCACCCATTCCAGCCCGCGCGCGGGAGACGGATTCATCCGGCTCGACACCGAGGGCATCGTCGTCTACGCCAGCCCGAACGCGCTGTCGGCCTACCACCGGATGGGTTTGCAGGCCGACTTGGCGGGCCAGGATCTCGCCGTCACCACCCGTTCGCTGATCACCGACCCGTTCGATGCCCAGGAAGTGGTCGGCGACATCCAAGCCGCCCTGGCCGGGCGGACCGGACGCCGGATGGAGGTGGAGGCGCGTGGAGCCACCGTGCTGCTGCGCACCCTCGTGTTGCGCCCGCACGGTGAGCTGGCCGGCGCCGCGGTGCTCGTCCGCGACGTCACCGAGGTCAAGCGGCGCGATCGCGCGCTGCTGAGCAAGGACGCCACCATCCGGGAGATCCACCACCGGGTCAAGAACAACTTGCAGACCGTCGCCGCGCTGCTGCGCCTGCAGGCCCGCCGCACCGAGAACGAGGAGGCGCAGGTCGCGCTCACCGAATCGGTGCGCAGGGTCACCTCCATCGCCTCGGTGCACGAGATGCTGTCGATGTCGGTGGACGAAGAGGTCGATCTCGATGAGGTCGTGGACCGGCTGCTGCCGATCATGGCCGACGTGGCCACGGTGCACACCACGCGCATCAAGGTGCGCCGCGCCGGTTCGCTCGGCGTCTTCTCCGCCGAACGCGCCACCCCCTTGGTGATGGTGCTCACCGAACTGGTGCAGAACGCCATCGAGCATGCCTTCGACTCGGGCGAAAACGGCACGGTGACAATCCGTTCCGAGCGTTCGGCCCGCTGGCTCGACGTGATCATCAGCGATGACGGCCGCGGTCTGCCGCCCGGGTTCAGCCTGGAGTCCTCCGATCGGCTCGGCCTCCAGATCGTCCGCACCTTGGTGACGGCCGAACTCGGCGGCTCCATCGGCCTGCACCCCGGCGCCGACATCGGTACCGATGCCGTCCTTCGCGTTCCGCTTGGCCGTCGTTCCGGCCGCTGACCAGCGCTTTCGGGCCGTGAGCCGCAGCTCACGAGGATCACCGCGTCAAGTCGCGCTCGGCAGCGCCGCAGTTTCCCATCGCCGCGAGCAGGCGGTGCCGGATCCGTCGCCCGCGCTATCGGTCGTGCCCGCTGCGCGCTGTTGCTCGGAGGTCGCGGAATGGCCGCTTCTCGGGCGCGGTGTGCGGCTTGCGGCACGGTTACTTCCCGAATGTCCGCAACGAGTGGAATGCGAGGTGTCGCACTGATTCGCGACCGTCCCAACCCGATTGGAAACCAACCACTTTCCCACAAGTTCCGCTCGTCCGCGAGTCGAACCGCGGCCCGCGCCGCGCTCTGATCCGCGCTGCCGATATTGCCGTCCGGCGAACCGCATTGGTCGGCTTCCGGATTCGTCGCGAAGCGAGACCGGTCATTTCCAGTTCGCGGACGAGCGTGCAAAAACAACACAGCCCGGCACCTTTGGGTGCCGGGCTGAAATGCGTTACCGGGCCGGGCTGAATGGCCCGGTAAGGCCGGTCGTCTGGAGATCAGACGACGGTGCGGGTGCGGGTGCGCGCGTTGCGACGCTTGAGCGCGCGGCGCTCGTCCTCGCTCATACCACCCCACACGCCGGCGTCTTGTCCGGACTTCAGGGCCCAGGACAGGCAGTCGGCGGTTACGGGGCAGCGAGCGCAGACCAGCTTGGCATCGGCAATCTGCGCGAGCGCCGGACCACTGTTACCCACGGGGAAAAACAGCTCGGGGTCCTCATCGCGACAGATGGCCTTGTGGCGCCAGTCCATTCCTCTGCTCCTTTGCTGGGCGCCGCGCAGGGCGCCGATGGTTTGTGGTTCGTTCACTTGTGCGACTCGAATGTTTCCGCACGGTTGCTTGTGAATGCTTTCACGAACACCGTAGATGTCAATAGGCACGCGGTGCACCGTGGGGAAGCTCACGCTCTGAAGGCCCCCGCTGTGGGGAAGCCTGCCCGGTCCTTTGTACTCGCTCTATCCGGATTTCGCAGCACTAACCGCGATGTTTTTCCCGGTGTTTCGCCGCTCAGCGCGGTCTCGGCGCGACGACGGCCAGGACATCGGGCACGGCAGTGAAATCCACCACGTTGCGCTTCCCGATGAAGTCGCCATCGATTTGCAGGCCGATCGGTTCTTTGGACTCGATTCGTACGGCGGGAACGTCGTCTTCGCGAAATAAATTGCGGGACTTGGGATTCCCGTTGGCCGCCAGGAGCTGGCGCGCGAGCAGGAGCGTCGGGAGGACCGCCATGGAGCGCACCGCAAACACTCCGAGGCCCGTTTCGAACCGGGTGCCGGGGTTGGTGTGCACCGGCGTGGCATTCAGATATGTCCACGGTGTGGTGTTGGTAACGAAGGCGTAATGCACCTCGTCCACGGGCTCCCGGCCGGGAATTTCGACCCGAACGCCGGGTTCCTTGCGTTTTGCCCGGAAGAATTGTCGCACAGTTGTTCGAACATAACGTGCCGGAGTGGCGGCGCGTCCGCGGGCGCGGCTCGCGTCGATCGCCTCGCAGACGTCGGCGTCGAGTCCGACGCCTGCGCTGAAGCAGAACCAGCGGTCGTCGGCCAGCCCGAGACCGATCCGGCGATCGGCGTCCAGCGTGAGCAGGTCGATGAGCTGGTTGGTCGCGGTCACCGGGTCGGGGGAGATGCCGAGCGCCCTGGCGAAGACGTTGGCCGAGCCGCCCGGGATCACACCCAGGCGTGGCAACCAGGCTTGACCGTCGTCGAGGACGGGCAGCGGCAGGAAGCCGTTGATGGTCTCGTTGACCGTCCCATCGCCACCGTGCACGACGATCAGGTCCATCTCGTTCGTGGCTGCCCATTGGGCCAGTTCCGCGGCGTGGCCGCGATGCTGGGTATGCGCAACGGTCAGCTGAGTGCGGCTCTCCAACGCGTGCGCGAGTAGGTCCCTGGTCGCCGGTGTGGTCGAGGTGGCATTCGGGTTCACGATCAGCAGCGTCCGCACGATGGCAGCCTAGTTGGCGGCCGACCGGCCCTGGAAAAGCGGCGAGCGATGCGCCGGATGCCGTTGCCCGGCATACGCCAGGACGATGACGCGGACCAGCGGGGCCGTAGGCTTGCCGCGTGAACGAGCGTCAGCAAGGGAAGCGAGGACACCGTGCGCTGCGGCGCACGACGGAGCCGAGCGAGGCGCGATCGTGAGCGACAAGAGCGCGGCCGCGGGAACGGCGCCGACGACGGTGCGGGCGGCCGGCGGATTGGTGACGCTCGAAGGCGTCGTCGCCGTCGGCTTCGCGATCGTGCTGGTGGTGCGGGGGCTGCTCGGGCACGACCAGTCCGCGACCAGTGGCTACGGCACGGCGGCCTGGTTCGGCATCCTCGGCGGGGCGGTGCTGGCCGCAGGCATCGGGCTCCTGCTGGGAAAACGCTGGGGTCGCGCCATCGCCGTCATCGCGCAGCTGCTGTTGCTCCCGGTCACCTGGTCGCTGCTCACCGACTCGCATCAGCCGGTCTACGGCACGGTGCTCGGGGTGGTCGCGGTCGCCGCGCTGGTGCTGCTGTTCGCGCCGCCGTCCACCCGCTGGATGGCGCAGGACTACGGCGTCGAACCGGAATAGTTCCCGGTGGCCGTGCGCAGCGCCGCGCGGCAGAGGTGGTCGGCGTGCCGGGTGGTCTCCGGTAGCCGGTAGCGCGGGGTCAGCGCCAGCACCTGTGCGCAGGCGGTGTCGAGGTCGATGCGGTGCCCCACGGAGACGAACACCGGCTTGACGCCGGTTCTGGTGCGCAACGCCCGCCCCACCACCGCTCCGTCGATGGTGATGTCGGTGGCCGCGCCGCGTTGCGGGCCCGGTTCGGCGTAATCGCCCCATACCGTCTTCGCCACGCCGATCGTCGGCACGCCGGTGAGCAGTCCGAGGTGGCAGGCGAGGCCGAAGCGGCGCGGATGGGCGAGTCCCTGGCCGTCGCAGACCAGCAGATCCGGTGCGCTGTCGAGCTTTTCGAGCGCGGCGAGGGTGGCCGGGATCTCCCGGAAAGCCAGCAGGCCGGGCACGTACGGGAAATCGGCGACGCCGTGCGCGACCGCGGAGGCGACCGGTCGCAGGGTGTCCGCCGTCAAGACGACGACGGCCGTGGCCACGGCGCCGGTGTCGTCGTAGGCCGAGTCGAGTCCGGCCATCGTGCGGAATCGGGTACCGGGCGGGGTGACCGGAGTGACCAGCGGCCGCAATTCGTCCTGCAGGGCCATGGCCGATTCGGCAGTGGTGGGCCAGGACGCGAGATCGAGCGGCGGGAACCAGGACATCCGCGCTACCGCGCGTCGGCGGCCAGCTTGCCGAGCGCGTCGCCGGCCAGCCGATAGCCCAGCCATTCGTCCTGGGCTACGGCGCCGATTGATTCGTAGAAGTCGATCGAGGGCTTGTTCCAGGTCAGCACCGCCCAGGAGACGCGGCTGTAGCCGTGCTCGACCGCTTCCTTCGCCAGGGCTGTGAGCAGGGCCTTGCCGTAGCCCTTGCCCCTGGTCTCCGGCCGGACGTAGAGGTCCTCCAGGTAGATGCCGTGCACGCCGTCCCAGGTGGAGAAGTTGAGGAACCAGATGGCGCAGCCGAGCAGCCTCGACTGGTCCGCCACCACGTGCGCGAACACCTTCGGTTCCGCGCCGAACAGCGCGGAGCGCAGCTGCTCGGCGGTGACCGTGCACTCGTGCCGTGCCTTCTCGTAATCGGCGAGGTCGTAGATGAGGTCGACCAGGCCCGGCACGTCGGACGGGACGGCGCGGCGCAGGACGGCGGCGCCGAGGTCGACGGCGCCGAGGTCGACGGCGGTGGGGTCGGTGGCGGGTCGGGTCACAGTGACGCTCCGTTGTGTACCAGGTTGTGCGTGCGAATCGTGCGCGCGTCGTGTTCGTAGCCGAGCACGGTCAGCGCGCCGGTCGACATGGCGAATCGGCGGCCCTCCCGGACGTCGAATTCGGCCCAGCGGGCGATCAGCGCGCGGGAGAAGTGGCCGTGCCCCACCAGCACGATATCCCGCTCCGGCAGCGCGGGCGCCACGTCGGCCAGCACCCGGTCGGCGCGCTCGCGCACCTGCTGTGCGGTCTCACCGTCCTGGACCGGGCCCGTCCAGATGGTCCATCCGGGCGCGGACTCGCGGATCTGCGGGGTGGTCAGTCCCTCGTAGGCGCCGTAGTCCCATTCGGCGAGGTCGTCGTCGACCACGGCGCCGGTGAGTCCGGCCAGCTCCGCGGTGCGCATCGCCCGTAGTCGGGGGCTGGTGCGCACCAACGGATTCCGCAATTTCAGCGTGGCGAGCAACTCGCCTGCCGTCCTGGCCTGTTCTTCGCCGCGCTCGGTGAGCGGGAGATCGGTGCGGCCGGTGTGCCGCCGCTGTGTTGACCAGCTGGTCTCGCCGTGCCGAAGCAGCACAACGCGGGCATCGTCGAGTGCGGACATGCCTCTATGATGGTCCACCGTTGATCATGGAGCGGCACGGTGGTCTCCCCGCGACGGTGACGAAGCGGACTACGATCCTGTCGGCCGCTCGATCTCGAGCACTGTCAGCGGCACCGGCCGCGAGACCTCGGCCTGGTAGTTCGCGAGCAACGGATCGCTCGCGGTCACCCATTGCGAGCTCGTTCGTAGTCGGCCCCCGGCCTTCCGCGCCGCGCACCGGCAGGTGGTCGATTGGTGACGTCGGAGCTCAGCGGCACCAATAGATTCGCCGCGTGCCTCAGCCGAAGGCGTGCAATTCTCCGTCGCGCAGTTCCAGCACGGTGCTCCCGATCACGGTGAGCGAGATCGGGTTTCCGGTATAGCCGGGCCGGTCCACCGGAATCCGACCGGTTTCGGTTCCCGTGGCCGGGTCGAGGACGGCGAGCGCGCCGGTGGTCGGCAGCAGCAGTTTGCCCGCCATCAGCGCGGGCGACCCGAGCGCGCCGCCCGCGGTCCACAGCGGGTCGAAAGTGCTGCCGTTCAAAGCGATCACGCTGTTCCCGGTGAAGACCAGATAGGCCGATCCGATGCGCGTGGTCGTGGCCGTCTGGCTCAGCGGCGCCGAAAGCTGATGCACCACAACGGCGTTGCCGTTCCCGTCATAGACGGCCAAGCGGGGCGGTACCGGCTCGGCGCCGGTCGCGGCGGGGAAGTAGAGCACGATGCGGTTGTCGGAGACCGCGAGCACCCGTGCTTCCGTGGAATCCGATCCGGGACCGGTCAATACGTGCGAGCCGAACTCCTCCGGCACCGTGTTGTCCTTGGGAGCCGGGTTGAGCACCGTCAGCCGCTCGGCCGGGTCGGTGGGGCAGCGTTCCAGCACGGCGAGCCGAGACGGACTGGAACCCGACGACAGCAGCGTGCACCCTTTGCGCGGCTGCGTCCTGACGTTCACCGGGGCGTCGACGAAGCCGTACTCCACGGTGCGCACCAGATCCGAACGCCACATCTCCAGCCGCTGCGGCCCCTGCGCCAACAGGTAGGTGCCGTCGGCCGACAGCCGCACCTCCCGGTCCATGTAGCTGCTGCGCGCGGTGCGGCGGGCGCCGCTGTCGCCGGCCAGCATGGTGGCCTGGCTGCAGCCGCGCTCGTCGCGGTAGACCGCGATCACCATGCCGTACTGGCCCTCGACCCCGCACAGCGGCAAGTCCCGCCGGTACTTCCAGAGCTGATCGCCGGTGCGTGGGTCGCGGCCGGTGACCGTGTCGTCGTCGCCGGTCACCGCGACCCCGCCGGACACCAGCGCCCGCGTGATCGCACGGTCGGGCGCGTGCCACACCTCACGCAGCGCGGTCGGCAGCTGATCGGCCGCGACCGGGGTCGGCACCGTGGAGGACGCGGTCACCGATTCGGTGCCGTGCGCGTCGCCGCGCACCCACACCACGGCTGCCGCGATCACGACGAGAACCGCGATCGCGACTGCGGAGATGATATCGGCGCGCGTCCGCCGCTCGGGTGCGAGCACGAATGCGAGACTAGCCGATCCGGGCGGTCAGGCCGACGCGGCGGCCGCGGGCTCGGCCGCGCTCCCGGCGTCCTCCGCCGCGACGTCTCCTTCGCTCGACCGACGCCGCCTGCGCCTGCGGCGAGCGGGACGGTCGGTCGTGTCGGTCCCCTCGGCGGCGCCGTGGTCGTTCGAGGCCTCTGGGCTCGACTCGTCGGTGGCGGCGCTGTCGGTGGTGTCGCCGGTCGCCTTGCGCCGCCTGCGCCTGCGGCGGGCGGGCTTGTCGGCCGCGGCGGCCTCGGGGGCTTCCTGCTCCGTGTCGATGACCTCGTCGTCCACGGCGGAGTCGGTGTCGGCCGCATCGGTGACGTTCGGTGCGCCGTCGATCGGCTTACCGCCGCGGGTGCGCTTGCGGTTGCGCTTGCGCGGGGCGCGGGCCTGGCGTTCGACCACCACCGCGTCCGGGTCGCGTTCCGGCTTCGGCTTGCGGATCACACCGGTGATGCCCTCGGGAATGCCGAGGTCGGTGTACAGGTGCGGCGAGCGCGAGTAGGTCTCGACCGGCTCGGGGATACCGAGGCCGAGCGCGCCGTCGATCGCCGACCAGCGGTTGAGCTCGTCCCAGTCGATCAGCGTCACCGCGACGCCGGTGCGCCCGGCGCGGCCGGTGCGCCCGATCCGGTGCACGTAGGTTTTCTCGTCCTCCGGGCACTGGTAGTTGATGACGTGCGTGACGTCATCGATATCGATGCCGCGCGCCGCGACGTCGGTCGCCACCAGCACGTCGATGGTGCCCTTGCGGAACTTGGTCAGCGCCTTCTCCCGGGCGATCTGCCCCAGGTCGCCGTGCACCGCTCCGACCGCGAACCCGCGCTCGGCCAGTTCGTCGGCCACCTTCTGCGCCGTGCGCTTGGTGCGCGTGAAGATCATCGTCGCGCCGCGGCTCTCGGCCTGCAGGATCCGCGCGATCAACTCCCCCTTGTCCAGGGCGTGCGCGCGGTAGACGAACTGCGCGGTGCGGTCGTGCACCGCCGAGTCGTGCGGCTCCTCGGCCCGGATGTGCGTCGGCCGGGTCAGGAAGGTGCGCGCCAGGGTGATGATCGGCCCGGGCATGGTCGCGGAGAACAGCATGGTCTGGCGCTTGTCCGGGACCATGCCGAGAATGCGCTCGATATCCGGGAGGAAGCCCAGGTCGAGCATCTCGTCGGCCTCGTCGAGCACCAGCACGCCGATCTTGCCGAGGATCAGGTGCTGCTGGTCGGCGAGGTCCAGTAGTCGGCCCGGCGTGCCGACCACCACGTCGACGCCCGCGCGCAGCGCCGCGATCTGCGCCTCGTAGGGGCGGCCGCCGTAGATCGACGCCACGCGCAGCGGCCCCTGATGGTTGGTCAGGTACTTGCTCGCGTTCTCCAGGTCCTGGGTGACCTGGATGCACAGCTCGCGCGTCGGCACGATGACCAGCGCGCGCGGCGTGCCGTCCAGCGGCGTCGTGCCGGATTCCGCGGTGGCGATCCGGTGCAGCAGCGGCACGCCGAATCCGAAGGTTTTACCCATGCCGGTGCGGGCCTGACCGATGAGATCTTCTCCGGCGAGCGCCAGCGGGAGGGTCAGTTCTTGAATGGCGAAAGTACGTTCGATTCCGATCTCGCCGAGTGCGCGGACGATTTCCGCGCGCACGCCCAATTCGGCGAAAGTCGGGGCGGTATGCGTTGCGTCCAGTTCGGCCGTCAACAGGGTCTCCGCCAGACCTGGTTCCTGATCGACTGTGATCTTGCTCAGGGTTCGTGCCTTCCTCGTAATCACGTCCCGCGCGCACGAGGTGGGGCGGACCGGGCGGTCCACGACGACCACGACTCCGCAGGCGATACTTCACCCGGCCACGCTCCGGATGCCGGGCGCCTGCCACAAAAGCGGCGGCTACCTCGCAAAACATCGGCGCGGCGCACTGGTGACGCGGATTGGTGCGCGCACATTTTCCTGTCCAACGAAAACTTCGCACTCGAAACCGGTCGGCAGTCGCAGCGGCGTCCCCGCGGTGTGCGTGAGCGCGACGTCCGGCGACTCTGTCGAGCGAAACTTTCCGTTGTCCGCCGCGATTGTAGCGTGATATTGTGCCGCGTTCGAATTGCCACCACGGCGCGCTATCGAAAATGCTGCGGACCCGCAGCGCGCTTTCGCCGTGCGGGGCGCCCACGTACGCTGCGCCACATGGGAATTCATCCGGCGCGGCAAATCTGGGCGACGCTAGAACCGCTACACGATGTCGTCTATTTCGGCACCGGCGTCAAGGAGGCGGGCGTCGGGATCGGATTGCGCGGCTACTGGCAGACCTACTTCGCTTTCCGCGCCGCGCCGCTGGGCGCGGTGACGCCCGCTACCGTGCAGGCGGCTTTCGCCGGATTCCACCCCGGCATGGTCCGTCGCGCGCTGCCGGAGGCGTGGGAGCGGGCGACGCCGCAACGCTGCCTGGCCGCTCGGCTCGAGCTGGCCACCGGTCTGCTGCGCGGCGTCGGCGCGGGTGACGCGGTGTCGGCTCGCGCGGTCGAGCTGCTGGCGCCGGTGCAGCGTGCCGCCGATCCGACGGGGCGGGCGCTGTTCGCCGCGAACGCGGCCTTGCCGCTGCCCGCCGACCCGGTGGCCGCGCTGTGGCAGCTGGCCACCTCCCTGCGTGAGCATCGCGGCGACGGCCATGTCGCGGCCCTGGTCACGCACGGTCTCAGCGGACGCCACGCGCTGGTCGTGCAGGTGGCAGCGGGCAAGGCGCCCGAATCGGTGATGCGGCCCGCGCGCGGGGTGTCGGAGGCGGAATGGGTGGACGCTTTCGACGAGCTGCGGGCCCGTGGGCTGGTCGCGGGGGAGCCGGTCACTCCGACTCTCACCGGCAGCGGCGCGGAACTGCTGGCCGCGGTAGAGGCCGAGACCGACGAAGCGGCGTGGACCGGTGCGCTCGCGGTGTTGTCGGCCGACGCGATCACCGAGCTGGCCACCTCGCTCGCGCCGCTGGTGCGCAGCGTGCAGGAGTCGGTGGTTCCGCCGCTCAACCCCGTCGGCATGGGGCCGCGGTAGCGCGGCGGGCAGTTGCCTGTTACCGGCGGTACCGATATGTGAGACTCTCTTCGCTGTGAGCCTTGCCGACACTGTCACCATCGCCGCGCGCAACGCCTGGGCGCTGACCTTCGGCTCCGGCATCGAGGCGCCGGACCCGACCCCCGCGACGATCCTGTGGGACCAGCCGCACCGGCAACTGCGGCGGTTCGAGCGCGCGGAGGGGGATGCGGCGGAAGCGGATTCGGCCGTCCTGCTGGTCCCGCCGCTCGCCGCGCCCGCCACCTGTTTCGATCTGCGGCCCGACCAGAGCCTGGCGCGCTTCCTGCTGGAGATCGGCCGCAGCCCCTACGTCGTCGACTACGGCGAGATCACCTTCGCCGACCGGCGCATGGGCTTCGAGGACTGGATCGACGACATCCTGCCCGAGGCGGTGCTGCGCACCAGCGCCGACCGCGACGGGCGCGCGGTGGATCTGGTGGGCTGGTCGCTCGGCGGCACGCTGGCATTGCTGACCGCCGCGGCGCACGCCGAACTGCCCATCCGGTCCGTCACGGCCGTCGGCTCGCCGCTGGACTACGACCGGATGACCGGCGTGCCGCAGCTGCGCGCGGTCGCGAAACTCACCGGTGGCCGCGGCACCTCGACCGTCATCCGCGCGGCCGGTGGCGTTCCTGCGACACTGACTCGAATCGGCTACAAGGTCACCGCCTGGGATCGTGAGCTGACCCGGCCATGGTTCGTCGCGAGCAATATCGCGCGCACCGAGGCGCTGGCGAAGATGGAGTCGATCGATCGGTTCATGGCCGAGATGCCCGGATATCCGGGTCGTTTCTACGGTCAGCTGTGGGGCCGGTTCATCCTGAACAACGACATCGGTCGCGGTGTCGTGCGGCTCGGCGAGCGCCGGATCGAGTTGGCGAAAGTGACCGCGCCGGTGCTGCTCGTCGGTGGGCCGTCCGACGTGATCACCCCGGCTCGCGCCGTCGAGGGGGGTGTGCGCCTGCTCACGGGAGCGGCCATGGTCCGTTACGAGACCGCGCCCGGCAGCCACCTCGGCATCCTGGCCGCGCCGACCGCACGTGACACGACATGGAGTTACCTCGAGAAGTTCCTTGCCGAGACCTCCTGAGTCGCGGTGAGTATTACGCTGGGGCGCATGGGAGCACAGTCACCTGCCGCGTTAGGTGTTTCGTCGACCGACCCAGCAAGCCTTTCCATCCCCGCGAGCCATCCCGGCGTGACCGACCTGTTCGCGGTGCTCGCCTACGGCGAGATATCCGCGTTCTACCGGCTGACCGAGGAGGCCAAGCTGTCGCCGTCGCTGCGGGGCAAGGTGGCGGTCGCGAAGATGGCCGCGGCCGAGATGGAGCATTTCAAGACGCTGGAGTCCGCGCTGGCCGCGCGCGGCGCAGGCGTCTTCGACGCGATGGCGCCGTTCGTGCGCGCGCTGGACGACTACCACGCGTCCACCGACCCGTCGACGTGGCTCGAGTCGATGGTGAAGTTCTACGTCGGTGACGGCATCGCCGCGGACTTCTACACCGAGATCGCGGGCGCGCTGACCCCCGACGTCGCCGCGGTGGTCCGCGATGTGCTCGCCGAGACCAGGCATTCCGAGTTCGTCGTCGAGGAGGTGCGGCGGGCGGTCACCGAGAGCCGCTCCGAGCGCGACCGGCTCACGCTGTGGGGCAGGCGGCTGCTCGGTGAGGCGATCACCCAGGCGCAGTTCGTCATGGCGCAGCGCGACGAGCTGACGGATCTGGTGCTCACCGCCACCGGCGATCTCAACGGCATCGCCGCGTTGTTCGAGCGGATGCAGGACAGCCACGCCGAACGCATGGCGGTTCTCGGCATCTGAGCTATTCGTTCGCCGCGCGGTTGGGCACCAGCCGCAAACCGGGCGCGTGGATGCTCGCCCGGTCGATCAGCCAGACCACGACGCTCTGGTCCCTGCGGTCGGCTTCCAACATCTCGAACGGGACCTCGACCATGCCGTGTACGGGATGGTCGAGGTGCAGCGTGCCGGAGCCGGGCGCGCCGACCCGATGCGGCTTCCAGCGGCCGGCGAAATCGGGGAGTCCGCGCAGCGCCTCGATCGTCTCGAGCAGCGCCGCATCGCCGGGCCAATGGAGTTTGGCGCGGCAGAGGGCGGCGGTGAAGGTGTCGGCGGCTTCCTCCCAGTTGCGCAGGACGCGCCGCGCGGCGGGATGCACGAAGGTGTACCAGGCGAGATTGGGCTGATCCGGTCCGTCCAGCAGGCCCAGCGGGGCGACGAAATCGGCCCACGCCTGGTTCCAGCCCAGCACGTTCAGTCTGCGGCCGACCACGAAGGCCGGTGTCGGCTGCAACGCGTGCAGGATCGTCTCGATCGTCGGAGCCACCTGCTCCGCGGCGGATTCGCTCCCGGGGCAACGCGTTTCGTTGCCGGAGGTCATCGCGAGCATGCCGAAGTACTGGCGGTCGTCGCCGCGCAGCAGCAGCGCGTCGGCCAACGCGTCGATCACCGCGAGCGACGGATTGGTGTCGCGGCCCTGCTCCAGCCGGGCCAGGTAGTCCGCGCTGACGCCCGCGCGCACCGCGACCTCCTCGCGACGTAGCCCGGGTGTCCGGCGCCGGCCGCCCTCGGGCAAGCCGACATCCGACGGCCGCAGTTCGGCGCGCCGGGCGATGAGGAACTCCGCGAATCCGTTGCTTGCCATAGATCCCATCGTGCCCGGTCCGAGGACGGTTATCCGCGCCCTGTCAGGTCCAGGATAACGGCGGTCTGGCTACCGGACCGCGGTCCGGTCATTGTCGGAAGCATGACATCTACCTCGGAATCCACCACGCTGAAAACCGGTTCGTGGGCACTCGACGCCGCGCACTCCTCGGTCGCCTTCACCATTCGCCATCTCGGCATCTCCAAGGTCCGTGGCGGATTCAACCGGTTCGAGACCGAATTCGTGGTCGACGAATCGGGCGCGGCCACCGTCGGCGCGACGATCTACCTCGACTCCTTCGACACCGGAAACGCCGACCGGGACGCGCACATCCGCACCGCCGATTTCCTCGACGTCGCCAATCGCCCCACGCTGACCTTCCGCGCCGACCATCCCGTGGTCGTCGCCGAGACCTTCGAGGTCGAGGGGCAGGCCACGCTCGGCGCGATCACCAAGCCGGTCACGCTGGAGGTCGAGTGGGGCGGTGTGCAGGACTTCGGTCCCACCGGCGACCGGCACGCGGGTTTCTCCGCCACCGGCACCATCAAGCGCACCGACTTCGGCGTCGGTGGAGCTCTGCCCGGCATGCTGAGCGACACGGTCAAGATCGAACTGGAGATCCAGCTCGTCGAGCCCAAGTGAGCGCCCCCGGCGGCCCGCACTAGCCTTGGAACCGACAGCACAGGACTCTCAGGTTCGGAGGTTGGCCGTGGAGGTCAAGATCGGTATTTCGGATAGCCCGCGCGAGCTGGTGATCAGCAGCGCGCAGACCCAGGAAGAGGTCGAGGCGCTGGTGTCCGGTGCGCTCGGCGGCGACGATGGCGTCCTGACGCTCACCGACGAGAAGGGCCGCAAGTTCCTGATCCAGGCTTCGAAGGTCGCCTACGTCGAGATCGGCTCGACCACCGGCGGCCGCGTCGGTTTCGCCGCCGTCTGACTCCCGGCTTCCCGCCGAAACGCAGCGAGCCCCTGCCCCCGATCGGTCGGGGGCAGGGGCTCGCTCGTCGTCGTGACCGCGCTCAGTCGATCGGGTGCAGCGGCACGTGCTTCAGGCCGCCCCAGGCGAGCGAGACGGTGGTGTCGACCGCCTCCTCCTTCGGGATCGGCCGATCGGCCTCCAGCCAGTACCGTGCGGTGAACTGGCTCGCGCCGACCAGGCCAACGGCCAGGATGCGGGCCCGGTAGGGATCGAGGCCCGAGTCGTGCGCGACGAGGTCGAAGACCGCGTCCACACAGGCCTCGGTGGCCTGCTCGACGCGGCGCTGCACCTGCGGCTCGCTGGTCAGGTCGGACTCGAAGACCAGGCGGAAGCCTTGCATCTCGTTGTCCACGAAATCGAAGTACGCCTGCACCGCCGCGCGCACGCGCTGCTTGTTGTCGGTGGTGGAGCGCAGCGCCTGGCGCACGCTGGACACCAGCATGTCGACGTAGTTCTGCAGCACCGCGAGATACAGCTCGAGCTTGCTGGTGAAGTGCTGATACAGCACCGGCTTGCTCACTCCGGCGCACTGCGAGATCTCGTCCATGCCGGCGGCGTGATAACCGCGCTGCACGAAGACTTCGCTTGCCGCCGCGAGTAGCTGTAGACGTCGCTCGTCGCGCGGAAGCCGGGTACCGCGTTTGGCGGGCTCGGACGACGATCTACGGGACGTCATCCGGTCCACGAGGTCAGTCATTTCGGCTCTCCCAGTCGATTCCCCGGCAAAGGGGTGTGCACCGGGTTATCTCAAGAACGATACCCGGTTGTCGCCCGCCCGCGGATCGGGGCCGGGCAACTGGTGCCACCCGGAGACACATTGTCGCACCGACGGGCCCGCTGGTATGCCCGCAGGTGGGGATTCGCCGCTGTGAGACGCTGGTGAACGTGACCGACCGACCGGAAAGACCCCCCGGCGGGCGGCGCGGTGCGCGTCGCCCGGCTGGCTCCGGCGCGCCCGGTTCCGTAGGGTCGGACGGCGTGGCGAGAACCTGGCCAGTGGCGCGATCCGGTGAGGCGGCTCGGACCGGCGCAGCCAAGCGGTCCGGGGCGGGCGGCGGGTCGCCCGGCCGGGAGACAAGTAAACGCGTGCGCGGCAAACCGCCTGAACCTCCTGCGCCCCAGCCGGATTCAGCCTTGGCGCAGCTCGAACACGATGGCGCCGAGGTCTACGATCCGCTCGGTCTGTACTCGCACAAGGCCGAGCGATCACACCAACCGCTGCGCGCCCGCTGGGATCCCACCGCTCCCGACGAGGGCAGGACGAGGTCGCGTCCCGAGCGGGATGCCAAGAAGCAGAGCGCACTGGGCAGATTCGTCTCGACCTACGGCTGGCGGGCGTACGCGTTGCCGGTTCTTGTCGTGATCACCGTTCTGGTGGTGGTCGACGCGATCCGCGCCACCGACGACATCAACGCCGCGGGCTCGGATCCTGGGCTCGGTCGACTCAGTCCGGCCACCGCGACCGCGGGCATCATCGGCGCTCCGCCGGGTGACGGGCAGTTTCCCACCGACCTGCCGACCGGGGCTCTTCCGGAAGGCGGCGCCTTCGCCGAGTCGGGTGCGGGCGTCTGGCATGTAGTGCCCGGCACGACCGCCCAGATCGGCACCGGCACCGCGACCGCCTTCCGCTACACCGTGGAAATCGAGAACGGCGTGGACACTTCCGGCCTGGGCGGGGACGAGGCCGTCGCCAAGATGATCGATTCCACGCTGGCCAACCCGAAGAGCTGGACGCACGACCCCAAGTTCGCGTTCCGCCGGGTCGACCAGGGCGAGGTGGACTTCCGCGTCTCGCTCACCTCACGGGGATCCAGCCGCAAGGAATGCGGTTTCGACATCCCGATCGATACCTCCTGCTACAACGCCGACGATCGCCGCGTCGTGCTGTCGGAGGTCAGGTGGGTGCGCGGCGCGCTCGCGTTCGAAGGCGATATCGGGTCCTATCGGCAGTACCAGATCAACCACGAGGTCGGTCACGCCATCGGCTACCACCAGCATCAAGCGTGCGACACCGACGGCGGGCTGGCGCCGGTGATGATGCAGCAGACCTTCGGCACCCGCAACGACGACATCGCCGCCCTCGATCCGCACGGCGTGGTGCCGATGGACGGCAAGCGCTGCCGGTTCAACCCCTGGCCCTACCCCCGGGGATAGTGATTGCGCCGGACGGGGTGGTTGTCGCGGTGCGGCGGGTATACGGAACGATGGGCGGGAAGAACGGCCCGGTCGTCGGTGTTGCACAGTTGAACCAACCCGCCGAGGGCGTCATACCGCCGCAGCGATCGGCCAAGCGATTCGAGGAGTCCTGGACGTGTCATCACCCAAGTCCCTGCCGCCACTTGTCGAGCCGGCCGCGGAGCTGACCAGGGATGAGGTAGCCCGCTACAGCCGACACCTGATCATCCCCGATCTCGGCGTGGACGGGCAGAAACGTCTGAAGAACGCCAAAGTGCTGGTGATCGGCGCGGGTGGCCTCGGATCGCCCGCCCTGTTGTACTTGGCCGCCGCGGGCGTGGGCACGCTCGGCATCGTCGAGTTCGACGAGGTCGACGCCTCGAACCTGCAGCGTCAGGTCATCCACGGCGAATCCGACATCGGCCGCCCGAAGGCCGACAGCGCGCGCGACTCGATCCTGGAGATCAACTCCGGCATCGATGTGCGGTTGCACAAGATCCGGCTGGAACCGGAGAACGCGGTGGAACTGTTCCGCGAGTACGACCTGATCGTCGACGGCACCGACAACTTCGCCACCCGGTACCTGGTCAACGACGCCGCGGTGCTGGCGGGCAAGCCGTACGTGTGGGGCTCGATCTACCGCTTCGAGGGCCAGGTCTCGGTGTTCTGGGAGGACGCCCCGGACGGGCGCGGCATCAACTACCGCGACCTGTACCCGGAGGCCCCGCCGCCCGGCATGGTTCCGTCCTGCGCCGAGGGCGGCGTGCTCGGCGTGCTGTGCGCGTCCATCGGTTCGGTGATGGTCACCGAGGCGATCAAGCTGATCACCGGCATCGGTGAGCCGCTGCTCGGCCGTCTGATGGTGTACGACGCACTGGACATGAACTACCGGACCATCAAGCTGCGCCGCGACCCGGAGCGTCAGCCGATCACCGAGCTGATCGACTACGAGGCGTTCTGCGGCGTGGTGTCCGAGGAGGGCCAGGCGGCCGCGGCCGGGTCCACCATCACCGCGCGCGAGCTCGAGGAGCTGCTGGCGTCGGGCAAGGACATCGAGCTGATCGACGTGCGCGAGCCGGTCGAGTGGGACATCGTGCACATCGAGGGCGCGAAGCTCATTCCCAAGGACCGCATCCTGTCCGGTGAGGCGCTGTCCGAACTGCCCCAGAACCGTCCGATCGTGCTGCACTGCAAGACCGGAGTGCGCTCCGCCGAGGCCCTGGCCGCGCTCAAGCGCGCGGGCTTCTCCGACGCCACCCATCTGCAAGGCGGCGTGATCGCCTGGGCCAACCAGGTGGACAAGTCGCTGCCGGTGTACTGAGTCACGGCGCGCCGGAGGCGCGCCGAAATCGACGCAGCGTAGCGTACGGCCGTGACTTCTGTGGAACCTCCCGAGCATGTGCGTGCCACGTTCGGTCTGCGCGAAGTGACCCCGGTTTCGCTCGGCGACTGGGAAGGCGGCTGGCGCTTGGGCGACGTGGTGCTCAGTCCGGTCACCGATCACGCGCGTGCGGCGTGGTCGGCGAAGGTCCGTGAGGCGTTGAAGGTTGACGGCCTGCGGCTGGCCCGTCCGGTGCGGGCGACCGACGGTCGCTATGTGGTGTCCGGCTGGCGCGCGGACACCTACCTGGAGGGCATCCCGGAACCACGGCACGACGAGGTGGTCTCGGTGTCCCTGCGCCTACACAAGGCGACGGAGAAGCTGGAGCGTCCGCGCTTCCTCGCTCAGCCGCCGGTGGTGCCGTGGGTGGACATCGACGTGTTCGTCGCGGCCGATCGCGCCGCCTGGGAGCCGGTGCCGCTGCGCAGTCTGCGCGCGGGCGGCGCGTCGCTGTCGACCTCCCCGGACGGGCGGCGCAGCATCGAACTGATCGGCCAACTGGCCACCCTCCGCAAGCCGGTGCAGTCGCCTCCGCAGCTGGTGCACGGCGACTTGTTCGGCACCGTGTTGTTCGCGGGCGCGCAGACCCCCGGGCTCACCGACCTCACCCCGTACTGGCGGCCGGTGCCCTGGGCAGCGGCGGTGGTCGTGGTGGACGCACTCTCCTGGGGCGGCGCGGACGACGGCTTACTCGATCGTTGGTCTGACTTGCCGGAGTGGCCGCAGATGTTGTTGCGCGCGGTCATGTTCCGGCTCGCGGTGCATGCGCTGCATCCGCGCTCGACCCCCCAGGCGTTCCCCGGTTTGGCGCGCACGGCGGATATGGTGCGTCTGACCCTCTGAGGCTTTCCCAGGCAACGTAGTCCACCCCACAGCGCACGACTCGTGCGATTCGTCGGGGCAGCTCACCCAGGGTTCGGACGGACGTGTCGGCAATTTCCAATGTCGGGAATGCCCGATACTTGCGGTAACGCACGTGCGCCGCATGTGCCAGGAGACTCTCGCCGAGAGAGGTTACGGATGCTGTTTGTTGTCCCGCGGGGACGGGCCGTGGAGATCGCGCGGAGTGGAGGGCGTGCATGACGACCCTTGCCGACATAGACCTCCCCGACCTTCCGCATCCCGACTACGCCAGTGGCGGTCTCAACGCGGTGGTCGACGTGGCGAATGTGTACATGCAGAACGCGGTCATGCTGTTCGCGTCCGGCTGGGATGGCGGGCAGCCGGACATGATCGCTTGGCTGGGGGACAAGAAGCTGCTGAGCGCGGACGGCAAAAAGCTCACCAAGGATGGCGCCCAGACGCTCGAGTCCGGATCGTCGGTGCTGGTCGACAATTACGACAAGCAGCGCGGTGCGTTCCTGGACAAAACGTCACAACTGCAAGCTCAGAACGACGGCGTGAACGAACGGGCCATCGCGAGCTTCGACACCTCGAACAAGGCGTTCCAGGACGTCAAAGAGATCGTGAACGGGCTCAAATCCGAACTCAGCCGCGAACCCGGGGAGCACCAGTTGACCCGGCTGCCCGATGGCAACTTGCACCTGACCCCCGCCGAGGAGAACCGGCTGCTACAGCTGATCCTGGAGGGCGTGGACCGTGTGCACGACACGATCGAAGACGCGGACGACGGCATGCGACGGGACGCGGGCAACATCTACAAGATGATTCCGGACCTCCCGCGCAACCCCTACGGAAATGCGCCGGACGCGGGGAACCGGGCTGCGTGGGCGCTGCCCGCGAGCGATGCCACCTGGACCAACGGCACCGGGACCACGGACGATATCGTCGCGAAGGCTCGGGAGCAACTAAAACTCGGGGTATCCGAACGTAATGGCGACAACTCCCCGGTGTACTACGACAAGGATGGCGTGGCCCACAAGGTTCCGTACAACATCGGTGACGCGTGGTGCGCTGCCTTCTCCACCTGGGTATGGGATAAGGCGGGTTACAACGTCCATTGGACCAATCCGAACTACGTGCCCGCCGTCTGGAACGACGCCAAACACATGGGCTTGGCGGCGAATATCTCGAGCGCGCAAAAGGGGGACATGATCATCTTCGACTGGGAGGGCGACGGAACCCCCGACCATGTCGGAATCGTGGAGTCCGTGGATCCCAGAACCGGCCGGATCACCACCATCGAGGGCAATTCCAGTGATCAATTGAAATCCAACAGCTATTCCATGAACGCGGGATCGCTCGT
Source organism: Nocardia sp. NPDC051929 (assembly GCF_044548645.1). Classification (NCBI taxonomy): domain Bacteria; kingdom Bacillati; phylum Actinomycetota; class Actinomycetes; order Mycobacteriales; family Nocardiaceae; genus Nocardia; species Nocardia sp. NPDC051929. The sequence goes on along the minus strand of NZ_JBIUCG010000022.1, from coordinate 327 downwards.
CGGCGTGGTCAAGCCGCCGTCCAACCAGGCAAGAGCGTCCTGACGGTACCGGCGCACCGCGCACGGGCCATTGCGACAGCTTCGTGCGCGGCGCGCCGATCAATGTGCGGCAGGATCAGCTCGAGAGGTCGTTGACCGAGGCGGACTCATTGCCGGACAGCTTGATTCCCAAATTGGCGGCGGTGCGATCCACCTCGTCGTCGGCGTGCTGGAATTCGATGGCCGAGCCCGCCGACAGCACTTCGACGTTGAGGCACAGCGACTGGAGTTCCTTGAGCAGGACCTTGAACGATTCCGGAATGCCCGGCTCCGGGATGTTCTCGCCCT
>NZ_JBIUCG010000021.1:0-163899 GCF_044548645.1 Nocardia sp. NPDC051929 | reverse complement strand
CCGTGCGGGGGGTCCGAACTGGGGCCCGGGGGGGGCGCGGGGGTCTTAAGGGGGGTGGGCTTCCCCCACTACTTTTGTTTTCGGCCCGGGCGGGCGGGGCGCCCCCCCCCCCCCGGCCCCCCCCCCGGCCCTGTTTCATATATGCGGGTGGTCGACGAACAAGGTTTCAGGGCAGCGGGACAGGCCGTCGGTTCTCCCGATCGCTGCTCACGGCTCGAACAAGCTCACACCTTGACGATCTCGATCTCCGGACCACACAGCAACGCCATGTCCTCGGGGTCCGACGTCACCACCGTCGCCAGCCCACGAACCGAGCGAGCCGACGCAGCCAGAACGGCGTCGATCGCGTACTTGTGTCCACCAAGGCCATGCTCGCGCAACAACGCAGCGGCCTGCGCGGCCAACTCTCCGGTCACCGTGTGAACGTCGATCTGTGACAGCGTCCATGCGATCCGGGCGGCACGCACTTTGCTGTAGTCGGCTTCCACAGTCGTCATAGCCGTAGTCGCGACTCGCACGCCGTCCTCTTTGGCCGCCTGTATCCACGCAAGCATGCGACGATCCTTCCGATACAGCATGGACAACCCCTCGCAATCGAGGAAAAGCACATCCGGCATCAGGCGGCCGATCCGCGCGAACCCCGACGTCGCCGCTCGAAACCCAATTCCGCCCTCGCCTGATCGATCTCCGCACGAGTCAACGGCTCGTCGTCCTTCTCGAAATCGGCAACCAGCTCCCCCAGCTTGTCCATCGCTACACGCTGCTCCAACGCCTCGGCAACATAGGCGGAGAAGCCGCCGGGGCCAACATAGGCTCGAGCCTGCTCGGCGAGATCCTCTGGGAGGCTGATCGAGTATTTCTTACTACCACCCATACTCCCGATGCTACCAAGGGTAGCAATCGCGGTGCCATGCAGGCCGCCTTCAAATGCGTGCCGCAGCGCAGCTCGGCATCGTCTCGATAATGTCGGCGCACTCGTCACCCAGCTCGATCGCGTCGCCCAGAGGTCGCCACTTTCTCGCCGTGCTCTTCGCGATGCCGGCACGGGCGGCGAATCGACGCTGGGTGAGTCCCAACGCGTCCGCAAAGCTGTGGCCCACCAGGATGATCGGCGTCGACACCCTCCGATAGGCACAATGGGTCCCTCGACAGGTCGGGCGGACATTCAGTACGCTGCCGGTCATGAGCAACGGGGGGACGCCGTCGACCGATAATCTCTCGGTGGTTCCGGAGAAGGTTCGTGAGGTCGGCGAGCAGGTCTATGAGCTATCGATGGCATTGCGGACGGCACTCGACTCTGCGGCCAAGGATGTCGAATCACTGGTCAATGGAACGTGGAGGGGCAATCTGGCGAGCCAGTTCGCTGACGGCTGGACCGATATCCGTGACGGCGGCGCCCAGATCATCACCGCTCTGTCCGGGATGGCCGAAAAGCTCGGTGTCACAGCCTCGACCTATGAAGACCTCGACGGGAGCAACGCCGCCGTACTGTACAACGCGAGCAGCTCGAGTTTGGACCTGCCATGAGTTCCGAGGAGTTCCAGGTCGACTTGGACCACCTCGATGAGGTCGTGATCCGCCTGTCCGCACTCGCGAGCGTTATCGCCGAGCACCTCGACACGATTGACGACAAGGTTGCCGCGCTGGCGGGTACCGGCTGGGAAGGTGTTGCCGCTCAGGCCTATTCCGACGCCCACCTCGAGTGGTCGGTCGGCGCGCGGGAATTCGCCGAAGGTGTCCGCGATATCAGCGAAGCAGCCCGCAAAGCGCATACCGGCTACACCAGCGCGATCGAAGAAAACCTGAAGATGCTCCGGGGGGCATGATCAGTGCGCGTCAATTGGCAGACGTACTTCGATGCCGGCAAACAATGCCATGACCTCGCCGCCGAACTGCGTCGCACCGACAAACCGCTACACGACGCCGTCAAGGGTGAATGTGCAGGCATGGCCGGGGACGCCCCCGGATGCAAGCAATGGGGCGAAGCGTACGACCAGTACGCACGCGACACCATGCAAACGTGTACACACCTGGCCGACGCCCTTACCAACTTCGGCAACGTCCTATACGCCAATGGTTACAAATACGCGATCGCAGACAACGCCAAACCCCAGCGACCGACTCTCCACCAGGTCTCCGAGTACCAGGTAACCATCCCGACCTCCGTCCACAACAACGGCGACGGCGTCAAACACAACGGTGGCGTAGAGGAGTTCTTCAACGAACTCACTGCGAAAATCGTCAGTACCTTCGGGAAACTTCCCAACGGTGACGTCGACAAACTCTCCAAGGCCGCCGACACGTGGAAAACCTTCGCCAACCACGCGACCATCACTGGAGCTGCGGCTAAGATCAGCGGGATCTCCGCGTTGTTCGACGATATGGATGCGGCAGAGAATCGCGCCAAGATCCAGGAATACTTCGGGACACTGAAGTCCAGCGCCGATCTTCTGGCCACCGCGTCCCTCAATGTCGCCGCCCCTGTTGCGGACTATCACAGCTCGACAGTCGAAGTCGGCGAAGGCATCAAGACGGCAATGACCACCTTCGCCTGGGCCGTCGGACTGCTGGTCACCGGCGCCATCGTAGGAGCGATCTTCAGCTTCGGCGGCAGTCTCGCGGTCGCCGGCGGCGGTGTCGCGCTCGCTGTTGAGGACACGATCGCCACCATTCGCGGCCTCTACACGACAAAGCGGCTATTCCAAATCCTCAAGATCACCCTGGCTGCGAGCGTCGCCGTCGGCGTTATCGAAGCCTTCGGCCAGGTCCCCGACCTCACCGCCACACTCACCAAACTGGCCGCCATCATCGCCATGAACGCACTCATCGACGACAACGGCCCTACAGCGACGCCAGCCCTGGGCGGGGACGATCCGATTACACAAGAGATCGCGAAGAAGATCGCCGAACACGCGAATGGACGTGCCGCACAGGGAGATGGCTCACACTACGTATCCGGCGTAGGCGCCGCGGAACTTCCCGAGTACGTTCGCAAGGTACTCGACGGCGAGGTACCGACGGAGGTAAAGCATCTACCCAGGGGCCGAACGGCATATTGGGATCCGGAGAAAGGTGCTGTAGTCATCGAGGACGGAGATGGAGGAACCGTGTTCACGCCAAAGGACGGACGCGAGTACTTCGACGGCCTGTAGCGATGACTTGGATTGACAGGAAGGACCCGGAGAAGATGCCAGAACCGAACCTCGGACGCTATCGAGAGCATCTAGTCAGCGCAGAAAATTTCCAGGTCATTCGACAGCTGACGTTCGAGCTGGCTAATGTACCCAGAGAACCGATGGTCAAGTTGGGATGGAATCCGAAGAACGGCGATTATCTGAAACAACTCGCGCGATCTGTGCCGTCGCAGATCACAGCTCCTACTCGGGTGAAATTGGTTGTCCTCGATGAGGAAATCAACGATCCGACCTTGCCGGGCCGCTTATATGCAGCCGAGGAAGAACCCGAACCACCGAGCGATATCGTGAGATACTTACCCAAGTCGATCGCGGCCGTGTATCCGAATCTGTTGAGAGCAGCTTTTGAAGCCCTGGGAGAGCTTGAAACACGTTATCGAACAGGATTCTACGAAGACGAAGTAATAGAGGCCCTGAATGCAATCGATGGCGTCAGCGAAAATTGAATGGATTAAATAGCCGAGAGCAACGGCAGACTCGCCGGAGCAGGACCGGCGACGCTACATGAGCGTCTGCTCGCCAAATACGATGCCACACCCGATCCGGGCGGCACGGTCATGCGCCCTGCCGATCCGGACAGCGCACTCGGCAAAGCTCCGGCAGCGTCCTTCTCGTCGCTGTGCCGGTGTTGGGAGTGGTCGGATTTCTGGCATATGTGGGCGGCGGCCCTTTCGAGCCGCCACCTGAGTGATGACAAGGCGCTGTCCGCGCAGTTGAACAACTTGTGACGGAAGGGCGGCTCCGCGCCGCTGCTCGACCTTGCCGGCGGAAGCTGGGACCGCGTCTATGTCTATCAACAGGAATACTTCGGCCGGGAGCAGGTGACTGCCCCGAGTCGAAATCACATCGACAGCGAGAACATATACGCAAGATTGCGATTCGACTGTTCGCTAAGGTTGCGTGTTCGGGATCCAATTGTGGGGTCAGAACCACTGTGCGGTCGGTGATCTCCGCGTCGATCGGGAAGACGAAATCGTCTACACGAGCGGCGAGTTCGGCTGCGGCGAGCACACGGCCGTCGTCGGCCGCGATCCGGAGGACGCCGTCATCGACGATCAGCGATCCCGCGTCGATCTCGATGATGGCCGAGGTAGACGTAGCGTGGGCGTTGAAACCTACTGAGCGCGAATCGGATTCCGCGCCTGCGGGTCCCGCAGCGAGGATGGCAGACGACGCGAGCGCCAACACTGCCCCGGCGACGATCCCGCCATCGCGACGACGCGCGATCGCCGACACAACGGTTTCCACGACCACAGCACGACGACGACCTGCGCGGGTCCTCGCGACTCCGCCATCGCGGCGGCGAGCGACTGCCGCGGCCACGGATTTCTCGATTGCGCCATCACCGCGACTCCGGAACGACGAAACCGCGTCCTGCACGATCCCACCGCGATCCACGGACCCCGCCGCACCCCTCACAATTCCGCCAACGCGGCGACGAACGAGGCGGCTACGGCCTGCTGACCGGCCAACGTGGCGTGGACGCCGTCATCGAGCAGCAGCGGGTCCTCGCCGTTTGGCAGCGTGTCGTTCTCCACGTCGACGGTCAGGTCGGCCAGGTCGTGCAGCACGGTCGAGGTGTCGGCGATGTCGGCTCGGGTCCAGGCGATGCCGATTCGCTGGAAAGGCTCGAACGCGGCGATGCGGGCTTCGTCGACCGTGGTCGGGGTGAGCCAGATCCACTGCGCCGGTTCGGGGGCGCGGGATCGGAGTATGCGCAAGTTGCGTTCGGTCTCGGCCAGGCCGACCAGACGCTGACCGCCGGGGCCGCCGATGCGCTGGGCGTCGTTGGCGCCGAGCTGGCAGAACACCCAGTCGGGGCGCTGGAAACCCAGAGCGGGAGCGAGCGTCAGCGTCTGCGTTGTGGTCGCCCCCGAGACGGCGAGATTGGTGAGCCGAATGGCATCGTCGGGTCTGCGCAGGTCGAGCAGATAGCACAGGATTTCGAACCACGACAGCCGGTCGGCGGTCGAACTTTCGCCCAAGGCGACCACGTGCTGTCCGGGTCGAAGCGGCAGCCGATCCACCGCGGCGGCCATCGCGGCGTCGTCCAGGAGGGCAGCGGCCGCCCAGCGCGCCTGCTCATCGAAATCGGCACAGAGCTTTTCGTATTCGACGGGGGTGAGGCCGAACAGCGGTGCGACGCGGTCGGCGCCGAGGCCGGGGAGGTAGGGCAGCGAGCGTTCGGGACGCTGGAATCGGACGAGCTTCTCAATGTGCGGATTCATCGGTCATTCCGTTTCTGCGGCAGATGATTTCGAGACGAGGAAGCCAGCGGCGATCAACCACGCCATGCCGGTGAAACGGGCCAGCGGCAGCAGGACGGCGGCCTCCGTGCGCATCAGCGTTGCCGTGGTAGCCAGTCCGGCGACGGCGATGACGAGGCCGAGCCTGGCCAGCCAGGTACGGAAGGCAGCTACCGGCAACGCGATGCCCGCGATGAGCAACCCGGTCGAGACGACATTGCCTGGGCCGCCCGCGAGGAAGGCCAGCGTGTGCAAAGCGCGCACCAAGTGCGGAGATTCGACGACTTCGGGCACCGTCAGCACCCAGGTCACCACCGCCGACAGCATCAGGAATCCGGTGGCGAGCGCGCCTCCGGTGAGGGCGAGCGCGCCCCGCGTCCGCAGCCGCGCGGTGATGGCGGCGACGAACAGCGCACCGGGGATCGCGGCGGCGAACTGCAACGTCGCTCCCAGCCGGACCGCGTCGCGGTGGTCGGTGAAGTAGAACAGCGCGTCGTCCGGCGCGGCGAACGGGGAAGGAAACACTTCGCCACCGGCCGCGACGGTGCTCGCGGCCAACCCGGCGACGAACAGCGCCGCCGAGGCGGTGGCGAAGACCCCCGGCGACGGTTCCAGCCCGGGTATATCCGGCCGCGGTGGAGTGGAAGCGATTGCGGGAGCGCTCATTACACGAGTCCGTTCTTTTAGGTGAATCATTCACTGCGGTGAACGATTGAGGCGTGTGTACGATAACCCGGTGACAGCAGGAGAGCAAGCGGGTGACAACCCGATTCCGCGACAGGCCCTTACCCGGCAGGTCTCGTTCCTGCTCGCCCAGCTCGGCGCACACGCCACCCAGCGGTTCACCGACCGCATCGCCCCGCTCGGCCTGACTCCCCCCGATATCGGCGTGCTGCGCATGATCGCCATGTCCCCCGGTCGCAGCCAGCGCGCTCTGGCGGAGGAACTCGGCGTGGTTCCCAGCCGCGTCGTCGCCCTACTCGACAACCTCGACCGCAAAGGCCTCGTCGAACGCCGCCGCAGCGCCACCGACCGCCGCAACCACGAACTGCACCCGACCCCGGCGGCCTACCAGCTGATGGGCGAACTTTGGCCGGTACTCCAGACCCACGAAGCCGACCTCACCGCGGCGTTGTCCCCCGCCGAACGCGATCAATTGGCGTCACTGCTGGCGCGGATCGCCGATCAACAAGGTCTGGACGTGGGCGTCCACCCGGGATACCAGCGCGCGAACTCGCCCACCACCGATCAGACGAAGGGATAGATCGCGACCCGACACCAGGCCGCTTCCAGGTGGAGCAGTTCAGCCCACGGCTTCACGCGGGTGGCAGTACCTGGTGAGATCACTGCCCCGTCGCCCCCATACGTGGCCGTGTAGGCCCACAGCGCCGACGCCGTACAACATGCGGGTGAAGGTTGTTGCCGGTTGAATAGCGTTCCCCACGTCACAGACGGTCCTGGCGTGAACTCCGTAATCGTCACCACGCAGATGCTGACGCGGCGTCCACTGCCGATATCGCCGTTGCGCCCACCTGCGCGAGTAGAGTCGCCGACCTGACGACGGCTCTCGGCAGTCCGCTTGAACGGCTCGGCCGGGCACGCCACCGGGCGGTCCGGTAGGACGGCCGTGGAAGCAGTGGCCGTCAGAGGCAAGCGTAAACCGCGCCTGTTCACCCGAAACCGCTCGCTCACCGTCTGCATCAGGGCGGCGCGGTTCGAGGCGGCCGCCCAACTCTCCGCTCGACACCACTATCGAAAGGCTGTGTCAGCAGGAGTGGTATTGCTTCAGCTGGCACAGAACGCCCGATCGACAGTTCTATGAATCGGACGTCTTCATCCTGTCCAATATCCTGGGCTGCCATTGGTAGAACCAACTGAACTTGTAGGACTCCCCATCGGGCGACGAGGTAGCGGCATAGGTGAATCGACGGTCGGTCGTGCTGATCGGGACTTTGTCGACGAGTTGCCCGAAGCGCGGTTCGATTCGAACCGGGAGCGTTGTCGGGTCCGGTGTTATCACCGGAAAACAGAGGCGCTCGATTCGGCGCGATTCCCAGCTGATGGTGGCGTAGATATCGAATGCTTTCTCGGTGAGTGAGAGAAAGTCATCGCTCGGGTCCGGGAGTCCGGCATCCCGGTGCAGCGACACGATGGCGCGGGGTTCGAAGTAGTCGGCCGACAGGCCGGGGAAGTACACGTTCATCGTCTTGTCGTGGTAGTCGATACCGAGCAAGCCGACTTTGTCCTCCAAGCCGTGACGTGCGAACATGCCGACGTGGTCGGCGAGACTGGGCGGCATGGACGGTAGTTCGGCGAGCTCCGATACTTTCCGCATGCCATCGGCGGGAAAGAACGGCCAGATTTTCTTGAAGCCGCCGACTACACCGATGTCGATCCCGTAGCTGTGGATCGGGCACCGTTCCCGGACCTCGTCCAGCAGAGCGCCGACCGGATGATCGGTCTCGGAAATGAGTTCGTTGGAAAGGGCGATGTCATAGGGGTCGATGTCGCTCGGCAGCGTCAAGAAGCGGTAGTCGAGGTCTCCTGAGCGGCGGGCGTCGGTGACCACTCGGAGGGAGATCACGGAACGCGTGAGCATCGCGCCGTACGCGGTCAGAGTGGGCCGGACAGCTTCTCGAGTGCAGGGCACGTTCCATAGCCGCGCGGATTCCTCGATGGCCGCGTAGAGATCTTCCAGCTCGGATTCGGTAGTGGTGAACACGCGTCCTTCCAGAGATCGGTGCTACGAGCAACATCACGGTTGCGCCAATTCCATTCAACCAGAATGCAACTCAGCGCCGGATGCCACGTGTGGGAATGCAGGCACCGCATCCATCCATGGTCACGCGGTCGACGAACGGAGGTGGCGGGTGAGGGCATGACCCAGATGCGGGCCGAGGGGACCGGTGTGGTCGATGCCGAGCTGGGTGGCGAGGGTGGTGGTGTGCAGGCGTGTGGCGTTTTCCAGCAGAGTGGCGTAGGCATCGGTGGTAGCGCGGATTCGGTGATGAGCGGTCGCGGCGATGACGACGGCGAGAGGTGCGGCGGGCCACCACCAGACGGTCAGAACGAGGTAGAGAACGGACCAGGCCGCAAGCGTGGTCGCTCGCGAGAGAGCGGTGCGGGCGGTGGTGATCTGCTCGCGCACGGGGTCCGGCAGGACCAGCCACAGCGACGGCCATACGGTCGCCAGGTCGAGATGGTGATCGCGATCGAGTCGAATCGCCGTTGCTTGGATTCGGTCGCCGCTCCAGGTCGGGCGCTCGGGCCGCTCGACCGAAATCCTTGCTCGCGCGCGTGCCGCACGGTGCCTGAGCGCCGGGTCGGGCCGGGACGCCGGATCGGGAGTCAAGGCATTCTGGTATTCACGGAGGTAGTCGGCGTTGGCGCTGTCCCACCGACGCTGACGGCGGGCGAGCGACCACCGAGCGGCGAACCGGACGGGAATCGGCCAAGCCTGCCATTCCGCCGCCAGCACAGCCCGCTCCACAAACGTTCCGATCGATTGTGCGACGAAACCGACCGCCGCGGCGGCTGCGAGAATCGCGGCCAAGACGACGACCTGCCCGCCCGTGCTGGTCACCCCGGGATTTCTGGCGTAGTCGGTGATATGTCGGGTGAGCAGGCCGATGTCCAACGCATGCGCGTGGCCGAGAGTGAGCGCGGTGGCGGTGACCGCCAGATAGAACGCGCCGGGCAACACGAGAAGCGAAAACCATTTCTCGGCCATCTTTTTGGCGAGTTCAGTCCACAACCCGTTCATCAGGAGAGCCGTTCGCGCCGTAATTCCCGTCCGCTGACGGCGCATCGGGGCGGCTCGGCATCGACATCGTCGCGGCCGTCGCAGCGTTCGAGCGGGCAGCGGTAGACGACTTCGATGCTGTGCACGCCGACCGGCACCAGACCGCGGTGGTGTCCATACAGACCGCGCGCATCGCCGGCCGCCCGCAGAGCGGTGTGCACCGCGTCCAGCGCGGCGGCGATGCCCGCACCGTCCCCCGATCGGACCGAGCTGAGCAGCTTGTGCAGCGGGGTCGAAGTGTCCGTCCCGTCATCCCCGAGAGTGCCGCGGATCTCCTGCAGATGACCGCACAGATACGCCAGCCCGGCGGTGACCCGAGTTGCATCTTGCGACGGCGGCAACCGAACCCCCAGGTGCACAGGTGAATACGATGGACACTGCCGCCGAGGCCACGATCCGGCGAGCGTGTCGTGTGATCATATCGCCGTAAACCGTTGTGCCACGGGTGGCCGTGTGATCAGCGTGGCTCGATAGGGCAGGGGGATGGATGCGGTATGACGATCAACGCCACCATCATCACGGCCGAAATCAAACTGTGGCAACGCAAGCTGACCACCCTTCCGAACGGCCACCCCACGCGGGTGCTGTGCCTGTTCCGCCTCGGTGACGCGTTTTATCGCCGGTTCAAGCAGACAGGGGCCATCGCCGACCTGGACGAAGCCATCGTCTCCCTCCGGAAAGCCGTGGAGGCCACTCCCGCCGGTCACCCGAACCTCGCCGTCATACTGACCGAACTCGGCGGCGGACTCTGGATCCGTTTCCAGCGGACCGGGATGCCGCCCGACTTGGACGAGGCGATCCGGACAGCTCGACGCGCGGTGGACGCCACGCCACCCGATCGCCCCGTGGACGGCCTGCTGGGTTTCATCGCTGCAGCCCTGAAGATCCGGTTCGAGCGGACGGGCGCGATGGCCGATCTGGACGAGATGGCCCGGACAATGCGGCTGACGATCGCGGCCACGCCCACCGATCACCCCGAGCGGGCCCAAAGGATCAGCGCGCTGAGTCGCGCCCTGCGGCATCAGTTCACGTTGACGATGGCGCTGCCCGATCTGGACGAGGCGATCCAACTCGGCCGACAGGCGGTGGCCGCGGCCCCGTACCACCCCGAGCGTTCCAGCATTCTGTCCGATCTCGGGATCTCCTTACGGTTAAGGGCCGAGCGAACGGGCGGGCAGGCCGACCTGGAGGAAGCGATCCGAGTAGGTCGGCAGGCGATAGCAGAAACATCCCCCGACCACCCCAAGCGTGCCGACCACATGACCAGCCTCTGCCGGGCTCTGGTGCACCGGTTCGCACGCGCGGGTCTACCGGACGATCTAGATGAGGCGATCGAAATCGGTCGACGAGCGGTAATGGTCACAGCCCCAGAGCATCCCGACCGTGCCGAAAGTATGTCCATCCTCGGATCAGCGCTACGGCTCCGGTCCGAGCGAACAGGCTCGACAGCCGATCTGGACGAGGCCGTCGCCACCCTGCGGAAGGCCGTGAATGTGGACCTCGTCGACCGAACAGTCCGCCCGGTGTCGCTGTCCGATCTCGGTATCGCCCTTTTGAACCGTTTCGAAAGGACCGGGGCCCAGGCCGACCTGGACGAGGCGATTCAGGTCGGCCGACAGGCGGTGGAAACCGGCTTCGGCCGCTTCGACTTCGGCAACATCCTGTCCGGTCAGGGGGTCGCGGTACTGCGGCGGTTCGAGCGAAACGGCGAAATGAGCGATCTGAACGAGGCCGTCATCACCTTCCGGAAAGCCGTGGACGTCACGTCTCCCGATCATCCCGATCTGGCGAGCATACTGACCAATTCCGCCGTCACCCTGCTGAAGCGGTTCGAGCGGACCGGCGAGCTGCCCGATCTGGACGAGGCGATCGAACTCGGCCGACAGGCGGTGACAGCCCTGCCCACCGGCCACCCTGACCTGGCCAAAACACTGTCCAATCTCGTTACCTGCCTGGCGAGCCGGTTTCACCGGACAGGCGAAATGGCCGACTTGGACGAAGCGATCCGGATCGGACGGGAGTCGGTCGTTGCCACACCCACCGGCCATCCCGGCTCGGCCGCCACCGGGTCCAATCTCGCGATCTGCCTGGTGAGCCGATTTCACCGTACGGGGCAGACGCCGGACCTCGACGAGGCGATCGCCACCCTCCGGAATGCCGCGGACGTTCTTGCCCCCGACCATCCCGATCTTGTCACGCTGCTGTCCAATCTCGGTGTCGCATTGTGGAAGCGGTTCGATCGAACCGGAGCCCCGGTCGACCTGGACGAGGCGATATACGCGAACCGACGAGCGGTGGCGGCCATACCGGACGACCACCCCCTCCGAGCCCGCCATCTGTCCAATCTAGCCATCCCTTTGCGGATTCGATTCCAGCGAACCGGCGCGATGGCCGATCTGGACGAAGCGATCCGAATGGGTCGGCAATCGGTCGCGGCCACACCCGAAGACCATCCTGACCTTCCCATCATGTCGACCGAACTCGCGGCCTTCCTGCTCAGCCGGTTCGAGCGGACGGGCATGATCGCCGACGCGGACGAAGCCATAGCCACGCTCCGGAAAGCCGTGGACATCACCCCGGTCGACCACCCCGCACGCGCCGGGATACTGGCCGACCTCGGAGTAGTGCTTTGGAAGCGCTCCGAGCGTACGGAAACGGCGGATGACTTGGGCGAGGCGATCCGGATGGGCCGGCTGGCAGTCGCGGCCACGCCGACCGACCACCCCGAACGCGCCAACCGACTGTCGAACCTCGCCGTGCCCCTGACGATTCGGTATGAATCGACGGGCACGACACACGATCTGGACGACGCGATCCGTCTCGCCCGGCAGGCGGTCGCGGCCATCCCGACCGGGCACCCTGGCCACGCCGTCATGCAGGTCAACCTCGCCGAAGCTTTGCGGGCCCGATACTCGCGGACAGGCACGGCGTCTGATCGGGAGGAGGCGACGACCGCCTTGCAGGAGGCTGCGGAACTGGCCACAGCGGCTCCGTCCCTGCGCATCCGGGCTGCTCGCGGCGCCGCCGAGCTCACCGCGACGGCGCAGCCGGGCCGGGCGGCGGAACTGCTGCGGCGGGCGGTCCGCTTGTTGCCCGAAGTCGCGCCACGTGAGTTGGCGCGGTCGGATCAACAACATGCTCTGGGCGAGTACGCCGGAATCGCCTCCGACGCGGCGGCACTGGCGCTGGACGATCCGTCCACACCGCCGGACCAGCGGCCCGTCCTGGCATTGCAGCTGCTGGAGGCGGGGCGGGCGGTGCTGTTGAGCCAAGCGTTGCAAGTGCGCGGCGACATAGCCGACCTCGCACACCAGCATCCAGATCTGGCCGCCGATTTCGTCCGGCTTCGGAAACTTCTCGACCGAACTCCCCATGCCGCCGCCGCGTCGGACGCGGCAGCCGACCCCATAGCGGACCGGGCGCGCTCGGCGCGGGAGTTGAACGACGTGCTGGCGCGGATCCGGGCGCAGCGCGGATTCGAGTACTTCGCCCTGCCGCCGTCGGCGGCGGAACTCATCGCTCAGGCCGGCCGAGGCCCGGTGGTGGTGTTCAACATCAGCGGTCACCGCAGCGACGCGCTGCTGCTCACCGCCGGCGCAGCGACCTGTCTGCCGCTGCCCGGCCTGCCGCTCGAGACCGTGATCGACCAGGTTCTCGCCTTCCACGAAGCCTTGCAGGCCGCTGGTCACGGCGGTACCGGGCCGGAGCGGCAAACCGCCCAACGACAGCTCAGCCGGATCCTGGAATGGCTGTGGGACAACGCCGCAGGCCCGGTTCTGGACGCCTTGGGCTACCGCGATCGGTTCCCTGTGGACCGGACCGGCCCGCGGGTGTGGTGGATACCCGGGGGTCTGCTGGGTCTACTGCCCATCCACGCCGCGGGCTATCACACCGCACCACCTGATCCCGCGGGCCGGGCGGTGCTGGACCGGGTTGTCTCCTCCTACACCCCCACCATCGCCGCCCTCCGCCATGCGCGGCGGCGCTCACCGAGCACCGAGCCGTCCGCACGCAGGCCCGCACTCATCGTCGCGATGCCGACCACCCCCGGCGTAGCGGGGCGCCTGCACCACGTGCCCGGGGAAGTCCGCACGGTCGCCGCCCACCTGTCGTCGTCGATCACGCTCACCGAGCCGGACTCCGGCATCCAGGTCGATCTCGCTGGAGCGGACTCCGCCACAACCCTTCCGACCAAGGCCAATGTCTTGAATCGCCTGGCCGACTGCGCCATCGCGCACTTCGCCTGCCACGGCACCACCGATCCGGCCGACCCATCCCGCAGCCACCTGCTGCTGCACGACCACGACGCGGACCCGCTCACCGTCGCCGAACTCGCCCCGGTCCACCTCGACCACGCGCGTCTGGCCTACCTTTCGGCCTGCGAAACCGCCCTCACCACCAACACCCGGCTCCTCGACGAAGCCATTCACCTCACCTCGGCGTTCCAACTCGCCGGATACCCACACGTCATCGGCACACTGTGGCCCATCGACGACGAAATCGCCGTGCAGGTGGCCGACGCCTTCTACGCCGCTCTGGTCACCGACCCGAACGTGACCGATGCCGCATACGCGCTGCATCGCGCCATCCAGGCTGTGCGCGACGCGCTTCCCGCCACCCCCTCGCTCTGGGCCGCCTACCTTCACGCCGGGGCATGAGAGCCGACCTCGATCGGCCCCGCATGCCCGCCTGCGTCGTCAGCACTTCGGCGTGAGCGGAGTGCACAGAGGCAGCAGGTTCATGCGGGCCGGGGTCTCCGTGACGGGCGGCGGTGGGGGAACCGCCTCGGTCGTGAGCACAGGCGCTTGGGTGGGTTGCACAGCGCCGCCGGTGGGGGTCGAGCAGGAGGCGGCCAGTATCCATATCGTGCCGATGACCAGCACGATCAGCGCCACCGCGGCGATCTGTTGCGAGCGGTGGCCGCGTGACTTCGATTTCTCGGAGGTGCGACCGGGGATCCGCGCGGACAGGGCGGTTATCTGCTCGCGAACCGGGACCCGTGGACGGCGCTCGAGCACAGCCGTCGGCGTGGGTCGGCGCAGCGGCTCGGGCGCGGGGGTGGGCGTTGACCACGATGCGGGCCGGCTCGGCGGAGGCGCCTGCACCGGACGTGGGCTCCGAGGCCGGTCGGCGGCGGGCTCGATCCACGACGACCAGTTGTCCGTGAAGGACGACGGTGCGGGCTTCGCCGCGAGTCGGCCTTCGAACCGAGGCGGCTCCGCGTGCTCGGCATCAGTTGTCGGGTCCGACGCCGCGGGATGTGATTCGGGCTCCGGCGCGAGGTATTCCGGCGCGAAGGGATCCGCCTGGGCGGGTTGCGCCTGCGCAGCTACGGCGACAAGTGCCTGCGGGGAATGCGACTCTGGCGCGGACACCTTCTGGCTGCCGCCTGGCACATCCGTGTACTCGAGTGACTGTCCAGCCGTCGACGACGCCCCTTGGGCTCGCTGTGCGCTTTCGGCACTGGGCCGCGTCGACGGCTCGAACTCCGAGCCCTCGTGCTCGTCGACAACCTGCGCGGCCACGGTTCCCGAGGCGTCGGTCTGCTCCAGCGCAGGCATCGCGGACTGCGACGCGGGCGACTGATCTACCTGCGGGACCTGCTGATAACCCTCATCTGCCTCGTCACCGTTTTCGACGGTTCGCGTCGAACCGGATTCGCTGAGTCGCGCAGCATCCGGATCGAGGTCGTGCGGCTCGGGCACGGCGTCGACCGGTGGCGCGTCCGAACCAGCCGACACGTCGTCGGTGTCCGAATCCTCGCTGGACGTCCTACCCTCGAGCTCGGGAGCCTTCCGCGTCACGCTCTCCAACGCCGCCAGCGTCCCGGCCCGTAACTTCCGCTCCGCCGGAAAACCATCCGCCACCAGGTCGTCGATGGTGATCTGGTCGCCCAGGTTCAAGTCCGTCAGGAGGGCGTGGGTGCGTTCGGCGGTCCAGATGAGCTTGCGGCTCGCGGTGCGGTGGAACCACGCGCGCAGGTCGGCCTGCCCGGCTCCGAGCACCACCGCGCATCCGCGCCTGCGCGACTCGATGTTGAGCGTGAGGTTCGAATCCTTGGGCGGCACCACGACGATCAGTCCGTCGACGAAGGCCTCGGCATTGTGCTTGCGCACCAGCGTCTTCAAGTTGAAGACGTTGTTCGTCACCTGGTCGAACGGGCTGCTGTCGTGGTCGCGCACGTGGATCGGGTCGCCCGCGTAGCCGGACAGCCGCCAGCGTCCGTTGGCCTGCACCGACAGGACACCGCTCGTCGCCTCCGGGACGGTGCCCTTGACCTCGACGACGACCGCCGCCCTGGGTGTGATCACCACCAGATCGGCTTCTTGCGTTTCGTCCTTGCGCTCGCGGTCGGGTAGGTAACACCCCGAGATCGCGAGTCCCACAATGACGTACTGGCCGGTCCAGCTCCGCATCCAGTCGAGCACGCGCTGTTCGGATCGCGGCGCCGTCGTTCGTTCATTGATGACCAACATCGGCGGCCTCCATCGCCGTCCACACCATCGACCACACAACGGTATGCGCCGGGATTTCCGCTACAAAATCGAAAGGCACTGGAGCAGCAGGATATTGGCAGCACAAGGGCGTGCGAAGGACGGCGTGTGGGCAGCGCCACACTCGGGTGCGTCAGACCCCGACCGCTTCTTCGATCTCTTCCTCGGCCGCATGTTCCGTGACGCCGACCGTCTCGGTGCGCGCGGCCGTGCGCAGCCTGCGCTCGTAGCCGCCCGCCACCAGGACCAGTCCCGCACCGGCCGCCAGCCACAGCACCAAGCTCAACACCCGGTTGCCGAATCCCGCACCGCCGTCGAAGTACAACAGGGTGCGCGCGCCCTCGACGAAACCCGCTCCGTTCCAGAACGAATGCAGCGCGCCGAAGAAATCGTTCTGCAGCCACGGCCCGTACACGCCGCCCGATGTCGTGAAGTTGAGCATCACGAACAGCACCATCATCGTCAGCGTGGTCCAGCGCCGTAAGAAGGTGTGCAGCCCGATGCCCACCGCGAGAATCCCAGCCGAATACAGCCACGACATCGCCCAGACGGCGGCGTAGTCGTGGTCGACCACATGGAATACCGGCCCCGCGACGCCGAGTCCGATGACGCTCACCGCCAGCGACGTGACCAGGCCCAGCAGCGCGCGAACGCCCATGCTCAGTCCCGCCCCGGCCGCGCCGATCGCCGCGACGCTGCCGTAGGAGCCGATGCTCAATGCCACCAGCAGGAAGAACAAGCCCTGCGCGGTCGGATCGCCGGTGCTCGGCGGAGCGATATCGGTGACCTCGACCGGTGCGCCCTGCTGGGCGGCGATCCGGTCGAAGACGGCCTCGGCCGCCATCGCCGTGGTGTCGGAACCAGCCTTGGCGACCAGCGCTTCGTGCGATTCCGGCACGTAGGCGCCGGCCAGTGTCCGCTCCCGCAACTGCCGCACCGCCTCCTCCCGACCTGGCAGAGTGACAACCTCCAGCGCGTCTCCGGCCCGGTCCTTCAGCGTCTGAGCCAGCACCTTGACCTGCGGTGCGTCACCCACGATCGCCACCTTCAGGTGGTTCGGCTCGGGCTGGTGGAACGCGCCCAGATACGCCAGTGCCATGCCGAGGCACATCAGCAGTGGGGTGAGCAGATGCGCGGCGACATGCCGTAGTTGGTGCATGAGACGACTCCCCAAAAGGTTGGTAAATACAACTATCTTCGTTGTACTATACAACCATGCGGCAATCTCCGGCATTCCCCACTCGCTCGACCCCCACTCGCTCGACCGCGATCCACACCATTCAGCGCGAGCTCACCGCATTCGCCCGCCGAGCCCGTGGCCGAGCCGCCGAACTGCATCCGGAACTGCCGCTGGTCGCGTCGAGCATCCTGGACCTGGTCATCGAACGCGACGGCTGCCTGGCCACCGAACTGGCCGAACACTTCCTGCTGGACAAATCCACGGTGAGCAGGCAGGTTGCGGCGCTGGAACGGCTCGGGTATCTCACCCGGGAGATCGATCCCGCCAATCGCCGCAACCACATCCTGCGCGCCACCCCCGCCGGGCAGCGGATCGCACGGGAGGCCGAGCAGCGCCGCCGGGAGGCGTTCGCGGAACGGTTCCGCGACTGGGACGACGAGGACCTCGCCGAACTCGCCGGGTACCTGGTCCGCTACAACGCGGCGGACGGCTGATCGGCCAACGGCCGGCGCGGCGGACGCGAGCGAGCCCCCTCAACCTCGCAGCGCCGCGGCCAGATCCGGGTCCACGGAGAACGCGATGGCGATCAACGATTCGACCAGCAGATCGATCAGCTCCGTACGCGAGATGGGCTCCGAGCGCAGCCAGGTGAGCGTGGATTCCTCGACGAAGGCGATCCAGCCGCGCATGGCGAGCATGAGGCGGGGGTGGTCGGATTCCACAATGGGAGTGGGAGTCTCCGCGAGGATGATCCCGATGATCGCGTCGCGGGTCTGGTCGACCAGCGGGGCCAGGTCGGGGCTGACGCTGGTGGGGCCGCGTAGCAGCGCCAGATAGGAGGTCCGGTTCTCCGTGACGTACTCGATGTAGCGCTCGATCGAGTCGCGCAGCATCTCGAACAGGCCCAGCGAGCGGTCCGGGGCGACACGCTCGAGCAGTTCGGCGTTGGCGTGGTGCACGATCGCGAGCTGGAAGTCCTGCTTGGTCGGGAAGTAATGGAACAGCAGGCCGCGGGAGATGCCCGCCTCGGCGGCGATCTCGCTGACGGAGATGTCCTCGATGGAACGCTCGCCGAGCATCTTCGCACCCAGAGTGATCAGCTGCTCGCGGCGCTCGTCGGGACTCAGCCGCGTGCGCTTGGGGGCGTCTCCCTGGGTTCTCGTCACGCGCCCAATCCTACTGAACGTCAGTCAATACACTGTTGACTCACGCTCAATAGGACCGTAGGCTCGGTTACATGAGTCGCAAGGTTACAGACAAAGCTGTCGCCGGCCGACCCGCGCGCCACGCCAAGACGATCATCATCGGCAGCGGGTTCGCGGGCCTGGGTCTGGCCATCCGGCTGACCCAGCAGGGTCGCAACGACTTCCTCGTGCTGGAGCGCGGCAGCGACGTCGGCGGCACCTGGCGGGACAACACCTACCCCGGCGCGGCCTGCGACGTGCCTTCGCACCTGTACTCGTACTCGTTCGCGCTGAACCCGAACTGGTCGCGGTCGTTCTCCCGGCAGGGCGAGATCCAGCAGTACATCCAGGACGTGTCGAAGCGCTACGACGTGCGTGACAAGCACATCTTCGACTGCGACGTGACCAGCGCCCGCTGGAACGACGAGACCGCGCTCTGGGAGATCGAGTCGACCAAAGGCAGCTTCACCGCGAACACGGTGGTCTCCGCGGTCGGCGCGCTGTGCGAGCCCGCGCTGCCGGACATCAAAGGCATCGGCGAATTCGAAGGCGAGATCTTCCACTCCGCCCGCTGGAACCACGACGCCGACCTCACCGGCAAGCGGGTCGCCATCATCGGCACCGGCGCCTCGGCGATCCAGATCGTGCCCGCCATCGCCCCGAAGGTCGGCCACCTGGACGTCTACCAGCGCACGGCGCCGTGGCTGCTGCCGCGCCTGGACCGCCCGTACACGAAGGCCGAGCGAATGGCCTTCAAGTACGTGCCGGGTCTGCAGCGACTATCCCGCGCGGCCATCTACGCCGCGCGCGAGACCCAGGTGGTCGGCCTGGCCAAGGTGCCTGCCCTGATGCAGTTGTTCGAGGCGATCGCGAAGGCCAAACTCCGCCGCGAGATCCGCGATCCGCAGCTGCGCGCCAAGGTCACGCCGAATTTCCGGATCGGCTGCAAGCGCATGCTGATCTCCAACGACTACTACCCCGCGCTGTCGCGCCCCAACGTCGACGTGGTCACCGACGGCATCGCCGAGGTGCGCGCGAACTCGATCGTCACCGAGGACGGCACCGAGCGCGAGATCGACGCGTTGATCGTGGCGACCGGCTTCCACGTCACCGACTCCCCCACTTACAACACCATCGCGGGCCGTGACGGTCGCACTTTGGCAGAGGTATTCGACGAGATCGGCCAGCAGGGCTACAAGGGCTCCGCGATCGCCAATTACCCCAATTTGTTCTTCCTGCTCGGCCCGAACGTCGGCCTCGGGCACACCTCGATGGTGTACATGATCGAATCTCAGATCAATTACATCGCCGACGCACTGGCTACCATCGACCGCCTCGACCTGCGTACCGTGGAGGTGCGCCGCGACGTGCAGGATGCCTACAACGCCGACCTGCAGGCGAAGCTGGCGGGCAGCGTCTGGCTGACCGGCGGGTGCTCGAGCTGGTACCTGGACAAGCACGGCAACAACACCACGTTGTGGCCGGACTTCACTTTCGAATTCCGTAGGCTGACCAAGACATTCGACGTGGCGGCGTACGACATCTCCATTTCCCGGGCCGATTTGAAAGCAGTGGCATCGTGAGCAGTGACGCTTACTTCGAGAACAAGGTATGTGTGATCACCGGAGCGGGTTCCGGGATCGGCCGTGCGCTGGCAATGAATCTGGCCCGGCGCGGCGCCAAACTGGCACTGTCGGACATCGACGTCGACGGTTTGAACGAGACCGTACGCCGCTGCGAACAGCTCGGCGCCGAGGTCAAGTCCGACCGGCTGAACGTGGTCGAACGCGAAGCGGTGATCCTCTACGCCGACGCGGTGAAAGCGCACTTCGGCACGGTGCACCAGATCTACAACAACGCGGGCATCGCCCACCACGGCGAGGTCATCCGCTCGGAGTACAAGGACTTCGAACGCGTGATGGACGTCGATTTCTGGGGCGTCGTCAACGGCACCAAGGCGTTCCTGCCGATGGTCATCGAGTCCGGCGACGGCCACGTCGTCAATGTGTCCAGCCTCTTCGGCCTGATCGCGATTCCCGGGCAGAGCGCCTACAACGCGGCGAAGTTCGCGGTGCGCGGCTTCACCGAGTCGCTGCGCCAGGAGATGCTGGTCGCGCGGCACCCGGTCAAGGTCACCTGCGTGCACCCCGGCGGCATCAAGACCGCGGTCGCGCGCAACGCCACCTACGCCGAGGGCATCGACGCCAAGTCGGCCGCGACGATGTTCGACCGGAAGCTGGCCATCCACACCCCGGAGATGGCGGCGCAGACCATCGTCGAGGGCGTGCGCAAGGGGCACGGCCGCGTGCTGATCGGCTGGGAGGCCAAACTGCTGGATCTGTTCGTCCGGGTCACCGCGTCGGGCTACCAGCGGATCGCGGCCAACGTCGAACGCCGCTTCCTGCCCTGACCCGGATTCGAGGAACGACGAATGCGGGACATCGACCTGCCACTGCCCCTCGCGCGGGCGATACTGAATCCGATCTTCCGGGTCACGCTGAACAAGCGATTGCCGTTCACGGTGCAGCGCAGGCTGCTCGACGTGACTTCGCGGGCGCAGTTGCTGCCCGCGGGCGCTGTCGTGCGGCCCGTGCGCCTTGGCGGCAGGCCCGCCGAGCGGATCGATTTCGCGGACACCTCCGAGCACGGTGCCGTGCTCTATCTCCACGGAGGCGGATACGCGGTCGGCTCGGTCGCGACACATCGCTCGCTCGCGGCCCGGCTGGCACGAGACATCGGTTGCGCGGTCTACGTGCTCGACTACCGGCTCGCGCCGGAGCACCCCTTCCCCGCGGCACTGGACGACGCCGAGGCGGCGTTCCTGGAGCTGGTGGCGACCTCGGGACTGCGGCCGGACCAGATCGCCGTCTCCGGTGACTCCGCGGGCGGCGGTCTGTCGCTCGCGCTGGCGCAGCGACTGATCGCCCGGCACGGGCAGACCCCGGCCGCGCTCGGTCTGATCGCGCCGTGGGCGGACCCGAACGAGATCCCGGAGCGGGAACGCGATCTGGTTATCAACAGGCCCTGGTCACGCGCCTGCGCCGCCGCTTACCTGGGCGACAGCGATTCCGCCGACCCGGCTTACGCACCCCTGACCGGCGAACTGCGCGGCCTGCCGCCGACCTACGTGCAGGTGGACGTCAGCGAACTGCTGCACCGGCAGTGCGTCGCGCTGGTCGCCGCGCTGCGCGAGGCGGGGGTACACGTGCGCTTCACCGAGAGCAAGGGCTTGTGGCACGTCGCTCAATTGCAGGCCGCGCTGGCGGCGCCCGCAGCGGCCGCGCTGTGCGAACTCGCCGAGTTCCTGCGCGAAGCGATTCAACCGGCGGACCTGCGCGAACTAGGATGAAATTCGAGCGGGTCCCCAGCCTGCGGTGATGTACGGAGGCGATTGGCGGTGGTCGACCTCACGGGCCCGGCGCAGGTGTCGTAGATTACTGGCGAGTAAACCCACGTGGAAGGGCACTGATGCGAGAGTTCGAAGTCCCGGCTTCTTACACCATTCCGGATGACGCGAACAATTCCGACAACGTCTTCCGCCACGCCGAGCAGTCGCCGAATACGGTGCTGTTCAACGTGCCGAACGGCAGTGGCGGCTGGCGGGACGTCACCGCCGCCGAGTTCGCGAAAACCGTTACCGGGGTGGCGAAAGGCCTGATCGCTTCGGGTCTCGAACTCGGCGATCGCGTCGCCATCATGGCCCCCACCCGCTACGAGTGGGCCGTCCTCGACTTCGCCATCTGGGCCGCGGGCGGCTGCACCGTCGCGATCTACGACAGCTCCGCCGCCGAGCAGGCCAAGTGGATCCTGCAGGACTCGGCCACCAAGCTGCTGTTCGTGGACAGCGACAAGCACCGGAAGGTGATCGACGAGATCGAAACCGGGGCGCTGCCCGAGCTGCGGGAGATCCTGCAGATCGACAAGGGCGCGGTGGACGAGCTGCTCGGCCGCGGCGCCGACCTGGACGACCAGGCCGTGCACGAGCGCCGCGCACAGGTCGGCGCGCAGTCGCCCGCCACCCTGATCTACACCTCGGGCACCACGGGCCGCCCGAAGGGCGTCATGCTGACCCACGCGAACCTGTACGCGGAGTCCAAGTCCGACCGGATCGCGCTGAACAAGTACGTCACCGAGGGCAAGAAGACCCTCATGTTCCTGCCGCTGGCGCACGTCTTCGCCCGCGCCGTGGCGCTGGCCGCGTTCGACGCGAAGGTGGTCGTCGCGCACACCGCCGACTGGTCCACCCTGGTCGAGCAGTTCGGCAGCTACCAGCCGCACTTCATCCTCTCGGTGCCCCGGGTGTTCGAGAAGGTGTTCAACAGCGCCAAGCAGAAGGCGCACGACGGCGGCAAGGGCAAGATCTTCGACGCCGCCGCCGATACCGCGATCGCATGGAGCGAGGCGCTCGACAACGGCGGACCGGGCCTGGCGCTGAAGCTGAAGCACGCGCTGTTCGACAGGCTGGTGTACGCCAAGCTGCGCGCCGCGCTCGGCGGCCAGTGCGAGGCCGCCGTTTCCGGCGGCGGACCGCTCGGCGCGCGACTGGGCCACTTCTTCCGCGGCGTCGGCGTCACCATCTACGAGGGCTACGGCCTCACCGAGACCACCGCGGCCATCGCGGTCAACACCCCGGAGCACATCCGGGTCGGCTCGGTCGGGCGGCCGATCGAGGGCCACGCCGCCAAGATCGCCGAGGACGGCGAGCTGCTGCTGCGCGGCTCGGTCGTGTTCAGCGGCTACTGGGGCAACGCGGAGGCCACCGACGACGCGTTCGAGGACGGCTGGTTCAAGACCGGTGACCTCGGCGCCATCGACGGGGACGGCTTCATCACCATCACCGGCCGCAAGAAGGAGATCATCGTCACCGCCGGTGGCAAGAACGTCTCCCCCGCGCTGCTGGAGGACTCGCTGCGGGCGCACCCGCTGATCAGCCAGGTGATGGTGGTCGGTGACGGCCAGCCCTTCATCGGCGCGCTGATCACGCTGGACCCGGAGTCGCTGCCCGGCTGGAAGGAACGCAACAGCCTGCCCGCCGACACCCCCATCGAGAAGCTGATCGAGAACCCGGATCTGCTCGCCGAGGTGAACGCGGCGGTGGCCGAGACGAACAAGAAGGTGTCGAAAGCCGAGCAGATCAAGAAGATCCGCCTGCTGACCATCGACTGGACCCAGGAAACCGGCGAACTCACCCCGAAGATGTCGCTCAAGCGCGCCGTCGTGATGAAACAGCACGCCGACGACGTGGCGAACATCTACAACTGAACCGATCGCGGAAAGGCGCTGTCCGTTCGCGGGCAGCGCCTTTCGCGTGTCCGGGTCCGTCCGCGACGATCCGTGCGCTGTCGCGGATGCCGGACCGAGCCGGTCGGCGGCCGACCGGCAGTAGTCTCGATGCCATGGCCGATCTGCGACTGCGTGTGGTGGCCGGGATCGTCTCGGCGGGCCTCACGCTGGGTGTCGCCGAATTGCTCGCGGCCTTCCTCGGCCCCGACAGCGCGCCGCTGCACCTTCTCGGTTCGGCCGTGGTCGACCACACGCCCGACGGTGTGCGGGAATGGGCCATCACCACCTTCGGTACCAACGACAAGGCCGCGCTGTACCTGATCATGAGCGTCATCGCCGTCCTGGTCGCCGGCGTGGCCGGAGCGATCGAGCGGACCACCCGTGCCGCCGGGTCGTGGTTGTTCGTCGTGTTCGGAGTGATCACCGCATGGGTGGCGGTAGCGCGCACCGGTCTCACCGCCGCGTTGCCGACCGTCGTCGGCGTCGCCGTCGGCATCTACTCGCTGCGAGCGCTGACACTTCGCATCGACGCGGCGGTCGACAAGTCGTCCGGTACGAGGCACGCGGGAACGGCATCGTCGACCGACCCTGCTCGAACCGTGGCCGAAGGTTCGGCTTCCGCCGACCGAGATCACTCAGAGCACGCCGATGTCGCCGACGGGCAGAACCGGGCGATCACCGACGTGGACTCTCGTCCGGACTCATCGGTGCACCGGCCAGGCACCGAACGCCCTGGTGCGGGCGAGAACCTCGCCGCCGCGGACGAACCGGGAAGGGTCGAGGCTAGACCGGCGGGTGAGGCCTCGCCCGCATCGGCCGCCGGGGCTTCGGAGCTCAGCTCGGCGGCTCCGGAGCGCAGGCAAGTCTTGCGGGGACTACTGGTGGCCGGTGGGCTGGCCGCGGTGACCGGAATCGGCGGACGGGTGCTCGGCGCCCGCCGCAGCGACGTTTCCGGCGAGCGAGCCGCCGTGCAGTTGCCGGAGCCGTCGGCACCCGCCGAGCCGGTCGCGCCCGGCGTGGACCTTCGTGTCCCCGGACTGACGCCGTACCTGACCGCGAACGACGATTTCTACCGGATCGACACCGCGCTGATCGTGCCGCAAGTGTCCAAGGACGGCTGGTCGCTGCGGATCCACGGCATGGTCGACCGCGAGATCCGGCTCACCTGGGCGGATCTGGCGCTTCGCCCGGTGGAGGAACACCTGGTCACGCTGGCCTGCGTGTCCAATCCGGTGGGCGGCGACCTGATCGGCAACGCGCGCTGGCTCGGTTACCGCGTGGATCAACTGCTCGCCGAGGCGGGACCGCACCCCGACGCGGACATGGTCCTCTCGCACAGCGCCGACGGCTGGACCGCGGGCACGCCGCTGGCGGTGCTCACCGACGGACGCGACGCGCTGCTCGCGGTCGGCATGAACGGCGAACCGCTGCCGGTGCGGCACGGGTATCCAGCCCGGCTGGTCGTGCCCGGTCTCTACGGCTACGTCTCGGCCACCAAATGGGTGACCGAACTGGAAGTCACCCGCTTCGACCGCGCCACCGCGTACTGGACCCGCCGCGGCTGGTCGGCACTCGGCCCGATCAAGACCGGCATCCGCATCGACACTCCCCGTGCCCGCGGCCGCCTCCAGCCGGGCCGCATCCCCATCGCCGGAGTCGCGTGGGCGCAACATCGCGGCATCCGCGCCGTGGAAGTGCAAGTCGACAACGGCCCCTGGCAGCAGGCCCGCCTCTCCGAAGAGCAGTCCATCGATACCTGGCGCCAGTGGGTCTTCGACTGGGACGCCACCTCCGGCCCGCACACCCTCCGCGCCCGCGCCACCGACGGCGCCGGCGAAACCCAAACAGCCGAACGCCGCGACGTCATCCCCGACGGCGCCACCGGCTACCCCTCGGTCACAGTCAGCGTGGGTTGACGCGCACCGCGGATGGTCGCGTAATGGCAGGCAGTGAACTCGTGTCGACGGGATAGGATCGGGCGAGTCCGGTAGTCGTCGGCCGTTCGAGGAGGGGGCCATGTCCGAGATTTTGGATTGGGCGCGAGAAGAGAACTTGCAGCCGGCGCCGATCACGTTGGAGATCTGGAAAAAGCTTCCCGAAGATTTCTGCCGCTTGGTGGAGGTGGTGAACGGGGAGGCCGTTCGGGCGGAGTCGCCTACCAGGCCGCATCAGAAGTCCGCCCGCAGAATAGCGGACTTTGTCGAGACCGCTGCCGAAGCTCACGTTGGTCGATACCGTAGCGGCTGCTTGGACGTCGATATGGATTTCGATGTGCTGCTGTGGGAGCTGCCGCGGGTGACGATTCGGCGGCCCGACATCGCACTGTTCGAATGCGCCCCGCCCGAACTTCGGCCGTTGCCCGCTTCCATGGTCAAACTGGTGGTAGAAGTCGTCTCACCGGGCACCGAGCGTGTAGACACGGCCGACAAGCTCGCGGAGTATGCGTTGGCCGGGATCCCGTGGTACTGGATCGTCTGGGTTTCCGGCAATTGCGTCGATTCGATCGAGGTCTATGTACTCGACCATGTACTGGGCCAGTACCGACTACATGTGAAGCTGCCGCCGACCGATTCCCAGACCGTGATCGATGTGCCGATCGAGATCACCATCGACTGGACCAAGCTCGGCGTGCTGGCGCGCTGACGAACATGCCCCGCAGAAGGACTTCTTCTGCGGGGCATGGGATTTCGGCGGTCAGCTCGCTACGGCGTCCGCCTCGACCCGTTCTTTCTCGAGCCGCGGCGGGGCCGACTCGCCGTGGCGGATGAACAGTACCGAGGCGGCGACGCCGATCAGCAGGACGGCCGCGGGGAGCAGCGCGGACTGGCCGAGCGCGGTGCTGAAGGCATCCTTGACGAACTCCGGGAGCGGGCCCCGGCCCGCGCCTCCTTCGGCGACCGGGCCGCCGCCCAGGCCGTTCGCCGTCATCCTGGCCGCCACGAGCGCGCTGATCGCCGCGCTGCCGAGCACCGAGCCCACCTGGCGGGTGGTGTTGTAGACACCGGCGCCCGCGCCGGCCAGCTGGACCGGCAGGTTGTGCGTGGCGGTGGACGCCAGCGGCGCCCAGATGCAGGCGTTGGCGAAACCGGCCAGCGCCGCGGCCACCAGGAACCAGACCAGCGACGAGTCCGGCTTCATCAGCGCCGCGAAGCAGAACACCGACAGCGCGAACAAGCCGAAGCCGATGGTGGGCACGATCCGCGGGTGCAGCTTGTCGGCGAACTTGCCGACCAGCGGGGCGGAGAAACCGGTCACGATCGCCATGGGCGCGAAGACCAGCGCGGACTTGGTCGGCGACAGCTCCCGCACGGCCTGCAGGTAGAAGTACGTCGGCACCATCAGGGAGGTCACCGCCGCACCCATCGCGGCGATCGCGGCATTGGACAGCGCGAAGTTGCGATCACGGAACAGGCTCAGCGGCAGCAACGGCTCGCCCTTGTTCCTGGCCTGGTTGACCAGGAACACCGCGAGCACCACCAAGCCAGCGCCGATCAGCAGCCAGATGCGCAACGACCAATCGTAGGTGTTGCCCTCCTGGATGCCGAACACCAGCAGGAACATGCCGACGCCGCTGAGTAGCACGCCGGGGACGTCGAACTTGTGCTCGTGCGTCGGCAGCGCGGGCACCAGCCAGACGGCCAACGCGAAGGCGACGACGCCGACCGGAACGTTCACGATGAAGATCCATTCCCAGCCGAGACCGTCCACCAGCACACCGCCGAGGATCGGACCCACCAGTGTCGCCAGGCCTGCGACGCCACCCCATAGACCCATAGCAGCGCCGCGCCGGTCGGGCGGGAAGGTTCTGGTGATCACGGCCATGGTCTGCGGCGTCATCAGCGCGGCGCCGATGCCCTGGGCGGCGCGTGCCGCGATCAGCATGCCGATGGTGCCGGACAGACCGCACCACAGCGACGCGGCGGTGAACACCGCCAAGCCGATCAGATAGATGTTCTTGGGGCCGAATCGATCACCCAATCGTCCGGTGACCAGCAGCGGCACCGCGTAGGTGAGCAGGTAGGCGCTGGTCACCCAGATCACCTGGGAGATGTCGGCGTGCAAGCTGGTCATGATCGCGGGATTGGCGACCGCCACGATCGTCATGTCCAGCAGGATCATGAAGAAGCCGACGACCAGCGCGAGCAGCGCCAGCCACGGATTGCGTTGTGTGGACATCTGTTTCGATTCCTAACTCGGATGATCCGAAAATCTCGGGTCGGCGGCCGCCACAGCGCCGGGCGGCACCGGCAGCGACACCGCGGTGTCGGCGGCCGGTCCGGCCGCGGAGCGTTCGCCGGTCACGGGGTCGAAGTCCAGCCACTCCACTGCGCCGCCGGCCAATTCGGCGGTGAACTCCTCGACCCAGGTGAGTTCGGCGGCGAGGATCGCCCGCAGATACTGCAGGGAGATCCAGTAGCGGCGGGGAACGACGTGCTCCTCGGCCCAGGCGATCAGCATGTCGGCATCGGCCAGTTCGGTCTCCAGCACGCCGATTCGTTCGCGCAGCAGCGTGAGCGCCTCCGTCTTCGGCAGATTGTGCAACTCGCCCAGCGCCACCGGGAAGATCGGATACTCCGGAACGGGTCGCCGCACGATCTCGGCGATCCGGTTGCGCAACGCCTCCCTGCCGCGCCCGGTGATCCGGTAGGTGGTGCGTTCGGGCCGGTTGCCCGCCCGGTCGACGCCCTCGGCGTGCACCAATTCTTGGTCGGCCAGGCGGGACACGGTGTGGTACAGCGAGCCCGGCCGCACCTTGACCAGCTTGTCCTCCCGCCGCGCGATCAGCGTCTGGAACATCTCGTACGGATGCATGGGCCGCTCCTCCAGCAGTGCGAGCACGGCGATGGCCAACGGCGTCACCGACGGATGCGCCTGCCCTTGCCCCATGCTTGTTCACCTCCGTCACTCGATCGTCTCGGCCTTCGGCCGCCGACGCTGCGAGCCTGCCGCCGACCGGCACGCTATCGCCCGGTTCCGACATGCTCCACTCTAAATATTCCACGTGGAATATACGGCGCGGAACAGCCTGCGAACAAGACACTGCGACCCGTGATGACCCCCACAATTCACAGCCCCGCGTATCGCGTTCCCCATGTCCCGGCTCGTACACGACGAGAGGCCATCGAGATGTCAGTTCTCGATGGCCTCTCGATTTCGGCTCCCGCCGAAGGCCGACAACGTCGGCGACCCTCTCCAGCGCCATTGCTGTGCGGGATGGTGTAGTGGCTGCTCAGCCAGCCTATGTCGCGGCTCACAACCGGCGGCAGTGTCGGATGCGACATCTATCGCTCGATTCCCGACAGCAAACGACGCGAGCTTAGGACTCAGCGGTGCCGGCCGGCTGTGGCAAGCGCCGTGCGGGTCACGCCTACAAGGAGTGCTTGTCCAGCCAGGCGCGCGCGACGTCACTCGGTGCGGCACCGTCGTCCCGGACATTCCGGATCATGGCCGCCAGCTCGTCGGTCGTCAGTTCGCCCGCGACGTAGTCGAGTTTCTTGATCTGCCGCCGGTCGAGCAGTCCTTTGCGGAACAGCGGCAGCACGTTCTCGGCTCGCACGGCGTACTCGTCATCGGACAGCACGGCCAATCCGTCGGTCGCACCGGGCGCCAGTTCGGCGGGACCGCCGAGCAGGCCGGCCTGAACCCGGCCTTCCAGCAGCGCTTTCCGCAGTGCGGCGGGATCCGGGAAGGCCACGGTGGCGGCGAAGTCGCACCCGGCGACGCGATCGCTCCCGGCCTGCGGCAGCAGGCCGGGCGTGGCCGCTACGCCGACGGTCAGTCCACCGCAGCGGGGCGCGAGATCACGCACCGAACGCACTCGGTCCTGCGCCGCCGCCTGGGCGGTGAGCAGCACCCGCGGCCGCAGATCGGTGCCGTCGGCGAGATCGGAGACGACCAGCCCCTCGGGCAATGCGGCGCTCACCGCATCTTTCACCTGCTCAGGCAGCCGCGCCGTCGTGTGTTCGTCGAGATGGGCCAGCAGCGCGCCGGTGTGCTCGCCGACCACTTGGACCCGGTCCGCATCGAGCGCGGCGAGGTAGTCCGCGCGGCTGCCCAGGCGCGGGTCCACCGCAGTCCGCACACCGGCGCGCGCGAGCGCGCCCGCATAGATTTCGGCGAGCACGGAGGACTCGATCGAATCACCCGCGCCGACCGTGATCGACGGCTGCGGCTCGTCGTTCCCGCAGGACACGACCAGCGCGACGGAAGCGACGACCAGCAACCGAGCCAGCACCCGCTGTGACGAGGCCAACACCATCCGGCGACACCAACTCTCCGACGACTCGACACGGCCAACAGAAAAACCCGGAAGCGGGCAGTATGGACACCCAGAATGTACCGGCGGCCGCTCGGTGCCGAGACCGCGCCCGCCGTCATGTCGGAAGGACTCTCGTGAAATCCACCCGCACCCCCGGTGCCGCCGCGCACCGGCACCCCGCCGCGCGCGTCGCACTGCGCGGCGCCCGTATCCTCGCCGCCGCGACCGCCCTCGCCGTCGCGATGGCCCTGTCGGCTTGTGGCGATTCCGATCCACTCGCCACCGGCGGCAGCTGTTCGGGAGACGGATTGACCGTCGGTTCGGCGAACTTCCCCGAGTCCGAGACCATCGCCGAGGTGTACGCGGAAGTGCTGCGCGCGAACGGCTTCAGCGTGGATACCAAGCTGGGCATCGGCAGCCGGGAAGCTTACCTTCCCGCCCTGCGGAAGTGCGCCATTTCGGTGATCCCCGAGTACACCGGCAATCTGCTGCAGTACCTGGACAAGAACGCCACCGCCACCAGCGCGGCCGACGTGAACAGCGCGCTCGGCAAGGCGCTCGGTTCCGATCTCGCGATCGGCACGCCCGCGCCCGGCGAGGACTCGGACGCCGTCGTCGTCACCCGCGCCACCGCCCAGCGCTGGAACCTGAGCACGATCGCCGACCTGGCCGCGCACTCGGCCGAGGTGAAATTCGGCGCGCCCGCCGAATTCCAGGAGCGTGCGGGCGGTCTGCCCGGCCTGAAGAAGAACTACAACCTGGATGTCGCGGCGGGCAATTTCGTGCCGATCGCCGACGGCGGCGGTCCCGCGACAGTTCGCGCGCTGGTCGAGGGCCAGGTGACCGCGGCCGATATCTTCACCACCTCGCCCGCCATCCCGCAGAACGACCTCGTGGTGCTGCACGACCCGAAGCACAACTTCCCGCCGCAGAACGTGGTGCCGCTGCTCAACGCGAGCAAGAAGTCGGACAAGGCGCTCGCGGCGCTGAACGCGGTATCCGCGCAGCTGACCACCGCCGAACTGATCAAGCTCAACGAGGCGGTCTCCGGCACCGGCAAGACCGAGCCCAAGGCCGCCGCCGCGGCCTGGGTCGCCGCCAAGGGGCTGAACAAGCCGGTCGGCTAGGGAGGGAGATTCGGTGTCCGATATCGAATTCTCCGGTATCAGCAAGACCTATCCGGACGGCACGCACGCCGTCACCGACCTGGATCTGCGCATCGAGTCCGGGTCGTTCACCGTGTTCGTCGGGCCTTCCGGCTGCGGTAAGACGACCTCGATGCGAATGATCAACCGCATGATCGTGCCCAGCTCGGGGACGATCACCATTGCCGGGCAGGATGTTTCGACCGTCGATCCGGTCCGGCTGCGCCTCGGGATCGGGTACGTCATCCAGAGCGGCGGACTGCTGCCGCACCGGACGGTCGTCGACAATGTCGCGACCGTTCCGGTCCTGCGCGGTGACTCGCGCCGGGCCGCCCGTGCCGCGGCGCTCGAGGTACTCGACCGGGTCGGCTTGGATCGCTCGCTGGCGCAGCGGTATCCGGCGCAGCTGTCGGGCGGTCAGCAGCAGCGCGTTGGCGTGGCCCGCGCGCTGGCCGCCGACCCGCCGGTCCTGCTGATGGACGAGCCGTTCAGCGCCGTCGATCCGGTGGTGCGCGCCGAATTGCAGGTCGAAATGCAAAGGTTGCAGGCGGAATTGCACAAGACCATCGTGTTCGTCACACACGACATCGATGAGGCGATCACGCTCGGCGATCGCGTGGCGGTGTTCGGACGCGGCGGAGTGCTCCAGCAGTACGACGCGCCGCAACGCGTGCTCGCCCAGCCCGCCACCGATTTCGTCGCCGACTTCGTCGGCCGCGACCGCGGTTACCGCGGATTGTCCTTCCGGTCCGCGAATGAGATTCCGCTGCACGAGATCCGGACGGCTGTCACGGATGAAGTGCGCGAACTGCGACTCGACGCGGGCGAGTGGGTGCTGGTGGTCGACACCGACCGCAAGCCGGTGGGCTGGATGGACGTCACCGGCGTCGAGGGATTCCGCGCGGGCCGCGCACTGTCGGACAGCATGTCGGCGGGCGGTTCGCTGTTCACCCCGTCCGGCGACCTGCGCCAAGCGCTGGACGCCGCGATCTCCTCGCCATCCGGAATCGGTGTCGCCGTCGACGGCGCCGGTGCGGTACGCGGCGGAGTGCTCGCCACCGAGGTGCTCGAGCAGTTGGCCGGGCAGCGCGCCCACGAAGACGCCGAACGCAACCGGCACTTCTTCGAAGAACGAGTGCCGTGAACGGACGTGAGCGAGACGGCGTCGTGCACGCCGGAATCCGGAGAGCGGCATGAGATACCTCGTCGAGAACTTCTCGGAGATCATGGGAATCACCGCGACCCACCTCTATCTCGCCCTGGTGCCGCTACTGCTGGGCCTGGTGATCGCGGTCCCGGTCGGCGCGCTGGTGCGGCGAGCGGCGTGGCTGCGCCGGGTCACGGTGACCGCCGCGAGCCTGGCCTACACCGTTCCGTCGCTGGCGCTGTTCGTGATCATTCCTCCGCTCGTCGGCATCTCGGCCATCGACCCGATGAACGTGATCATCGCGCTCACCATCTATTCCACGGCGCTGCTGGTTATCGCGGTCCCGGCGGCTCTGGACTCGGTGCCCGCCACGGTGCTCGACGCGGCCGACGCGGTGGGCCACGGCCCGCTGCGCCGCACGCTCACCGTGGATATGCCACTTGCCGTGCCGGTCTTCGTATCCAGTCTGCGGGTGGTGGTGGTGACCAATATCGCGATGGTGTCGGTCGGCGCGCTGATCGGCGTCGGCGGGCTCGGCAAATTATTCACCCAGGGCTACCAGCGCGATTATCCGGACGAGATCATGGCGGGCATCATCGTGACGCTCGCGCTCGCGCTGGTCGCCGACCGGGTGGTGTACGCGCTGGGCCGCTGGTCGACGCCCTGGGTGCGCGCGGACGCCAGGACCGTCAGGGCGAAAGGCACTGCGGCATGAACCTTTTCCTCGACGCCTTGCACTACTTCACCGACGGCGCCAACTGGAGCGGTCCGTCGGGCATCGGGAGCCGCATCGTTCAGCACCTCTGGTACAGCTTCCTGACCGTCGCCGTCTCCGCGGTGATCGCCGTACCGCTCGGCCTGATCATCGGCCACACCCGGCGTGGGGCGGCGGTGCTGGTCGGCTTCGCCAACGCCATGCGCGCGCTGCCCACCCTCGGCCTGTTGACCTTCCTGGTGCTGCTGCTCGGCCTCGGCTTGATACCGCCGCTGCTGGCACTGATCACGGTCGGCATCCCCCCGCTGCTCGCGGGCGCGTACGCGGGAATCGCGAACGTTCCCGCCGACGTCGTGGACGCCTCGCGCGCCATGGGCATGACCGAACGGCAGATCCTGTTCCGAGTGGAGGTGCCCAACGCGCTGCCCATCCTGCTCACCGGGCTGCGCGGCGCGACCCTCCAGGTGGTTGCCACCGCGACGATCGCCGCCTACGTCAACCTCGGCGGCTTGGGCCGCTACATCTTCGACGGCATCAGCCTCTACCGCTACGACCGCGTGCTGGTCGGCGCGCTGCTGGTGGCGGTGCTTGCCATGCTGCTGGACGGGCTGCTGGCGTTCGCGGTGTGGGTCAGCGCGCCGGGCACCGTCCGGTTGCGTCGCCCGACCCCGGCCGCGCGATCTGCTCCGCTATCGACCCAGGACCGAGCCACCGTGCCCAACTAAGCTCTCCACGTGTCCGCTCAGTCGTCGGTGACGCGAGGCGCTTACTCGGCCGCGACACGCAAAAGGCGCCCATTCGCGGTCGAATGGGCGCCCTCGGCTGGCGTGCGGTGGCGTTACGCGACGCCCTCGGCGCGAGCGGCGGCGGCGACCGCTTCGGCGACGGCCGGAGCGACCCGCGGGTCCAGCGGGCTCGGCACGATCTTGTCCGGGCCGAGTTCGTCGGCGACGACGCTGAGGATGGCGTCGGCGGCGGCGATCTTCATGCCCTCGGTGATCCGCCGGGCGCCCGCGTCCAGCGCGCCCTTGAAGACGCCGGGGAACGCGAGCACATTGTTGATCTGGTTCGGGAAATCGCTGCGGCCGGTGGCCACGATCGCGGCGTACTTGCGCGCCACCTCGGGGTGGATCTCCGGGTCCGGGTTGGACATGGCGAACACGATCGCCTCCGGAGCCATCGACGCGATGAGCTCCTCGGCGATCAGACCGGCCGACAGGCCGAGGAACACGTCGGCGCCTGCCAGCGCCTCCGCCGCGCCGCCGGTGAGGCCGCGCGGGTTGGTGCGGGTAGCCAGCTCGGCCTTCACCTCGTTGAGGTCGCCGCGGTCGGCGCCGACGATGCCCTTCGAATCGAGCACGGTCACGTCGCGGACACCGGCGGCCAGCAGGATGTTCGTGCACGCGACACCCGCGGCGCCCGCGCCGGACACCACGACCTTCAGGCCCTCGATGCCGCGGCCCTGCACCTTGGCGGCGCCGTTGAGCGCGGCGAGCACCACGATGGCGGTGCCGTGCTGGTCGTCGTGCATCACGGGGCAGTCGAGCGCCTCGATGACGCGCTTCTCGATCTCGAAGCAGCGCGGCGCGGAGATGTCCTCCAGGTTCACCGCGCCGAAGCTCGGCCGCAGGCGGATCAGCGTCTCGACGATCTCGTCGACGTCCTTGGTGTCCAACACGATCGGGATCGAATTCAGCCCGGCGAACTTCTTGAACAGCGCCGCCTTGCCCTCCATCACCGGAAGCGAGGCGCGCGGGCCGATGTCACCGAGGCCGAGCACGGCGGTGCCGTCGCTGACCACGACCACGAGCCGATCGGTCCAGGTGTAGCGCTTGGCCAGCGCCTCGTCCTCCGCGATCGCGCGGCTGACCTGGGCGACGCCCGGGGTGTAGGCGATCGACAGATCGCGCTGGGTCTCCAGGGGCGCACTGAGTTCGACCGAGAGCTTGCCGCCGAGATGTCCCGCGAAAATTTCGTCGTTTGTGATTTCGGACAAGCTTGCCGTGGAATTCGGTGCATCAGTCACAGGTGACACGATTTCACTCCTGCTCGGGTCGGGCTAAACCGGGGGACGGTTACCACCGGGTAATGGGTATAAGGGGTTTCACGACGCTCATCGGGTGCGCTGACCGGTGCGTTTCGAGCTGGCTGCGAGCGGCGAACGCGACTTGCCGAGTTCTCGATGGCGGGCGCGGCACTGATCCGCGAAGCAGAACCGAGCGGGTGCGCCCGGACAGAACGTGCGGTGCGATCTCGCGGGTCGCGACGGTACGTCGGCGAGGCGGAGACCTCCGTGATTCCCTCACCCGGCGGTGGCGGAGGCAAGGAATCCGACACATTCTGCCAGTCCGGTAGGCAAGTTGCCAAACCGATTACCCCGTGGGCCGTGTCGCGCTCCATCACCCAACGTTATGGGGCGGGAATTACCCTCAGGTAAGCGGAAACTCCCCGTTCAGCAGTCGCACGCGGTGAGCGATCGCACCGCTCGGGGCGGCGGCGGTGTGAGTACCAGCGGGCCGAGCGCCGCCCGGCGGCGCTCTGTCAAGCGACGATATCGCGGGGCTGCTCCGGCATCGTCCTCTGCGCGTCCGGGCGCACCCACACGCTGCGCACACCACCGGACATCAGTCGCGTCCGCCAGGTGTCGGACGCGCCGGGATGATCGGTCCTGCGATGCATGCCGCGGCTCTCCGTGCGCGTCAGCGCGCTGTATTTGGTCCAGCGCGCCACCGCGAGCAGCGCGGCGGCCTGCCGGGCCCGCAGCAGGTCGGCGCCGCTGCCGCCGAGGTCGAATTCCGCCCCGGGCCACATGCCGTCGAGTTCGCCGATGCTGTCGCGCAGGCTGCCCGCGCTGCGCCAGTAGCTGCGCCGCAACGGCAGAGTGTGCTCTTGGACGAGGCCGACCACCGCCCTCGGATCGATCCGCGCCACGACGTTGAGCCCGGCTCCGGTCACCTCGCGCGCCGGGGCACGCCGGTCCGTCGTCCGGGCGAATTTCGCCGCGCCCGCGCCTGCCCAGACGCCGGAAGCGATCGCCCACGCCGCGCTCAGTCCGCCGAATCCGCTCACCGCGCCGGTGAGCGGCTCGCGACTGACCACGGCGCCTGCGGCGAACAGGCCCGCGACGGTGGTCGCGCATTCCGGTCCGGTGACGCGCAGTCCGCCGGTGCCGCGCACGGTGCCCTCCAGCACGGCGCGCAGCGGCACCCGTTCGGCACGGTCGACGAAGCCATGGCGCGCCAGCCGGGACCGGAGGGCCACCGGTACGTCGTCCAGGGCGGCGAAAACCCGCTGACCATCGGCGATGGCCGCGAGCGCCGCCGAGCGATGCCCGGGCAGCTCGACGCCGGATTCGTCGTAGAGCGGGGCGTACCGCAAGGCTAGATTCCGCAGCGCGGTCGGCTCGGCCTTGCCTGGCGGAATCAGGCTGTAGGCGCAGGAGAACTCCATCCCGGACAGCTCGGCGCCCGCTTCCACGGCGAACAACAGACCGTCGCCGGTGTCCACGTCGGTGCCCGCCGCCCCGGACAGGAACGCGCAGCCACCGGTGGCCACCACGACCGCACCCGCGCGCACGGTCCAGCGCCCGAACCCGTCATGGGGGCGCAGCCCGGTGGCGCCGCGCACTACGCCGTCGCGGTCCACCAGCAGTTGCAACGCCGGGTGATGATCGAGTACCCGGATCCCCGCTTCCCGCACCGCGCGGCGCATTCGCCGCAGGTAGCGGGCGCCGTCGAGATAGCTGCGCCGCCTGGCCGGACCCGCGGGGTCACCGGCGATGTGATAGCCCCAGCGGGCCAATTGCTCGACCCGCTGATGACTTTCCTCGAGCACGCGGTGCATCCAGTCCGGATCACCCAGCGCGCCGCCGTGCGCGTGCCCGCGCCGCACCGCCTCGTCCCGCGCCGGGCCGGGCGGAAGGTGCCACAGCGAGATCGCGCCGTACGCCGTCGGCCCGCTCGACCCGCAGCGCGCCTTGTCGACGAGCACCACGGTGGCGCCGGCCGCGGCGGCCGAGACGGCCGCCCAGGTACCGGCGGGACCACCGCCGAGTACCAGTACATCCGTCTCGAGTTCGGTCATAAAGAAAAATGTTCGGGCACAATTCATCGGCCCGCAACCAAAACTCGGGAGTCAGCTCCACCATTGCGTCCACAGCAATAGTCCAGCAGCCAGAAAAACGATCATCGAACCGGTAAAGGCGGCCGAACCACGATGCCGGTCCGAATATATCTGCGCCGCCAGGGCGACCACCGCGGCCGCCACGTGCCAGGCCACCGATTCGGCACCGGGACCGGGGAAGCCGCGCCGCTGCGCGATGACCGCGGCGCCGACCACGACCAGCATGCCCACCACGACGCCACCGGCGACGACGCCGCTGAGGCCGCGCACGAATCTCACGCGGCGATCACCGGCACGCCGGAGGCCTTGCCCACCAGCTTCTCGAATTGCGTTGCGTCGGTGGTGAACTCGCCGAGCCGAATGGTCTTGTTTGTGCCGTGATAGTCCGATGAACCGGTGGTGAGCAGGCCGAGTTCCGCGGCGAGATCGGTGAGCAGCTCGCGGTCGGCCGCGGAGTGGTCCGGGTGCGCGATCTCCAGGCCGCCGAGCCCGAGCGCGGCCAGCTCCCGGATGTCGTCGACGGCGAGCAGCCTGCCCCGCTTGCGCGCCCTGGTGTGCGCCAGCACGCTGACTCCGCCCGCGGTGGCGATCATCTGCACCGCGCGACGCAGCGGGGTGTCGGCCTTCTCGGCGTAGTAGGGACCGTGCGGGGCGAGCAATTCGTCGAACGCCGCGTCCACGCTGGGCACCACGCCCGCGGCGACCAGCGCCCGGGCCAGATGCGGGCGCCCGGCCGACGGCCCAGCCGAGGCCAGCACGGCGTCGGGATCGATCGGCAGTCCGTCGGCCGCCATCCGCTCGGCCATGGCGCGCAGCCGTTCCACCCGTTCGGCGCGCAGCCGCTCACGTTCCTCGGCGAAGCCGCGATGGGTCGGGTCGAACAGGTAAGCCAGCAAATGTACGGGTACCGGCCAGCCATCCTCCCCCAGGCCGACGCAGGACATCTCCATGCCGCGGACCAGCGTCAGCCCCTTCGGTAGCGCGTCGACCGCTTCCGACCATCCGGCCGTGGTGTCGTGATCGGTGATCGCGACGACGTCCAGGCCCGCGGCGGCCGCGTTCCGTACGAGTTCCGCCGGAGTATCGGTGCCGTCGGACGCGGTCGAATGGGTATGCAGGTCGATGCGCACGCCTTCAAGTCTTACAGTGCTGCGCCGTCCCCCCGCACGCGCAGGCGACGTTCCGCCGGCCTGCGGCGACGTAGCATCGTCAGCGTGCCGTCCTTTTCTCCGCTTTCCTCGCTTCGTGGATCCGGCCGGACGCCGTCGCAGTCCGAGCAGCGGTTCATCCCGGTTCCGACGGCGCAGGCGATCGTCGACTGCGCGGTGTACGTGGACGGAAAGCGTCTGCCCGGACGGTTCACCCACAAAGCCGCACTCGCGCGAGCCCGCGAGGAGCCGAACGGGTTCGTCTGGGTGGGCCTGCACGATCCCGACCAGACGCAGATGGAAGACATCGCCGCGACGTTCGGCCTGCACCAGCTCGCCACCGACGACGCCCTGCAACGGCACCAGCGGCCGAAACTGGAGCGCTACGACGATTCGCTGCTGCTGGTGTTGCGCACGGTCAGCTACGTCCCGCACGAGATGAACAGTGTCAGCGAGATCGTGGAGACCGGCGAGATCATCGTGTTCACCGGTCCCGACTTCGTGGTCGCCGTCCGGCACGGTGAGCACTCCGGACTGGCCGAGGTACGCAAGGCGCTGGAGGAGGACTCCGCGCAGCTGGCCCTCGGACCGGGCGCGGTGCTGCACGCGATCGCCGACCGGATCGTGGACTCCTACATCGACGTGGCCCAGTCGGTCGAGAACGACATCGACGAGATGGAAGAGGAGATCTTCACCCCGCGCAGCAAGGTCACGGTGGAATCCATCTACCAGCTCAAGCGCGAGGTGGTCGAGCTGCGGCGCGCGGTGAATCCGCTCGCCGCGCCGCTGGAACAGCTCAGCCGCAAAACCGATCTGCCGGTGCCGAAGGAGGTCCGGCGCTACCTGCGCGATGTCGCCGAGCATCACGCCGCCGTGGCCGAGCGGATCAACGACTTCGACGAGGCGCTCAGCGCGCTGATCAGCGCCGCGCTGGCCCGGATCGGCGTGCAGCAGAACACGGATATGCGCAAGATATCGGCCTGGGTGGCGATCGCTGCCGTGCCGACGATGATCGCGGGCATCTACGGGATGAACTTCGACCACATGCCCGAACTGCACCAGGTCTGGGGTTATCCGATGGTGTGGGTGCTCATCCTCGCCATCTGCACCGGCTTGTTCTTCACCTTCCGCCGCAACAAGTGGCTGTAGCCGGGCTGGGCATCACAAGCTGGCGGCGCCGCGCCTCGGGTCGCGCACGTCGATGCCCGCCTCCTGCCATGCCTCCCGCAACGCCTGCGCTCCCCGCACCCGGACCCATGCCGCCTCGGTCGCGGTCACCGGCGTCACCGCGAAATACCGCACCGGCTCCGCCGGGTCCGGCAGCGGCACGGCGGGAATGTCGCTCTCACCGAGCAGAACCGCGGTGAACGGCGCGTCGCGCCACATCGGCTCACCCAGATCCATCAGCGCGTCCGCTTGCAGCACAACACCTTCCACGACCGGCGCCGCGGCGAGCACGCCGAGCGACTTGGCCAGGCCCGAGCTGGCTCCCACACCGGACCGCAACGTCAGCACGAGTTCCGCGCGCGGGCCGCGCACCGGGTCGGCGTGCACCGCGGTGGGATCGCCCATGGGATGCCTGCTGCCGCCCAGCGTCACGTAGTGCACCAGATCGTCCTCGACGATGCGCAGGATCTCGATCGGCTCCAAGCCCAGAAAAGTGACCGACGCGGCGTCGACGTTCGCGGCGTCCACACCGAAATGGCCCAGCACCTCGGTGCGGACCGTCTCCAGCACTTCCATACGTCAGATCGCCAGCCGCGCGAGCATGTCCCGTGCCTGCTCGGCCGACTTCGGATCGCACAGCACGTCGTAGCGGCCAGCCACCAATTGCATGGTGGACGCGAAGTCGCGCTGACCCCTGGTCGCCGCGTACGGGATCGAGGTCGAGATCAGGCCGAAGATGATGCCGCCGACCAAGCCGACGATCAGCGGGCCCAGCGCGCCGCTGGTGGTGAACAGGCTCAGCAGCAGACCGAGGAACAGGCCGAGCCAGGCGCCAGACACCACGCCGCCGCCGATCACCTTGCCCCAGGTCAGCCGGTAGAGAACCCGCTCGACCTGCATCAAGTCGACACCGACGATGGTCACGTCCTGCACCGGGAACTGGTTGTCGGCCAGATAGTCGACCGCCTTCTGCGCCTCGGCGTAGGTCGGGTAGGAGCCGACCGGCCAGCCCGACGGAGGCGTCGGGAGGGCCTGCCGCGCACGGCTCGAGTTCCCCAAGGGATTCGTCATAGTTCCATTCTGCTATTCCGACGCATCCCGCGGTGGTGTGAAACGCGTGGTGCGCGTCATTCCGGCGGCGCGGCCCTTTTCCGCGATCACCTGGGCCATCTTGGCGCTGGCCTCGTCGATCATCTCGTCGCCGAGCATCACCGCGCCGCGGGCGCCGCCGGCCGCCGAGGTGTGGAAGGCATAGGCGTCCAGGATCTCCTCGGCGCGGTCGTAGTCCGATTGCCGCGGGCTGAAGATCTCGTTGGCCGCCTCGATCTGACCGGGGTGCAGCACCCACTTGCCGTCGAACCCGAGCGCGGCTGTGCGCGCGGCGGCTCGGCGGAAGCCGTCCACATCCCGGATCTGCAGGTACGGGCCGTCGATCGCCTGGAGGCCGTGGGCGCGGGCGGCGAGCAGGATGGTCATCAGGATGTGGTGGTAGGCGTCGCCGGTGTCGTAGCCCTCCGGCTGTTCGCCGACCACCAACGTGCGCATGTTGATGCTGGCCATGAAGTCCGCCGGGCCGAAGACCAGGGTCTGCACCCGGGGACTCGCGGTGGCGATCGCGTCGATGTCGCGCAGTCCCACAGCGTTCTCGATCTGCGGCTCGATGCCGATCCGTCCGACGTCCAAGCCGCAGGTCTTCTCCAGCTGGGTCAGCAGCAGGTCCAGCGCGCGCACCTGGCCCGCGTCGGTCACCTTGGGCAGCAGGATCGCGTCCAGCCGCGCGCCCGCGCCCTCGACCACGGAAATGACGTCGGCGTAGGTCCATTCGGTGGTCCAGTCATTCACCCGGACCACCCGCAGTTGCGTTCCCCACCCGGAGTCGTTCAGCGCCGCGACGATGTTCGCCCGCGCCTCGGCCTTCGCGACCGGAGCGACCGCGTCCTCCAGATCGAGGAACACCTCGTCGACGGGCAACGTCTTGGCCTTCACGATCATCTTCGGGTTGCTGCCCGGGCACGCGAGCACCGAACGGCGTGGCTTCATGATCACTCCCGTCGATCGTGGCGGGATGCGAACACCCGCGCGCGAACATCTAGCCTTGGCAGCATGGCAGCTACCAGGGTGTACGTCGCCAGGCTGGCCGGTTTGGCGGTACTGGGACCGGACGGGGAGTCTATCGGCCGGATTCGTGACGTCGTCGTGGCCGTGCGGTCCGACCGCCAGCAGCCCCGCGTGCACGGCCTGGTCGTCGAACTGCCCACCCGGCGGCGCATTTTCGTGCCGATTCTGCGGATCACCGCGATCGAGCCCGGCGTGGTCACGCTGAACACCGGAACGGTCAGCCTGCGCCGTTTCACCCAGCGACCGGGCGAGATGCTCGCCTTGGCGCAGATCGTCGACTCGATGGTGCGGGTCGATGACCCCGACCTGCCCGACCTGGCCGGCGTGGACGTCCACGTGGCCGATCTCGGCATCGAACAGGCGCGTTCCAGGGATTGGCTGGTCAGCAGGGTGGCCGTGCGCGGGCACCGCAGGCTTGGCCGCAGGCGCACGGTGCACGTGGTGGACTGGACCAGGGTGTCCGGCCTGACGCCCCACGAGATCGGCAGGCCGGGACAGGACGTGACGCAACTGCTCGAACGGTTCGAGGGCATGCGCGCGGCCGACGTGGCACAGCAACTGCGCGAGCTGCCGGAGAAACGGCGGATCGAGGTGGCCGTCGCGCTGGACGACGAACGTCTGGCCGACGTGGTGCAGGAACTGCCCGACGACGAGCAGGTCGAGTTGCTCAGCCACCTGGAGGTGCGCCGGGCCGCCGACGTGCTGGAGGCGATGGACCCCGACGACGCCGCCGACCTGCTGGGCGAACTGCCCGAGGGCGAAGCCGAATCGCTGCTCGCCCTGATGGACCCGCAAGAGTCCGAGCCAGTGCGCAGGCTGCTCGAGCACTCCCCTTACAGCGCGGGCGGCTTGATGACGCCCAAGCCGGTCATTCTCACCCCCTCCACGACGGTGGCCGAAGCTCTGGCGCGCGTGCGCAACCCGGACCTCACTCCCGCGCTGGCCTCCATGGTGTTCGTGGTCCGTCCGCCCACCGCTACGCCGACCGGCCGCTACCTCGGTTCGGTGCACATCCAGCAGTTGCTGCGCGAACCACCCGCCCACCTGGTGGGCGGAATCCTCGACACCGATCTGTCGACGTTGCGTCCCGAACTGCCTCTGGCCGCGGTGACCCGGTACTTCGCGACCTACAACCTGGTCTGCGGACCGGTGGTGGACGAGGAGAATCACCTGCTCGGCGCGGTCAGCGTCGACGACGTCCTCGACCACCTGCTGCCCGAGGACTGGCGCGACCAGGAAGAGACCGACGAACGGGGCGGAGCGTGAGCCCGCACGACCCCGCGCACGCCCGAAAGGACACACCGTGAGCGAGAACGACCCGGGCGTGCGGCTCGGTCACAGCAGGGCCCGCCAACGGCTGGAGACGCCGGTGGAAAGCCGGTTCCGATTGGAGTGGGACGCCGAGGCTTTGGCCCGCAGCAGCGAGCGAGTGGCGCGATTCCTGGGGACCGGTCGGTATTTAGCGGTCCAGACGATCGTGGTGGTGGTCTGGATCCTGGTGAACATCTTCGTGGTCGCGCTGCGCTGGGACCCGTATCCGTTCATCCTGCTGAACCTGGCGTTCTCCACTCAGGCCGCCTACGCGGCGCCGCTGATCCTGTTGGCGCAGAACAGGCAGGACAACCGGGACCGGGTCGCCCTGGAGGAGGACCGGGTGCGGGCCGCTCAGACCAAGGCGGACACCGAGTTCCTGGCCCGGGAACTCGCATCGCTGCGCATCGCGGTCGGCGAAGTGGCCACGCGCGATTACCTGCGCCGGGAATTGGAAGAGCTGAAAGGAATTCTGGACCGCATGGAGTACGCGGAATCCCCGGATGCGGAGAGCCGGACGGACAGCGCAGGAAAGGGCGGTCGCAAGAAAAGCTCCGGCCGAAAGCCCGCTCCGGCATCGGTTTCACCGTCGGTAACCAGTGATCAACCGGAAATACCGAATAAGGACCTGACTGGTGGGTAACCTGGACAACGTTGTCCAGAGCGGCCTGGGCAGGGGATGTCCCGGACAGCCGCTCCCACGACGTCGAGGATTGGGTGTGGCCGAATGCGTGTATCTGCTCCGATAACGGTCTCGGCTTTGGTTGTTGCTGGTGTGGTGGTGAGTGGTTCGGGGGCGCAGTCTCCGGTGGGGGTGTCGGCGCCGCGGGCGCCGGAGGTGTTGGCGGCGGCGAACGCCGAGTCGCGGGTGGTGGGGTTGTTGCCGGTGGCGGCGGAGGGGCCGC
The DNA here is from genome assembly GCF_044548645.1 of Nocardia sp. NPDC051929. Lineage (NCBI taxonomy): Bacteria > Bacillati > Actinomycetota > Actinomycetes > Mycobacteriales > Nocardiaceae > Nocardia > Nocardia sp. NPDC051929. Next base: position 120,479 of record NZ_JBIUCG010000021.1, on the reverse strand, counting down.
GGCGGTTGCGGGCGGTGACGCCGGGGGTGGCGCCGTTCGCGGGTGCGGTGCCGTTGCAGGAGTTTTCGTTGCCTGGGGTGGGGGGTGCGTTGGGGATTCCGGAGGTGGTGTTGGCGGCGTATCGGAATGCGGAGTTGGCGTTGGCGTCCTCGACGCCGGGGTGTGGGTTGTCGTGGAGTTTGCTGGCGGGGATCGGGCGGATCGAGTCGGGGCATGCGGGGGGTGGGCGTACGGATGCGGCGGGCACGACGGTGACGCCGATCTTCGGTCCGGTGTTGGATGGGAGTTTGCCGGGTAACGAGGTGATCAGGGCGGCGGAGGGGGGGTATGTGCGGGCGGTGGGTCCGATGCAGTTCTTGCCGGGGACGTGGGGGGCGTATGCGGCGGATGGTAACGGGGACGGGGTGGCCGATCCGCACAATGTGTTCGATGCGGCGTTGGCGGCGGGGAAGTATTTGTGTTCGGGGGGTTTGGATCTGCGGGATCCGGCGCAGGAGTTGCGGGCGGTGTTGCGGTACAACAACTCGATGGCGTATGCGGCGAATGTGTTGAGCTGGGCTCGGGCGTATCGGTCGGGTGGTTCGCCGACGCAGGTGCGGGTGTCGCCGGATCTGGTGGCGCCGGGGTCGTTGCCGCCGGTGGGGCCGGGCACGGACATGAGCGCGGTGCGCACCACCACCCCGACCACGGATCCGGCCGGACAGTATCGAGCGCCCCGGCCGCGACCGCAGCCGACGCAGGTGATGATCACGCTCCCCGGTCTGCCGCCGATCCCGTGCGGGATCTTCTGCCCGGCTCCAGCGCCGGTGAATCCCTGTGTCGGGCAATCGGTTCCCGCTCCGATGCCGTTCCCGGACCTACCCGGGACCGCCCGCGTACCGCTCGCACCGCAGCAGCCTTACGGCGCCACAGCGGCCGAGCCGCGCAACCCGGGTTCCACCGATGCCGCCGGGGCGGACAAACCCGCGGAGGCCGCTACAGCGGGACAACCCGGCACCGCAGGACAGCCCGCTCCCGCAGGACAACCCGGCACACAGGACCAGCTCGCCGCCGGATGCGGACAGCCGGACACCACGCTCGCCACCGCCGAACCTGCCCCCATCCCGGGTGACCTACCCGCCCGCGACAACGAGTCTCGCCGCGAATCCGAACCCGCCGCCACCACCACACCACCCGCACCGGAACCCGAATCGGCGACCGCCGCCGAACCCACACCCACGCCGCCGCCCGGAATCACCCTGCCGTTCGGCATCGTCATCCCCCTTCCCGCGCCACCCGCGCCCCAGCAGTGATTCAAACCTGGCATCAGATCACGAAGCAGTAACAAAAAGATCTCGGATGCGGTACCCTTCCCATGGTTCCGTAACAAAGGGCTCACAGCGAGCCATGGGAGGGTCACCACACCGTGGGGCGTCATCGAAAACAACCGCCTGCCACCGTTCGACGGAGTTCCGTCATCGCGTTGACCGGATTGGTTCCCGCAGGGCTCGTATCCGTCACGGCCGCCTCCGAGGTAGGCGAGGCAGCGCCGCTCGCGACCGCCGTCCATACGCCGGAGGGCCAGGACGTTCAGGGCGCCGCGCAATCGGTGGTCGAGCCCGTCGCCGGGACCGAATTCCTCGCTCACGCAATGGCCAAGGCCGCGCCCACGGCGACGCCCGTGGTGAAAACCGTTGCGCTGCCCAGTGGTCGGCAGGCCTCCGCCATGCAGGCCGGGCCGCTCGGCGTCCCCGGCATCGCCGTCGCCGCCTATCAGAACGCGGAACGGGTCCTGGCCGCCGAGAACCCCGTGTGCGGCATGCCGTGGTCGCTGCTGGCCGGTATCGGCCGGGTCGAGTCCACCCACGCGTACGGCGGCAAAGCCGACGCCGACGGCAACCCGCTCAGCCCCGTCTACGGCCCCGTGCTGGACGGTTCGCTCAACGGCAACCACGTCGTCCGGGATTCCGACGACGGCGCGCTGGACGGCTTGGACAGCTACGACCGCGCGATCGGCCCGATGCAGTTCCTGCCCGACACTTGGAAGCGCTACGGGGCCGACGGCAACGGCGACGGCATCGCCGATCCGCAGAACCTCTTCGACGCCGCGCTGACGGCGGGGAGGTACCTCTGCGACGGCGGCCTGAACATGCGCGACCTGGCGCAACAGTCCAAGGCGATCCTGCGCTACAACCACTCCATGGCCTATGTCGCGAACGTCATGGCATGGGAGACCTCCTACAGCACGGGGGTCGCACCCCGGGCCGGAGACCTGCCCAAAATTTGACACGCCTAAAATTCCGGCCATGCCAGTGGTTACGGAATCGGATGTGCGGGGTGCCCTTGCGAAGGTCGACGACCCGGAGATCCGCAAGCCGATCACCGAACTGGGCATGGTGAAAAGCGTCGTCATCGGCGCTGATAGCGATGTCCACGTGGAGATCTATCTGACGACGGCGGGCTGCCCCCTGCGCACCGAGATCACGCAGCGGGTGAGCAGGGCCATCGCCGACGTGCCTGGTGTGGGCGCCGTCAGCGTCGACCTCGACGTGATGGACGACGAGCAGCGCACCGCACTGCGCAAGCAGCTGCGCGGCGACTCCGCCGATCCGGTCATCCCCTTCGCCCAGCCCGGCTCGCTGACCCGCGTCTACGCCGTCGCCTCCGGAAAGGGCGGCGTCGGCAAGTCCAGCGTGACGGTGAACCTCGCCGCGGCCATGGCCGCGCGTGGCCTGTCGGTCGGCGTGCTGGACGCCGACATCTACGGTCATTCCATCCCGCGCATGCTCGGCACCGACGCCAGGCCGACGCAGGTGGAGCGGATGATCATGCCGCCGGTCGCGCACGACGTGAAGATGATCTCGATCGCGCAGTTCACCCAGGGAAACACCCCTGTGGTCTGGCGCGGCCCGATGCTGCACCGGGCGTTGCAGCAGTTCCTCGCCGACGTGTTCTGGGGCGACCTCGACATCCTTTTGCTGGATCTGCCGCCGGGCACCGGCGACGTCGCGATCTCCATCGCACAGCTGATCCCGAACGCCGAGATCCTGGTCGTCACCACCCCGCAGCCCGCCGCCGCGGAGGTGGCCGAGCGAGCGGGCGCGATCGCGTTGCAGACCCGGCAGCGCATCGCGGGCGTGGTGGAGAACATGTCCTGGCTGGACCTGCCGGACGGCACCCGGATGGACCTGTACGGCTCCGGCGGCGGGCAGGCCGTCGCCGACCGGCTCACCCGCGCCGTCGGTGCGACCGTGCCGCTGCTCGGCCAGATCCCCATCGAACAGGCGCTGCGCGAAGCGGGCGACGAAGGTACTCCGATCGTGCTGCGCGATCCGGAGAACTCGGCCGCCAAGGCCCTGTTGGAGGTCGCCGACAAGCTCGCCGTCCGCCGCCGCGGCCTCGCGGGCATGTCGCTCGGCATCGACACCACCCGGCATTTGTAGGGCCACGCGCGAGCCCGACTGTCGGTGCTCGCTAATAAGCTCGGTCCCATGCTCACCATGCTGTTGTACGTGCTGATCGTCGGCTTGGTCGCCGCGGTGCTGTTCCTACTGGCCAGTGCGGTGTTCGGGCGGGCGGAGGAACTCGGGCCGCTGCCGGAGGGTACGACGGCCACCGTGCTGCCGGTGGAAGGGATCACCGGGGCGGACGTGCGCGCGTTGCGATTCCAGCAGGTGGTGCGCGGCTACAAAGCCGGAGAGGTGGATTGGGCGCTGGCCCGGCTGGCCGCGCGGATCGATGAGCTCCAGCACCAACTGGCCGAGGCGCAGGCCGCGCGATGGCAGACGCCGATCGCGCCGGAGTCGAAATGAGCGCCCTCGCCGACGACGGACTGATCCGCTGCGCGTGGCCGTTGGATTCCCAGCTCTACCGGGACTATCACGACTACGAGTGGGGCAAGCCCCTGCACGGCGACGACGCGTTGTTCGAACGGCTCTGCTTGGAGGCGTTCCAATCCGGGTTGTCCTGGCTGACCATCCTGCGCAAACGCCCGGCCTTCCGCGCGGCGTTCGCAGATTTCTCGATCGCGCGAGTCGCGGAGTTCGGTGACGACGACGTCGCCCGGCTGATGGCCGACGCCGGCATCGTCCGCAACCGCCTCAAGATCGACGCGGCCATCGCCAACGCACGCGTCGCGCGTGACCTCGACGTCGGCTTGGACGAGTTGCTCTGGTCGTTCGCCCCGCTGCCGCGCCCGCGCCCGCGCTCCGGCGCCGAGGTGCCCGCCACCACACCCGAATCCACCGCCATGGCAAAAGAATTGAAACGGCGTGGATTCCGGTTCGTCGGACCGACCACGGCGTACGCCCTGATGCAGGCGACCGGAATGGTCGATGATCATGTGGCCGACTGCTGGGTGGGCAGCGCCCGGCCCGAGACGGGCCGACCGGTCACTTTTTGAACTCAGCTATCCGTCCCTATCGGCGATAGGGAAGAATGGGACGGGTGTAGCTCGCCAAACGCCGGCGAGCTCGCTGGTTGGTGACAACTGGAGTTCCAAAAAGTGCGCAAGGACCGCGCAGATCTGGAGGGAGCAGAGGATGGCGGCCATGAAGCCCCGTACCGGGGACGGTCCCCTCGAGGCAACCAAAGAAGGGCGTGGAATCGTCATGCGGGTTCCACTCGAGGGTGGCGGGCGTCTGGTCGTCGAGCTCACGCCGGACGAAGCAGCGGCGCTCGGTGACGAACTGAAGAGCGTCACGAGCTGAGTGGCCCCGGCTGAGCACTCGGCCCTCGCCGACGCGGCCGACGTCCTGGCCTGCCCGGAATGCCTGCGGGCGCACCGGGATGCCGCGTCGCTCGCGCTCGAACCGCGGGATCGAGCACTGCGCTGCGGTCGCGGCCACAGTTTCGACGTCGCCAGGCAGGGCTACGTCAGCCTGCTGACCGGTGCGTCGACCAAGATGACCGGGGACACCGCGGCCATGCTCGATGCCCGCGCCGCCTTCCAGAGCGAGGGCCACTTCAGGCCGATCGCGGACGCTGTGGCGCGCGCCGCCACTGCGCGCCGGACGGACGGTCCGGTGCTGGAGGTCGGCGCGGGCACCGGCTACTACCTCGCTCGGGCACTCGACGCCGCTCCCCCGGCTGTCGGCATCGGGCTGGACGTGGCCAAACCCGCCGTCCGGCGGTGCGCCCGCGCGCACCCGCGCGCCGCGGCGGTGCTGGCCGACGCATGGCGCGGGTTACCGATCCGCGACGGCGCGCTGGCCTGCGTACTCTCCGTCTTCGCCCCGCGCAATCCCGGCGAGATCGCCAGGGTGCTCACCGAGGACGGTCGCTTCGTTGTCGCCACACCCACCGAGCGCCACTTGGGCGAACTGATCGAGCCGCTGGACATGGTGCGGGTCGACCCCGACAAGAACAGCAGGCTCGACGCCGCGATGACGGGACATCTCGAACCCGTGGACCGGACATTGATCGAGTATCCGATGACGCTCGCCAGAACCGATGTCGAACATGTGGTCGGCATGGGTCCGTCCGCGCATCACGCGGCCGCCGGAGCGGAGCGTCTCGCGCGGCTGCCGGAGACCGTCGAGGTCACCGCGTCGGTCGTCGTCGGCACCTACCGCCGGGCGGCCTGATCGCCCGGCTCAGCCTTTTCTGACCTCGTCGTAGACCGCGACCGTGCGCGCCGCGATGCGTGACCAATCGAATTCGGAGATCGCGCGCTCGCGCCCCGCGGCGCCCAGGCGAGCGGACAGCTCCGGATCACCGGCCACTTCGTTCACGGCGGCGGCGAGTCCGTGCTCGTAGTCCTCGGCTGCGCCCGCGTCGTAGTGCACCAGTCGGCCGTTGCGGTCGTCGACCACCTCGGGGATGCCGCCCACGTCGGAGGCGACCACCGCGGTCGCGCAGGCCATCGCCTCCAGATTGACGATGCCCAGCGGCTCGTACACCGACGGGCACACGAACAGTGCCGACGCGGCGAGAATCTGCCGGATCCGCTCGGTCGGCAGCATCTCACGCACCCAGAACACCCCACCGCGCCGCTGTCGCAGCTCCTGGACAGCCGTGGCGACCTCGTGCTCCAGCTCCGGCGTGTCCGGCGCGCCCGCGCACAGCACGAGCTGGATGTCGGGGTCGAAGTCGCGGGCGGCCGCCAGCAGGTGGCCGACGCCCTTCTGCCGCGTGATGCGGCCGACGAAGGCGACGAGGGGAAGATCGGCCCGCACGCCGAGTTCGGTGAGCACCGACGGCTCGCCGCCCGCCGGGGGGCCGGGATGCCAGACCGCCCCGTCGATGCCGTTGTGCACCACATGCACGCGGTCCGGGTCCACCGCGGGGTAGGCGTCGAGCACGTCGTGGCGCATGCCCTCGCTCACCGCGATGACGGCGTCGGCGTGCTCGACGGCGTTGCGCTCCGACCAGGACGAGAGCCGGTAGCCGCCGCCGAGCTGCTCGGCCTTCCACGGCCTGCGCGGCTCCAGGGAATGGGCGGTCAGCACGTGCGGGACGCCGTAGAGGGCCGCGGCCAGATGGCCGGCCAAGCCGCTGTACCAGGTATGCGAGTGCACCACGTCCACATCGCCCACCGCGTCGGCCATCCGCAACTGGGCGGACATCATCTGCAGCGCGGCATTGGCGGCGTAGAGCGACGGATCCGGTTGGTGGACCACGGCATCGGCGCGGTCGACACCCATGCAATGCACGGTCACCTCGCACAGTTGACGCAAATGCGCCGTCAACTGCGTGACGTGCACCCCGGCCCCGCCGTACACCTCGGGCGGATACTCGCGGGTCAGCATCGCGACGCGAAGCCGGTCCCGTTCGCCGGAATCCACCGGCGAACGTCCGCCATCCGTGCCGAAACTCACCGATCCAAACTAAACGTTCGCGTCCGCGGCGGCCACTCACGGGCGCTTCACCCGGTAGTTTGGCAGGTGTGAGGAGCCAGCCGCACGTACTCGGAATCGTGCTCGCCGGTGGTGAGGGCAAGCGACTCTTTCCACTCACGGCCGACCGCGCCAAGCCCGCCGTCCCGTTCGGCGGCGCCTACCGTCTCATCGATTTCGTACTCAGCAATCTGGTCAACGCGGGTTTCCTGCGGCTGTGCGTGCTCACCCAGTACAAGTCGCATTCGCTCGACCGGCACATCTCGCAGACCTGGCGGTTGTCCGGTTTCGCGGGCGAGTACATCACCCCCGTGCCCGCCCAGCAGCGGCTGGGACCGCGCTGGTACACCGGCAGCGCGGACGCGATCCTGCAATCACTGAACCTGATCTACGACGAGGACCCGGAATACATCGCGGTTTTCGGCGCCGATCACGTCTACCGGATGGACCCGGAGCAGATGGTGCGCCATCACATCGATTCCGGCGCCGGTGTAACCGTGGCCGGCATCCGGGTGCCGCGCAGCCAGGCGAGCGCGTTCGGCTGCATCGATAGCGACGAGTCCGGCCGCATCACGCAGTTCCTGGAGAAGCCCGCGCATCCGCCCGGCACCCCGGACGACCCGAACGTCACCTTCGCGTCCATGGGCAACTACGTCTTCACCACCAAGGTGCTGGTGGACTCGATCCGGGCGGACGCGGACAACTCCGACTCCGACCACGACATGGGCGGCGACATCATCCCGGCCCTCGTCGCGGCGGGGCAGGCCGGTGTCTACGACTTCGCCGACAACGACGTGCCGGGCGCCACCGACCGCGACCGCGGCTACTGGCGCGATGTCGGGACCATCGACGCGTTCTACGACGCGCACATGGACCTGGTCTCGGTGCATCCGGTGTTCAATCTCTACAACCGTCACTGGCCGATCCGCGGGGCGACCGAGAACCTTCCGCCCGCCAAGTTCGCCCAGGGCGGCCTGGCGCAGGAATGCATCGTGGGCGCGGGCAGCATCCTGTCGGCCGCCACCGTCCGCAATTCGGTGCTCAGCGGCAACGTCATGGTCGACGACGGCGCCACTGTCGAGGGGTGCGTGCTCATGCCCGGCGTGCGGATCGGGCGCGGCGCGGTGGTCCGGCACGCCATTCTGGACAAGAACGTCGTCGTCGGCGAGGGCGAGATCATCGGAGTGGACCTGGCGCGCGACCGCAGCCGCTTCGCCGTGAGCAACGGCGGTGTCGTCACGGTCGGCAAGGGCGTCTGGGTGTAGTACCGCCTGGATCGGGCTAGGGCGCGCCCGGCTCGGGCGCGGGCGAATTGATGCAGAACGGCGCGCAAGGGCCCGGGGTGCGTGGCACGGTGGATTTCGAGGCGCCACCGAAATCGGCGGTACTCACCAAATAGACCACCAGCACGGCGAACAACAGCACCGCGGCGAAAGCGATCATGGTCCGGCCCCAATGAATCGGCTTCGGACGACGCTCGTCTTCGTCCCAGAGAAACATCATCATCACCATGCCGCACCCGCCTCCGGATCCACTCGGAACATGACTTCCACCAGTATCGGGGATCTTCGGTCTTTCGCGGCATCATGCGCCGAACCGTGCTCGTTCGGCGGCTGTTTCGCGAACGCCGGCGGGTGGTGCGGCTGCGATGAAGAAACGGCACGGCGGCCAGGAATTCCGGAAAAACTTCGGCGGCAGGCCTATTCGGCCGGAGTACGCGCGCGGTCGACAGCGGGATTACGGGGCGGGCGGGGCGACGTTCTGGGTGCAGAACGGCTCACAGGGACCGGGGGTAGGCGTGGTTTTCGCCGGGCCGGTGTCGAAATCGGTGTTGCTCACCACCACCATCACCAGCACCGCTCCCAGAATCACGAGCAGCAGGGCCATCATCGTCGGCCGCAACCAACTCGTGCGCCGTTCGGTCACGACTTCCCCCATAGCCGCTACTTCGAGGGGTGTTAGTTCACGCATAACTGTTTTCCTCACTGAGTTCTTTCTCAGCGCATACCCCGGATTCCGGGGTGGAATCAGACTGCCCCGCGAATCGCTAACCGCGTGAGGCGCAAAGCAATCCGTCGCCGACCGGAATCAGCACGCAGGTGAGTTCCGGATTCTCCGCGATGGCGCGGGTGGCGGCGCGCACCGCCTGCGTGGCCGGATCACGTTGCGCCGGATCGGGTACGCGCCCGCCCAGCAGCGCGTTGTGCAGCAGGATGGCGCCGCCGTCGCGCAGCAGCCGCACGGCCTGAGCGACGTACTCCGGGTGTTCCAGCGGCGCGGCGTCGATGAAGACCAGGTCGTAGGCGCCGTCGGCCAGCCGGGGCAGCACGTCCAGCGCCCGCCCGTTGATCAGGCGGGTGCGCGCGGGCGGGATGTCGGCGGCGCGGAACGCCTCCTTGGCCGCGCGCTGGTGTTCCGGCTCCGAATCGATGGTGGTGAGCGTGCCGTCCTCGCGCATGCCGTCGAGCAGCCACAGGCCGCTGATGCCCGCGCCGGTGCCGACCTCGACCACCGCGCGCGCACCGAGCAACTGCGCGTACATGCTCAGCAGCGCACCCACCGAGGGCGGCACGGGTATCGCGCCGAGTTCGGTGGCCCGTTCCCGCGCGCTGACGAGGATTTCGTCTTCCACGACGGATTCCTCCACATAGGCGAGATTCCGCTCCAGATTCGATGCCACGGGTATGAGGCTAACGCCGGGCGGGTGATCTCGGCGTTCCGGACAACACGCGCCGCCCGCCATTTCCGCCGCCGGTTTTCTCAGGTGACCCTCAGCATCTCCATAACCCGGCCATATCAGGACCAGAAAGAGTATGGGCATCGCAAGACCACCGACCGTGCCTTAACACGGGACGCGGGAACAACGACATACCGGTTGTCGGTTGTATCCGTACGTGACGGACCGTAGACCCGGCCCCGAGCGAGTTCCCGACGTTTGCGGTCCCTAGTAGGAGGTAGCCCCATCCACATGGTCGATGCGGCGCGCGAATACGCCACCCTGCCCGAGCAGATCCTGCCGGTCGAGGCCGAGTCCGCCGAGGACGCGGTCGAGCTGACCGGGACTGCTGCCTTCGATGCCACCGGCGACCGGTCGGCGATGCCCACGTGGGACGAACTCGTCCGCGAGCACGCGGACCGGGTCTATCGCCTGGCCTACCGACTCTCCGGCGACGCACAGGACGCGGAGGACCTCACCCAGGAGACGTTCATCCGGGTGTTCCGTTCGCTGTCGAATTACCAACCGGGCACCTTCGAGGGATGGCTGCACCGCATCACCACCAACCTGTTCCTGGACATGGTGCGCCGCCGCAACCGGATCAGGATGGAAGCGCTGCCCGAGGACTACGACCGGGTGCCCGCCGAGGGCCCGGGGCCGGAACAGGCCTACCACGACGCCCGGCTGGATCCCGACCTGCAATCGGCCCTGGATTCGCTCGCGCCGGAGTTCCGCGCGGCCGTGGTCCTGTGCGATATCGAGGGGCTGTCCTACGAGGAGATCGGCGCTACGCTCGGCGTGAAACTGGGCACTGTGCGCAGTCGGATCCACCGTGGACGCCAAGCCCTGCGCGACTACCTTGCGCATAATGGAAGTGAGCAGCGGTTCGCCGCTGACGCGAACATAGGGTGATTCGTCGGAAGCCGGCATCGCCCGAACATCGGTCGATGTCGGTTGGAAGGGTGAGCACCGAATGAGTGGCGACTTCAGCACGTCCGGTCGTCGTCCGCCCCGTTTTCGCCCCACCGAGCATTTGGCGAGCGAGGCGATCGCGGCGTACGTGGACGGTGAGTTGCGGATGAACGCCTACCTGCGTGCCGCTCAGCACCTCTCGCTGTGTCCCGAATGCGCGGCCGAGGTCGATGCCCAGCAACAGGCGCGCATCGCACTGCGGCACGCAGGCCAGGTCGCGATTCCGACCGGGCTGCACGACAGCCTGACCAGGATTCCCCTCGCGGAGTTGCCCGGCGGCGCGTCCAGTGGCCGGACGCCCGCCCCGACCTCCGGTCAGTCCGGGCGTAACGACGCGGTTTTCGGGTTTCTGACCGATTCGTTCACCGCGACCCGGTGGACCACGTGGTGGCGCAAGTAGAGTTTCCCGAGTGACCACCGAATCGACGAATTCCGGATCGGCCGACACCTCGGATTCGGCGGCCAACCGCGGGAATCTCCGTCCTCCGGACGCACCCGTGCTCGGTCCGCGCCCGGTCTACCGGCCCCATGTCGACACGCACACGGCGCGGGCCTTCCGCAGACCGTCCGGCCTGTCCGGTTCGTTCGCCGAGCCGCTGCCGCTCCGTAAGGCGGGCGCGGCGCCGCAATCCGGTCCCGAACTGCAGAACCGTCCGCCCGACGCGGTGCTGGCCGAGGCATTCGGCCGTCCAGAAGGCTCCAGCGAACTCCTGCAGCGCGATCCCGACGCGGCCGGTGGCCAGGCTCCCGCTGCCGGACCGGCCGACCCATGGCGCGACCCGGAGGCGGTCGCCCGCCTCGGAGCCCCTGCGGTGCCCACACCCAAACCGCAGGCGCTGCCGCAGGCCGAGAAACTCAGCGCCCGCGAAGTGCTGTTCGGCTCCCGAGTCGCGCCCAAGGCGCTGGCCCTGCTCGCGCTCGTCGCACTCGTCATCGGCCTGCTCGGCGGGCTGGTCGGCCGCCTGACCGCGGAAACCGCCTCGACGCTGACCTCCCGCAAGGTGGCCCTCGAACAGGGCGGCGACGGAAACCGCCCGCACGGCCTGATCGCAAAGGTCGCCAACGCCGTGTTGCCCTCGGTCGTCTCCATCCGCGTGACCGTCGGTGAGAACGGCGCCACCGGCTCCGGCGTGGTGATCGACGGCGGAGGCTACGTCGTCACCAACAACCACGTCGTCTCGATGGCCGCCCAGGACAAGACCAACCGGTCCGCGATCCAGGTGCAGTTCTCCGACGGCACCAGGGTGCCCGCCCAGATCGTCGGCCGCGACCCGAAGACCGACCTGGCCGTCCTGAAGGTCGATGTGAAGAATCTCACCGTCGCTCAGCTCGGCAAATCCGGCAACGTACAGGTCGGCGACGACGTGCTGGCCATCGGATCGCCGCTCGGCCTGAGCAAGACCGTCACCTCCGGCATCGTCAGCGCCTTGCACCGCCCGGTGAAACTGGAGGGCGAGGGCAGCGACACGAAGGCCGTGATCGACGCCGTGCAGACCGACGCGTCGATCAACCCCGGTAACTCCGGTGGCGCTCTGGTGGACATGGACGGCCGGGTCATCGGCATCAACACCGCCATCCGCAGCGAGACCGGCGGCTCGGTCGGCCTCGGCTTCGCCATCCCGGTGGACAAGATGACCGAGGTCGCGCAGACCTTGATCCGTGACGGTGTGGTGCACCATCCGACCATGGGTCTGTCCCTCCGCACCAAGACGGTCGCCAATGACGTCATGAGCGGAGCCGCGGTGGCCGACGTGTCGCCGAACGGCCCGGCCGCGCGGGCGGGCATCGTCGAAGGCGATGTCATCGTGCGCGTCGGCGATCGGGAGGTCACCAGCTCCGACGAGTTCACGGTGGCCGAACAGTCCAGCAAGATCGGCCAGACCGTGGTCGTCCAGCTCATCCGCGACGGCCGCCGAGTCGACGTCCCGGTGACCCTGGAATCCGACTAGCAGTTCCCTGCGCCAACTAATAACGCAGAACCCCAATTATTTTCGCTAGACGCCGCAAAACCGCGGCGGATAGAGTCACGCTGTCGAAATCCAGCAGCACGGGGAGGGCTGTGATGCGTCATCTCGCCATTTTCATTCTCGGATCCACTATGGCGGCGGTCGCCACCGTGGGGCTGTCCGCGGCACCGGCCGGCGCTACCACGAACGACACTTACGTCGACTGGTTCGACTGCCGCCCGGGTGGAGGGCACACCGCGGTCGCGACGGACGGCGTGGAGTACTGCTACGGCGGCATACACAACGGCAAGATTGTGATCTACCCCACATAGATTCCTTTTCTTGTACGTGCGGTGGGTGCCGTACGGCCTGGAAAAGCCCGGACAACACCCACCGTTCATTTCCCGGTCGGCTATCAATGGACGACCCGCTGACCGGGCCAGGTAGCCTGGTTACGTGTTCAGCAACATCGGCTGGAGCGAGATGGTCATCCTGCTCGTCGCCGCCCTCGTGATTCTCGGCCCGGAGCGCTTGCCCGGTGCCGTGCGCTGGACCACGCGCAGCCTGCGGCAGGTGCGTGATTACGCGAGTGGCGCCACGTCTCAGCTGAAAGAGGAATTGGGGCCGGAGTTCGAGGATCTGCGTAAACCGCTGGCCGACCTGAACCAACTGCGCGGTATGACGCCGCGGGCGATGGTGACCAAACATCTTCTCAACGGCGATGATTCGCTGTTCCGGGATTTCGACAGCGCGCTGCCCGATCCCAAGGACCTGTACAGCACGAACAGCGGGATGCCGGACTATCCGATGCCCAAGTTGGATAAGCCGTTGGAGCGCAACGAACGTCCTCCGATCGACACCGACGCCACCTGAACGTCAAGAAGACTAGACACATTGAGCTGTTCAGCTGTCTAGACTTCGCACATGTCGGCCGATGACGTGGCGCGCGTGTTCGCGATCGAGGACAAGGTCGAGCGACTGAAGGCGGCCACCGACGGGGTGGCGGCGGCCCAGCAGACCATCAACGAACTGACCAGGATTCGGCGTGCCGTGATCCGGGAGCTCCATGCCGAAGGCTGGACGTTCGCCAGAATCGGTGCGGCGGCCGGGCTTTCCCGGGCCCGTATCCACCAGGTGAGTACGCAGGGACCCGCGCCGGAAGGACTGTTCTTCGGGCACGGCTCGCTCACCGTGCTCGTCCCGGAGGTGCGCGCAGGGCGGGTGATCGGCGCGCCGGATCCCGCGGCGCCGCAACGATTGGCCGAGCTGCTACGCGAACTCGGTTTCAGCGTGGCGGTCGAGCATTTCCTACCGGGCCGTCCGGTCGATTTGCGGCGGGACGGCTTGATCGTGTTGGGCGGGCCGGAACTGTCCCCGAGCTTGCGTCAGTTGGTCGCCGCGGACCCACGATTGCGCCGCGCCGTAGCCAGAATGGGTGACGCGCGCCGGGGCATCGAGGACCGGGCGGCCCGACGGGTCTACCGGCCGGGCGGACCCGAACCGCACGACATCGCCTACCTGGGCAGGCTTCCCAGGCCCGACGGGCGGGGCAGCGTATTGATGATCGACGGCATGCATCCGCCGGGCTCGCTCGGCGCGATCCGGCTGCTCGCCACCCGGCTGGCCACCCTGCACGAACGAGCGAGCAATCACCTGTTCTCCGTGCTGATCGCCTGTCGCTTCGACCGTGCCACCGGCGAACCGCTGGAGGCCGAGCTGCTCACGCCGGTCTACCGCCACGATCCCGAGAACAGATCGCCCGCAACGGGTCTGCGCCGCTGAGCCGCGACCCGGGTGAAGGCGCTGCGGATCCGCCCCGAGATGCCCGGCGCGTCGGACATACTGAGACAACGGATTTCAGCAAATATCTGGTCATCATGACCGAGCGCAGAACGCGCGCAATCAGCGCAGCAGAAAAATGACTCGAGCCGCCGAACGGGCACCACTAGCTCCGCTGATCACCTGTTCACAGCGACTCTCTCGACTTAAAAAGCAGCCGCACATTATGTGCCCCAGGTCACCACCCCTCCCCCGAGTGCGTTCATACGCGGATGATTGAATAGCTGGACGATAACCGCTCTCCGAGAAACGGCCGCGTGAGGCGTCCGGCAAGGAGGAAATCGTGAATCCGCTATTGCTGATCGGCGGGGCCGTCCTGGCGGTGGGCCTGGTCGGCCTGATCATCAGTGTGCTGCTGCGGCCGACCGGGTCGAAGGCTCATGTGACCGTCGCCGATCTCCAGGCCCGGCTCGCGCGGGAGCAGTCGGCTCCGCCGCCCGAGGCGGACGGCCCGGTGGACGGTGAACCGGAATCCGGCTCGCCGAATACCGACGCCGAGTCGGTCGATCCCGGGCGCGAGGAACGCGAGCAATCCGGCACCGAGGCCGACGAGCCCCGTGACGCTGCCGCGGATTCGGCGACCGAGGACGATGCGAACCAGGTACTGCTGCCGGATCATCGTCGCCGCAACCAATAGCCTTCGGTTAACCAGCGGTCGGCACAGCGGAAATTCACCGATTTCTCGGGCTCAACGCGCTGCGGCCGGACCCGATGCGCGAAGCGCCGGCGCCAAGCGCGCGGCACTCGGGTAATTGCTCACCCTGCTGTCACACGACTCGGCGCGCGGACGAGACGGCCATCTCCATCGTCGCCCAGATTCCGGCCGAGCGCGGCGGCACTCCACTTCCCCGATGCAGCGCATCGAGGGGACCCATTCACCGGCTGATCAGCTCGAAGTTCGTACGTGTGGCGGATTGGACCGCCGGTCGGCGGGAATACCGGCCACAGAGCCGCACATACCGGTCGGCGGCGCGTCCAATCCCACTTGCACGACGCGCTCACTCGGCCCACACTTGATTTGCTGAAAATTAACTGCACGTTGGTGACGGTGCGTTGCGCTTCGGCCCCGCCACGTTCTGCCCGGCCCGCCCCACCGAGAGGAGAAATGCGCCGTGACCGCCACCCAGATCGCCGTCCTCTGCTCGCTCGTCGGCGCGGCGAGCCTGCTCGCCACCATCGGGTTGCTGCACGGACCGGCGAACCGGCGGCGCCGGGTCGGCGTCACCGAGCACGTGATCGCGGAACAACTGCCCGCCCCCGCGCTCCCGGTCTGTCCGATCGGCAGGCCGCAGCGACTACCCGTCGAGCCCTTGACGGTGGCGGAGGCGCACGAACTCATGCAGCGCCACCGGATCTGTGAACCCTCCGAGTGCGTCTACAAGTACGCGGCCTTCCGGACTCTGATCGAGGCGGGATACATGCGCGACCCGCATGCGGAAGGGGCCTGACCGCATCCGCATGCGGCGCGAGAACGGATCAGGCCGCGGCGCAGGCCGGCCGGAGGGTGTTCATCGGCGGGCGGTCCAGCAGGGAGACCTCGGTGCGGTGCGCGGTGAACTCGTCGCCGATCAGCGGGAACTGGGTCAGCGCGGCGCCGGAGTCCTGGATACCGCTGCGACCGAGCACGGTGCCGAGGATCTGGCGGCTCATCACCCCCAGGTCGGCCAGCGGACGGTTGCGATGCGTGCGCACACCCAGGTTGACCTGGCCGATCGCGGACATGCCGAGCCGGTCGTAGGTGTCGAGCAACAGCCCGATCTCCACCCCGTAGCCCGGGGCGAACGGCACCGAGGTGAGCAGTTCGCGGGTGCCCGCGTACTCGCCGCCGAGCGGCTGCAACACCTGCGACAGCTCCGGTCGCAGCGCGGCCAGGAGGGGCCGGGCGACCAGTTCGGTGACGCGGCCGCCGCCATGCGCGTCCACCGCGCCGCCTTGCCGCAACGGCCTGCGGTAATACGCTTTGGCCAGGTGCATGTCGTCCACCGTGAGCAGCGGACCGAGCAGCTTCGGCACGAAGGCGGGATCCGGGTCGATGAGGTCGGAGTCGACGAAGGCGATCAGATCGCCGCTGGTCACCGCCAGCGAGCGCCACAGCACCTCGCCCTTGCCCGCAACCGGCTCCAGCTCCGGAACCGCCTGCTCGCGGCTGATCACCTCGGCGCCCGCGGCGCGGGCCCGCTCCGCGGTGGCGTCGGTCGAGCCGGAGTCCAGCACGATCAGCTCGTCCACCAGCGTGCCGAGCAGCGGCCGGATGCTGGCCACCACGTCGGCCACGGTCCGTTCTTCGTTCAGCGCGGGCAGCACCACCGACACGGTGCGCCCGGCTTTCGCGGAGACGAGTTCGTCCACGCGCCAGTTCGGGGTGTCCCAGGTATTGGTCGTCGCCCAGGCGGGCTCACGGTGTTGAAATGTCATGCCAGACCTCGCAAGGTTCGTGCGGGGGGCCGGATGCCCTGGATAGCGGCGATCATGTCCACGACCCGCCGGGTCGCTGCGACTTCGTGGACACGAAAGACTCTGGCGCCTGCCGCCGCCGACCACGCTGTCGCCGCCAAAGTGCCCTCCAGCCGTTCGGAAAGACCGACACCTAGAGTCTCCCCGATGAAATCCTTGTTGCTCAGCGCCATCAAGACTGGCCATCCGGTTTTTACAAGAACGTCGACTCGGCGCAACAGTTCGAGACCGTGATAAGTGTTTTTGCCGAAATCATGCGTAGGATCGATCAGGATCGAATCCCGGCGCACTCCCGCGGCGAGCGCTTCCTCGGCGGCCCGCACCACGGTTCCGGTGACCTCCTCCACCACGTCGGTGTAGCGGACGCGGTGCGGCCTGGTGCGCGGCACCGCGCCACCGGTATGGCTGCACACCACACCCGCACCGTGCGCGGCGGCCACCGGAACGAGATCGGGGTCGGCGCCGGCCCAGGTGTCGTTGATCAGATCCGCCCCCTCGCCCACCGCCGCCAACGCAACATCGGCGCGCCAGGTGTCGACGCTGATCAGTAGCTCCGGGTACTTCGCGCGAATGGCCGCGACGAACGGCACCACCCGGCGCGTCTCCTCGGCCGCGTCCACCGAATCACCCGGCCCGGCTTTCACCCCGCCGATGTCGACGAGATCGGCGCCCTCGTCCACCGCGCGCGCCACGGCATCCATGGCCGCCGCATCGGTGAACGTGGCGCCGCGGTCGTAGAACGAGTCCGGGGTGCGGTTCACGATCGCCATCACGAGCGCCCGATCCGTCGCCACCGGCCGCCCGCACAGCGTGGGAAGCGGGGCCGCGGTCGAGCTGAACATGTCGCTCTCCCGCCTCTCCGCGAATCAGGCCGTACAAATCAGGAGACAGGGATCGCGGACAGGTCGTGCCGCCGGGGCTTGGGCCTACCCCACGAGTGACCCGTGTGCTCACGAAACCAGTGGTCTCCTAATTCTCAGACCGTACCAGTCGAGTGCCACAAGATCAGCCAGCAGTCCTCTGGCGGAGGTGGGGGAACCACCGCCACCAGCTCTTTTCCGCAGATGGCCGTCAGTTCTTCGGGGCGCGGCCCGCGGCTACGTCGGCGGCGTAATCGGCGTAGGCGGGGATGTATCCCTCGGCGCGGCCCGCGAGCACGTACAGCGTGCTGTCGGGATCGTCGGCGTAGCCCTGCTTGCGCAGGTCCACCTTGCGGCTCTTGAACGTCGAAGTCTGTTCCAGCTCGTGCACGATGCGAATGAACAGCGGCACGGCGTAACCCGGCAATTGGTCGTAGGCCAGCTTCGCCACCGCCGCACCGTCGAATTCCGCGCCCGGATGCAGCGTCACCGCGGCCATGCCCGCCTTGCCGTCGGTTCCGGGGATGTCCACGCCGTAGACCACCGCCTGCTCGATCGACTCCGCCTTGCTCAGCGCGCCCTCCACTTCGGTGGTCGCCACGTTCTCCCCCTTCCAGCGGAACGTGTCGCCGAGCCGGTCCACGAACGCGATGTGGTGCCAGCCCTGGTCGCGCACCAGGTCGCCGGTGTCGAACCAGACGTCCCCGGATTCGAAGCCATCGCGCACCAGCTTGGCCTCGGAGGCGGCCTTGTCGGTGTAACCGTCGAACGGGGAGCGGTCGGTGACCTTGGCCAACAGCAGGCCGACGCCACCGGTGCCGACCCGGCGCAGGCGGCCGTTCTTGTCGCGCTTCGCCTTTCCGGTCTCCTCGTCGTACTCCACGACGGCATACGGCAGCGGACCGAAACCCGCCGTCCGGTCCACGCCGAATGCGTTGACGAAGGCGATGTTCGCCTCGCTCGCACCGTAGAACTCCACGATGCGCTCGATGCCGAACCGGGACTTGAACTCGTCCCACAATTCCGGACGCAATCCGTTGCCGACGGCGAGCCGGATCAGGTGCTGCCGGTCGGTCGGCTCGGCCGGCTGGTTGATCAGGTAGCGGCACAGTTCGCCGATGTAGATGAACGCCGTGGCCTGTTCGCGAATGACCTCGTTCCAGAACCGGGACGCGGAGAAACTCCGGCCGAGGGCGAACGTGCCGCCCGCGGCCAGGACCGCGGACAACGCGACCGTGAGCGCGTTGTTGTGGTACAGCGGCAGGCAGCAGTACAGGGTGTCGTTGCCGCGCAAGCGGATTCCCAGGCCACCGAGTCCGCCCATGCTCTTGGTCCAGCGCAGGTGGGTCATCACGCTGGCCTTCGGCAGTCCGGTGGTGCCGGAGGTGAAGATGAGGAAGGCCCGCTCGCGCGCGGTGACCTCCGCACAGCTCGGCGGGTCGCCGTCGTCGGCGTCGCGGGCCGCGTCGCGGAGTTCGTCGGCCGCGAGCACGTTGGCGGGCGGTTCGGGCAGCGAGTCGATCGCCTCGGCGCACTCCGCGCCCACCACGTTCAGCACGCTGTCGAGCAGGCCGAGGCTGTGCGCCAGCACCTGGTCGCGCTGATGATGGTTGAGCAATCCGACGGTGGCCCCGAGCTTGACCGTCGCCAGCACGACGAACAGGGTTTCCGGCCGGTTGGTCATCAGCACGCCCACCACGTCGCCGCGCCGCACCCCGCGCGCGGCGAGCACGCTCGCGTACCGGTTCACCTCCGCGTTGGCCTCGCCGTAGGTGTAGCTCGCGCCCTCGAACCGCAGGAACAAGCGGTCCGGATGCCGGTGGGCGTTGCGCTGGAAATACAGCCCGACCGACGACTTGGAATCCGGCGTCACGAGCATGTTCAACGCGTTGCGGAGCATGCCGGGCGCGTCCAGGGCCATCGCGGGGAGATGCCGGGCGAGGTCGACCAAACTCACCGTCGAGCGGGCATCGGTGCTCACGTCTTCAGCTCTCCTCACGGGGTAGGCGCGCCTCCAACGCCGCGAAAGCGGACGGGAGATCGGTCACCACGGTAATCCGGGACAACGCTGTCTGGGGCACGAACTTCCGCTCGTACAACTCGTCCAGCCAGGAGAACAACCCGCGGAAGAATCCATTGGGATCCAGCACAACAACGGGTTTCTCGTGCTGTCCCAGATATCCGCCGGTCCAGGTTTCGAAGAACTCCTCGAGTGTGCCGATGCCGCCGGGCAGGGTGAGGAAGGCGTCGGCGCGGTCCTCCATCACCTGCTTGCGCTGGCGCATGGTGTCGGTGACGACCAGTTCGTCGGCGTCGACGTCGGCGACCTCCCGGTGCACCAGGTGCTTGGGGATCACACCGATGGTGTTCGCGCCGCCGGCGCGCGCCGCGGTGGCGATCGCGCCCATCATCGAGACGTGACCGCCGCCGGACACCAGTTGCCAACCGCGCCGGGCGATCTCGGTGCCCACCCGGGCGGCCAGCGAAAGATAGTCCTGGTCGGTCGTGCTCGCCGAACAGTAGACACAGACGGCGAAAGGCCGCTCGCTCACCACTGATCCTCCGTCCCGATCGCGTCCTCGGCGCCGCCCGCTATCGCGGCCGCCTGAATGATGTTCACGACCTCCTCGACGCTGTCGGTCACGTGCAGCAGTCCGAGGTCGCCCGGAGAGATCTTGCCGGACCCGCCCAGCGAGTCGCGCAACCAATCGACCAGCCCGGACCAATACCTGGTGCCGAACAGGATGATCGGGAACCGGGTGATCTTGTGGGTCTGCACGAGCGTCAGCGCCTCGAACAACTCGTCGAGCGTGCCGAAGCCGCCGGGCAGGCAGATGAACGCCTGCGAGTACTTCACGAACATCGTCTTGCGGACGAAGAAGTACCGGAAATTGATGCCCAGGTCGACCCAGTCGTTGAGGCTCTGCTCGAACGGCAGCTCGATGCCGAGACCGATGGAGTAGCCGCCCGCCTCGCATGCTCCTCGGTTGGCCGCCTCCATCGCGCCGGGACCGCCGCCGGTGATCACCGCGAAACCCGCCCGCGCCAGCGCGGCGCCGATGGCGAGTCCGGCCTGGTACTCCGGGTGGTCGGCGGAGGTGCGCGCCGAACCGAAGACCGTCACCGCTCGGGGCACCTCGGCGAGAGCGCCGAAGCCCTCGACGAACTCGGCCTGGATGCGCAGCACGCGCCACGGATCGGTGTGCACCCAGTCCGTGTCGCCGCGCTTGTCCAGCAGATTCCGGTCGGCGGTGCTGACGCCGTCGGCACGGTCGCGGCGGAACATGATCGGCCCGCGGAACTTCGGTCTCGACTTCGGTTCGGGGGCGACCTCACGGTCCGCGGCGTCGGTGGACATGCATTCCACGCTACCGCCCGGCAAGAGGGACTCACGGGCCGGACGAGAGAAGTCGTCCGACGTTCAGCCGGACGCAGGCAGGGCGAGACACCATCGCAATCTCGGCGCTCGAGGCGCACGTCACCGTGCGAATCAGGCGGGCGGCGAGTCGGAGTCGGGCACCCGCGATCGCGGCCATCAGCGGGAATCGGGCCGCGTGGCCGGGTCGGCAGCAACCGAACCTCCAGCCGCGCCGCTGCGCGCCCGAAGCCATCCAGGTGCACTCGGACGGGCTCGCCGGACCTCTTCGACCTCTGATCGACGCCGTCGCGGAGATCGCCACGAACGAGATCACGCGGACGGACGGGCGCGGGAAGTTCGTGCTCGGTCGATCACGCGCGCGGCGGCAGTACGGCGGTCGCGACGATCCCGGGCCGGATGCGGCGGCACCCGCGGCTTCGCACCCGCCGTTCAGTCCGGAGTGCCGCTCAGGTAGCCGCGCAGCATGGCGGTGACCGCGGTGATCTGGTCGACGGGAACGTGTTCGTCGCGCTTGTGCGCGAGGTTTGGATCGCCCGGACCGAAGTTGACGGCGGGGATGCCGCGGGCCGCGAAACGCGAGACGTCGGTCCAGCCGTACTTCGCGCGCACACCGCCGCCGCCGTGGCGCTGTACCGACGCGATCAGGTCCTTGGCCGCCGGAGCGGTCAGCCCCGGCAGCGCGCCCGGCGCCGAGTCGGTCACTTCGAAGGACAACTCGAGCCCTGCGAAGACCTCGCGCACGTGCTCGACGGCTTGGTCGACGGTGCGGTCGGGCGCGAAACGGAAGTTGACGTCCAGTTCGGCGGCGTCCGGCACCACGTTGCCCGCCACGCCGCCGGTGACCCGAACCGCGGACAGTCCCTCGCGATAGACGCAGCCGTCGATGTCCACTTCCCGGGCGCGGTAGTCGGCGAGCCGCTGCAAGACCGGGGCCAAGCGGTGAATCGCGTTGTCCCCCAGCCATGCTCGCGCCGAGTGCGCGCGCACGCCCGAGGCGCTCAGCCGCACGCGCAGCGTGCCCTGGCAACCGGCCTCGATCCAGCCGCCGGACGGTTCGCCGAGCACCGCGAGGTCGCCGCTGAGCCAGTCGGGCAGGTCGCGTTCGATGTGCCCGAGGCCGTTGAACTCGGCGGCGATCTCCTCGCCGTCGTAGAAGATCAGGGTCAGGTCGTGCACCGGATCGGCGACGGTGGCGGCCAGATGCAGGAAGACCGCGTCGCCGGATTTCATGTCCACCGAGCCACAGCCGTAGAAGACCTGTTCGCCTGTCGGGCCCACCGCGAACCGGCCGGGCACGTTGTCGGCGATCGGCACGGTGTCCAAGTGCCCGGCCAGGATCACCCGGGTCGGCAACCCGCGGTGGGTGCGTGCCAGCACCACGTTCCCGTGCCGGAGGATCTCGAAGCCCGTCGTCTGCTCCACCAGTGCCCGCTCCACCGCGTCGGTGATGGCGGCCTCGTCGCGCGAGACGCTCGGGATGTCGACGAGGGCGGCGGTCAGTGTGATCGGGTCCGCATGCAGGTCGATGGTCACGCGCTTCACCCTACGACCGGTCACCCGCGAGGCCCGCCGGTACCGGCCGGTGTGCCGCCGCATCGTCCGGGACCGCCATCGTGCGCCGGCATCTCGCCGGAGTCGTCCAGGCGATGGTGCGGTCATTCTCGGCCCAGACACTGTTCAGCGTGCGACAGTGCGGCCACCGTCGCGCGTATCTCCGGTCGGCGCAGTGGTCTCGTTGATCGGGCGATCGAGCGTCGGCGCGACTGCTGACCAGGGCACTCGGCCGACCGGTCCTGGAGCTGGAGGCGTATCGAGCCTGGTGATCGCGCTCTCCGGAGCAGCCGCACCATCGCCGGTCGCGGGTCGGTAACCTCTAGGCCGTGAGTATCCAGGGAGCAGCAGCAATCGGTATCGCCAACGTGACCGCGGACGGGACCGTGCTGGACACGTGGTACCCGAACCCGCAGCTGGGCGAGTTCGCCGAGACCGGCAGCAAGCGGCTGGACGAGGCGCCCGCGGAGTACGCGGCTCTGCTCGGCTTCGACGACGCCCGCGGGGTCGACGTGATCGCGGTGCACACCACGATCGCCGACCTGTCCGCCGCCCCGGTGGACGCGCACGACGTCTACCTGCGCCTGCACCTGCTCTCGCACCGCCTGGTCAAGCCGCACGAGGTGAGCCTGGACGGCCAGTTCGGCCTGCTCACCAACGTGGTGTGGACCAACCACGGCCCCGCCGCGGTGGATGGCTTCGAGGCCACCCGCGCCAAGCTGCGCGCCCGCGGCCCCGTCACGGTGTACAGCGTGGACAAGTTCCCGCGCATGGTCGACTACGTGCTGCCCTCCGGCGTCCGCATCGGCGACGCCGACCGGGTCCGCCTCGGCGCGCACCTGGCCTCCGGCACCACCGTCATGCACGAGGGCTTCGTGAACTTCAACGCGGGCACCCTCGGCGCGTCCATGATCGAGGGCCGCGTCTCCGCGGGCGTCGTGGTCGGCGACGGCTCCGACATCGGCGGCGGCGCGTCCACCATGGGCACCCTCTCCGGCGGCGGCACCACGGTCATCTCCATCGGCGAACGGTCCCTGCTCGGCGCGAACTCCGGGCTCGGCATCCCCCTCGGCAACGACTGCGTCCTGGAGGCCGGCCTCTACCTCACCGCGGGCACGAAGGTCACCACACCCGACGGCACCCTGGTCAAGGCCGCCGAACTCGCAGGCCGCGACAACCTCCTCTTCCGCCGCAACTCCACCACCGGCGCCGTCGAAGTAGTCCCCCGCAAGGGCACCGGCATCGAACTCAACGCCGACCTCCACGCCAACGACTGAACGTTCCGCGAGTGGCACATGGTTGTGCCACTCGCGAAGTTCGGATCAGGCCGAAGGCGCTTCCGAGAGCCCGAAGGCGATGACTCGGTGGGGATGGATGCGGATCATTTCGCGGGAGACGCCGGGGATGTATGGGTCGACGTCGGTGAGTGCTTCGGCGGTGCCGCGGATCTCGAGGCAGCGGACGCGCCACGGTTGGACCGACGCGACGTCGTCGACGACGAAGGCGACGTGGTCGTTGGTGGCGAGGTTGCGGAATTTCCACGAGTCGCCCATGTTCCAGCCCGCGATGTCGATGGTGCCCAGGTCGGCGTTGTAGCGGAAGCCGACGGGGTTGTTCTGCGGGGTGCCGTCGGGCCGGACGGTGGCCAGCCGGCCCAGCCGCTGGGTGTGCAGGTAGTCGATGTGTTCGGTGGTCAGAGTCGCAGTCATGCGCCGACCGTAGAACCTCTACCTAACTCGAGGTCAACCCCGCGGTCAGCCCAGCTTCTTCTTCTGCACCTTGCCCATGGCGTTGCGCGGCAGCGCGTCGACCACGCGGATCTCGCGCGGGCGTTTGTGCACCGAAAGTTCTTCGGCCACATGGTCGATCAACTCACGCTCGGTCGCGGCGACGCGCAGCACGACGAAGGCGGTGATGCGCTGGCCGAGATCGTCGTCGGGCAGGCCGACCACCGCGGCTTCCGCGACCGCGGGGTGACCGAGCAGCACCGTCTCGACCTCGCCCGCGCCGACCCGGTAACCACCGGACTTGATCAGATCCACCGATTCCCGGCCGACGATGCGATGAAAGCCTTCCGGGTCGATGGCGGCGACGTCGCCGGTCCGGAACCACCCGTCCTCGGTCCAGGTCCGCGCGGTCGCCTCCGGGCGATTCAGGTAACCGTCGAAGAGCATCGGTCCGGACACTTCCAAGCCCCCGATGCTCTCGCCGTCATGCGGCACCGGAGCACCGGACTCGTCCCGGATCCGGGTGCGCACACCGCGCACCGGCAATCCGACCCAGCCCGGCCTGCGCTCACCATCGGCCCGGGTGGACAGTGTGATCATGGTTTCGCTCATGCCGTAGCGCTCGACCGGCGCGTGCCCGGTCAACTCGCGCAATCGCTCGAAGACCGGCACCGGCAGCGGCGCGCTACCGGAAACCAGCAGCCGCGCGTCGGTCAATTGCTTCGCCGCGTCGGGGTCGTCGACCACACGCGACCACACGGTGGGCACGCCGAAGTACAGCGAACCCTTGGCCGCCGCGTACGCCTGTGGCGTCGGCTTACCGGTGTGGATCAACGGACTGCCCACCCGCAGCGGACCGAGCAGGCCGAGGATCAGCCCGTGCACATGGAACAACGGAAGCCCGTGCACCAGCGTGTCACTCGCGGTCCAAGCCCATGCCTCGGCCAGGGCGTCCAGACCCGCGGCGATCGCGCCGCGACTGAGTAGCACGCCTTTGGGCAGGCCGGTGGTTCCCGAGGTGTACAGCACGAAAGCCGTAGTGGCCGGGTCGGGTTCGGGGTAGGTGTGCCAGGACCTGGCGTGCCGCCGCACCGGCACCACGGGTAGGTCGGCGTCCTCCGGCGCTTTCCCCAGCCACGCCTGAGCGCTCGAATCGGCCAGGATGTGCGCCCGTTCCGCGGTCCCGGAGTCCGGGGGCACCGGAACCACCGTGACGCCCGCGATCAGGCAGCCAACCACCGCGAGCACGGTTTCCACGGTCGGCTCGGCGAACACCGCCACTCGTTCCGCGCGCGCGACGCGTTCGGCCACCGAAGTGGCGGCGCCCAGCAGATCGCTGCGGGAGAGGGTGGCGCCGTCGATGGTGACGGCGTCGGGGATGTCCGCTCCGCCTGCGACGGCGAGCGGGTTCAGGGAGCTGAGCAGCAGCGGCGGACCGAACGGCATTCGCTCACGCTACTTCGCCGGATCAGCGGCGGTGTCGCGGCAT
Source organism: Nocardia sp. NPDC051929 (assembly GCF_044548645.1). Lineage (NCBI taxonomy): Bacteria > Bacillati > Actinomycetota > Actinomycetes > Mycobacteriales > Nocardiaceae > Nocardia > Nocardia sp. NPDC051929. The sequence continues at coordinate 94,731 of NZ_JBIUCG010000021.1, read as the reverse complement.
CCCGCGCCGACCGGCGTCGAATGTGACGGTTGACACTCCCGCTGACGTGGTGAGAACGTTGGTGCATAGCTTTCTCAGCACTGCGAGGTCGACGATGACGAGGCCACTTTCCGCGACGCATCGTCCCGAATCGCCGGACTCCTTCGACATCGGGCAATACCTCGACGGCGTGGCCGGCCTGTTCGGCGGCGTCGCGAACGTCATCATGCAGCTGAGCGCTCCGCCGGTCGGTTACGGCGTGCTGGAGAGCACCGTCGACAGCGGAAACGTCATGTTGCATCCGGTCAAACGGCTGCGCACCACGTTGACCTACCTTTCCGTAGCGATGCTCGGCACCGACGAGGAACGCGCCGCCTACCGAGAAGCGATCAACGTCTCGCATCGTCCGGTCCACTCCACCGACTCGAGCCCGGTGCACTACAACGCCTTCGATCCCACATTGCAACTCTGGGTCGCGGCCTGCCTGCATTGGGGAGCGCGGGATCTGTACGAGCGCATGCACGGCCCGATGGACGAAGCGACGGCCGACGCGTTCTACCGTCTCGGCGCCAGGCTCGGCACCACCCTCCAGATGCCCGCAGCGATGTGGCCTCCAGACCGCCGCGCCTTCACCGAGTACTGGAGCGCGAATCTCGCGGCGACCAGCATCGATCCGACGGTCCGTGCCTACTTCGACGACCTCATCGACCTACGCATGCTGCCGCGACCCGCGCAGCTGGCTTTCGGGCGCCTGCACCGCTTCTTCGTGACCGGATTGCTGCCCCGGCACCTGCGCGACGAGATGGGGATGACCTGGACCGACCGCGACGAACGCGTACTCGGCCACCTTCTGCGCGCCGTCGGGGCCGCCGAGTCCCGGCTACCGCGAACGATCCGCGCATTCCCGCTGAACGCTTATCTCCTGGATATGCGCATCCGGCGTCGACTCGGCCTTCGTCTCGTCTGAGCCAACCCTCGTTTCATTCCAGTTACTGGTGGGCAATCGCATCTCGTATTGCTGATCGCGCCTGCACAGCGCCGTCCGACGCGACGTGACGCCACCAGCCAGGAGGAGACGATGGGCTACCGAACGACGTTGACCGCGCTGATCGCCTGCGGGTTCCTGGCGCTGGCCGCGCCGGTCGCCCTTGCCGAGGAATCCGCCGAAACCGAAGTGGCCGCGGTGCCGCCGCGCACGGCGATCTCCGTACGCACCTCGGTCGGCATCGGCTGGGGAACACCGAACGAACACGAGTCACGCTCGAGTCTGTCGCTGTCGAAGCTCTTCCTTGCCGACTACGCCCTGCGCCACGGCGACGGCTCGGCCGAGGACCGCATGCTGGGAGAGCAAATGATCCGCTACTCAGATGATGGAGCCGCGACCGTGATGGAGGCCAAGTATCCACAGGCCATCGCGGCCATCGCCGCCGAATACGGCCTCGCCCAGACGGTGCCAGGACCCAGTTGGGGCGCGGGGGCGACCAGCACGGCGAACGTGTCCGACTTCCTCGCCACCAAATTGCGCACCGATCCCGGATCACCGATCTTCGGATGGATGGCCGCGGCGGGATCGACGGCCCGAGACGGCACCGAGCAGAACTGGGGCACGGCACGATGGCCCTTCGTCCAGGGCAGCAAATGGGGCTGGTCGGATTTCGGCGAGCCGGAGGTCGCCTCGACGTCCTACGGCCCCGGTTTCGCGGTGACCGCGCACACCCACGGCACCGCGGCCGAGCAGACGGCGGATGTCATGGCCGCGCTCGGGGCGATGCTCTTCGGCCTTCCGCAGCACCGCTGACGTCAGCGCACCCGGAAGGACACCACGACGTGATCGCGGGCGAACTGCCGGATCGATGCGTCGTCGCCGAGCGGGATCACGGTCTGCGGGGTCAGCGCCAGTGACAGCGCGGTGCGAGCGATCATCTCGGCCAGCGGCTCCGGATCGTATTCCGGCAACTTGCCTTCCCGCTGCAACCGCGTGATGAACTCGGCCAGGTAATCCCGGCCGAGTTCGATGACCGGCGCGCCCTGGGTGGTGAGGTACGGCAGCACGAGTTCGGGCTCGGTGGCCAGCAGCCGGTGGATCAGCTGGTTTCCTCGCAGGCCGTTGATGAACGCGGCGAACAGTTCGACGATCTGGTCCTCGGCGCTCGCGTCGCGATCGACCTGACGCTGGAGCGCGGCGTCGACCTCCTCGATGAATTCGCGCGTCTGCCGCAGTCCGACGGCCCGGATCAGATCGGATTTGCTCGCGAAGCGGCGGTAGAGCGTGGCCAGCGACAATCCGCCGCGACGCGCCACTTCCACCATGCTGGTGCGCTTGATACCGAAGTCGAGGAACGCCAGCAGCGCCGCGTCCAGTACCCGCGCCTGGTTGCGATCCTCCGGGGCGGCGCTGCGCACCAGCGGCAGCAGCCTGGTCAGCCTGGCCATACCTCAACCCTATCCGCGACAGCGACACGATGACACTTTCAGCATTGCACACCATCACCGCCTACCCGCGGCGATTGACAGCTCACCGAGTCGATGAGAAAGTTAGGGCATTATCTTCTCATCGACCGATTCTCTGGGATCGGGCGGACACGAAAGACGAGGTCGACGATGACCGCGCCGCTGCGCACCGCCGAGCACGAACCGGATCCGAGCCAGACCCTCACCCCCGAGACGGTCGCGCAGTACGTCGACGGCGTCGCCGCGTTCCTCGGCGGCGCGGCGAACGTCATCATGCAATTGAGCCTGCGCCCGGTCGGCCGCGGCGTGCTGGAGAGCACCGTCGACAGCGGCAAGGTCACACTGCACCCGATCAAGCGGCTGCGCACCACCCTCACCTATATCGCCGTGGCGCTGCTCGGGTCGGATGACGAACGCGACGCCTACCGGGAGGCCGTCAACGTGTCGCACCGGTCGGTGCGCTCCACCGCCGCGAGCCCGGTCAAGTACAACGCCTTCGACCCCAATCTCCAGCTGTGGGTCGCCGCGTGCCTGTACTGGGGCATCGATGACCTCTACACGCGGATGCACGGCCCGATGGACGACGCGACCGCCGACGCCTTCTACACCTACGCCGCCCGCCTGGGCACCACCCTGCAGATGCGGCCGGAGATGTGGCCGGCGAATCGCACGGAGTTCCAGCGGTACTGGGACGAGAACCTGAAGCAGCGCGGCATCGAGCCGGAGCTTCGGGACTACTTCAACGGTCTGATCGACCTGAAGATGATGCCGCGACCGGTGCAGGTGGTCTTCGCCGGATTGCAGCGCTTTATCGTCACCGGCTTGCTTCCGCAGCACCTGCGCGACGAGATGGGCATGACCTGGACCGACCGCGACCAGCGGCGGTTGGACCGGCTGCTGCGGATCCTCGGAGCCGTGCACGGTCGGCTGCCCGCGGCGGCACGCATGTTCCCGCTCAACGCCTATCTGTTCGACCTGCGCAGGCGCCTGCGGCAGGGAAAGCCGCTGGTCTGATCACCTCTCCATGTGCGGGTAGCGGAAGTCGACGGGCGGCACGAAGGTCTCCTTGATCGTCCGCGGCGCGACCCAGCGCAGCAGGTTCAACGGCGAGCCCGCCTTGTCGTCGGTGCCGGAGGCGCGTGCGCCGCCGAATGGCTGCTGCCCCACCACCGCACCCGTGGGCTTGTCGTTGACGTAGAAGTTGCCCGCCGCGAAACGCAGTGCGGCGTCGGCCTCTTCGATCGCGTACCGGTCCTGCGCGAACACCGCTCCGGTCAGCGCGTAAGGCGCAGCCGACTCGACTTCGGCGAGTATCGCACTGTAGGAGCCGGGTTCGGCGTCGTCGTAGACGTACACCGAAAGGATCGGGCCGAAATACTCGGTGGCGAACGATTCGTCGTGCGGATTGTCGGTCAGGAATACGGTCGGCCGGACGAACCAGCCTTCGCTGTCGTCGTAGGTTCCGCCGACCGGGATGGCGACGCCCGCGTCCGCGGCGCGCCGGATGGCCGCCGCATTCTTGTCGTACGCGCGCCGATCGATCAGCGCTCCACCGAAATTCGACAGATCCGCGACGTCGCCGTAGCTCAGCCGGTCGGCGTCGTGCAGGAACTCGTCGCCCATCGCGCGCCAGACCGACCGCGCGATGTAGGCGCGTGAGGCCGCCGAGCACTTCTGACCCTGATACTCGTAGGCGCCGCGAATCAGGGCGGTGCGCAGCGCGCCGGGGTCGGCCGAGGAGTGCGCGACGATGAAGTCCTTGCCGCCGGTCTCGCCCACCAGGCGCGGATAGCCCTGATACCGACCGATATTCGCGCCCACTTGCTGCCAGAGGTACTGGAACGTCTTGGTGGAACCGGTGAAATGGATACCGGCCAGCCGCGGATCGGCCAAGGCCACCTCCGACAGTTGCACCCCGTCGCCGGTGACCATGTTGATCACGCCGGGCGGCAAGCCCGCCGCCTCCAGCAGCCGCATCGTGTGGAACGCCGACAACGTCTGCGTCGGCGACGGCTTCCACACCACCGTGTTGCCCATCAGCGCGGGCGCGGTCGGCAGATTCCCGGCGATGGCGGTGAAGTTGAACGGTGTGATGGCGTAGACGAACCCTTCCAGCGGCCGATAGTCCATCCGGTTCCACACCCCGGCGCTGGAGCTGGGCTGTTGCTCCAAGATCTGCCGCGCGAACGCGACGTTGAACCGCCAGAAGTCGACCAGCTCGCACGGCGCATCGATCTCGGCTTGCTGGGCCGACTTCGACTGCCCGAGCATGGTGGCCGCGGCGATCGTCTCCCGCCACGGCCCGGCCAACAGGTCCGCGGCGCGCAGCAGCACCGCGGCGCGCTCCTCGAACGGCAGCGCCCGCCACCCCGGGGCGGCGGCCGTCGCGGCGTCGATGGCTCCGTGCGCTTCCGAATGGGTGGTGTCGGTGTAGGTCCCCAGCACGTGCCGATGCCGATGCGGTGTGACGATGTCGTGCCGTTCGCCGAGGCCGGGTCGATGCTTGCCGCCGATGACCAGCGGCACGTCGACGGGTTCCGCGGACAGCTCGGCCAGCTTGCCGAGGAGTAACTCCCGTTCGGGGCTTCCGGGCGCGTAGAAGTGCACCGGCTCGTTGCCGGGCGTGGGGACAACCGTGACAGCGTCCATACCTCAGGCTAGCTCGCCGGGCAGGGCGGGCGCGGACGCCGACACGCCTCGCTGTGCCCGTTGTGCGACCGCGGCCTCGAACGATGGCCGCGCTCGCGCGCAGCGGCGACGAAGGTGTCAGCCCGCGGCGAGCCGTTCGGCCGCCGCCGCGATCCGCTCGTCGGTCGCGGTCAGCGCGATCCGCACGTGCTCGCTCGCGCCGGGGCCGTAGAAGTCGCCGGGCGCGGCGAGGATGCCGCGATCGGCCAGCCATTCCAACGTGGTCCGGCACGGCTCACCACGCGTCGACCACAGATACAGGCCCGCCTCGGAATGATCGATCCGGAAACCCGCGGCCTGCAAAGCCTTTCGCAACACGTCGCGTCGGGCGCGGTACCGCTCGCGCTGACGCGCCTCGTGCGCGTCGTCGCTGAGCGCGGCGGTCATCGCGGCCTGGATCGGGAACGGCACCATCATGCCCGCGTGCTTGCGCACTTCGAGCAGTTCCGCGACCAGCTCCGGGTCGCCCGTCACGAATCCGGCGCGATAGCTGGCCAGGTTGGAGGTCTTGGACAACGAATGCACGGCCAGCAGGTTGGTGTGGTCGCCGTCGCATACTTCGGGGTCGAGCAAGGAGACGCCGCGACCCTCCCAGGTCAGTCCCAGGTAGCACTCGTCGGAGGCGACGATCACGCCGCGCTCCCGCGCGAAGGCGACCACCTTGCGCAGATGTTCGACGCCGAGTATCCGGCCGGTCGGGTTGGACGGCGAGTTCACGTAGATCAGCGCGGGCGTCTGCGGACCGAGCCGGGTCAGTCCGTCCGCGCGCAGCACCTGCGCGCCCGCCAGCAGCGCGCCGACCTCGTAGGTGGGGTAGGCGACCTCGGGGATGACGACCAGGTCGCCCGAGCCGAGCCCGAGCAGCCGGGGCAGCCCCGCGATCAGCTCTTTGGTGCCGATCGCGGGCAGCACGGCCGCGGGCTCGAGTCCGGTGATCCCGTAGCGCCGCTTCAGCGCGTCGACCGCGGCCGCGCGGAGCTCGGGGGTGCCATGCGTGGTCGGGTAACCGGGGACCGCCGCGACGGAGTTCAGCGCCGTCCGGATCAGCGGGTCGACCGGGTCGACCGGAGTGCCGACGGACAGGTCGACGATCCCGCCGGGGTGGGCGGCCGCTTTCACCTTCACCGAAGCGATGGTGTCCCAGGGGAAATCGGGCAGCAGACTGCTGACCCGGCCACGCGGTGACACGTCAGGTCTCACTCACTCGCCATCGGGGGCAGTTCCTTGATGAACGGCGGGTCGTAGTCGACCTTGCCGACCTTGGTCGCGCCGCCGGGCGAGCCCAGCTCGTCGAAGAAATCGACGTTGGCGTTGACGTATCCGCTCCACTGGTCCGGGGTGTCGTCTTCGTAGAAGATCGCCTCCACCGGGCACACCGGCTCACATGCACCACAGTCCACGCATTCGTCGGGATGGATGTACAGCATGCGACCACCCTCGTAGATGCAGTCCACGGGGCATTCCTCGATGCATGCCTTGTCCTTCACGTCAACGCACGGTTCAGCGATGATGTACGGCACTGCCGCTCTCCTAGTCTGTCCTCGCCTGCGGGATAGTCCGCCCGGCGAAACCCTATCCCGGCAACCACACGTTACTACTGGTCAGCCTGCCCTAACTTCGGGGATCGCGCACGCCGACGCGAGGCCCGATTCGACTCCGCCACCCGAGGTACGCGCTGGGGGCCGCGTTGTGGGAGGTAGCGCCGGAGCGTGCCGCGGCGGGTCCGGTATTGCGCCGGTCCCGGCTGCCCGCGGCCGACCGGAAGCCCGATCGCACCGCGGGCTGGAACCTATCGCCGTCGCCGCGCCGCCCGGCGCAGCTCCCTCGTCAGTCGACCAATACCGCCTGAAGCCCCGGAGCGGCCGACAACCGCTTGTGCTTCGGGACGCCGTAGGTCGTCGTCCGTTCCCGGGCCGGTCGTCCGATGCCGGAGGCGATCTCCACCAACTCGGCGACCGTCTTGGCCGAGCCGTGCTGCGAGCCCGCCATCCGGGAGATGGTCTCCTCCATCAACGTGCCGCCCAGATCGTTGGCACCACTGTTGAGCATCACCCGCGTTCCGGTGGTGCCCAGCTTGACCCAGCTGGTCTGGATGTTGTGGATCCGGCCGTGCAGCATGATCCTGGCCAGCGCGTGCGCGGCGCGGTTGTCCCGGTTGGTCGGCCCGGGCCGCGCGGCGCCCGCCAAGTACAGCGGCGCGCTCTGGTGCACGAACGGCAGCAGCACGAACTCGGTGAAACCGCCGGTCTCGTCCTGGATTCCACGCAGCACCCGCAGATGCCCGACCCAGTGCTTCGGGTTGTCCACGTGGCCGTACATCATGGTCGAACTGGACCGGATGCCCACCTGGTGCGCCGTGGTGATCACCTCGATCCACGCCGAGGTGGGCAGTTTGCCCTTGGTGAGCACCCAGCGCACCTCGTCGTCCAGGATCTCCGCGGCGGTGCCTGGGATGGTGTCCAGGCCCGCCTCCTTCAGGGCGACCAGCCACTCCCGGACGCTCTGGCCGCCGCGCGAGGCGCCGTTCACGATCTCCATCGGGCTGAAGGCGTGCACATGCATCGACGGCACCCGCTGCTTGACCGCCCGCACCAGATCCGCGTACCCGGTGACCGGCAGGTCGGGGTCGATGCCGCCCTGCATGCACACCTCGGTGGCGCCGTCGACATGCGCCTCCCAGGCCCGGTCGGCCACCTCGTGCGTGCTCAGGGTGAACGCGTCCGCGTCGCCCTTACGCTGGGCGAACGCGCAGAACCGGCACCCGGTGTAGCAGATGTTGGTGAAGTTGATGTTCCGGTTCACCACGTAGGTGACGTCGTCGCCGACGGTGTCGCGGCGCAGTTGATCGGCCAGCGCGGCGACCGCGTCCAGCTCCGCGCCGTCCGCCGTGGCCAGCGCCAGATACTCGGCGTCGCCGAGCCCGGCCGGATCGCGTTCGGCGGCGCGCAGCGCGGCGAGCACGTCGGAGTCCAGCCGCTGCGGAACGGCGACGGCGAGATCGCGGGCCTGTTCACGAATGGTGTCCCAGTCGCCGAAGGCGCCGACGATGTCCTGCCCGAGGGCAGCGTCGCTGCGGGCCTCGGTGTTGCGGCCCTCGGTGTCGATGGCGGTGTTGAGGTCGACGCGTCCGGCCGACTCCCAGGACTCGTCCGGCTCCTGCCAGGGCAGGCCGACCGGGATCGCGTCCGGATTCGCCAGCCCCGTCACCGGGTCGGTGAGCGCGGCGACGTGCGCGCCGATCCGCGGATCGACCCACGGATTGCCCGCTCGCACGTACTTCGGGTGCGCGGAGGTCCGCTCGACCAGCTGATAGCCCGCCGCCTCGGTGATCTCCCGCAACGTGTCCAGGTTCGGCCACGGCCGCTCCGGGTTCACGTGGTCGGGCGTCACCGGCGAGACGCCGCCCCAGTCGTCGATGCCCGCGTCGATCAGCGCGCGGCACTCGGCGTGCGAGACCAGGTTCGGCGGCGCCTGCACCGGCACGTCCGGCCCGAGCAGCACGCGGGTGACCGCGATGGTGGCGAGGAATTCCTCCAGGCCCGCGTCCGGCACGTCCCGCATGGCGGTGTCGTCCTTGGCGCGGAAGTTCTGCACGATGACTTCCTGGATGTGCCCGAAAGCCTTGTGCTGCTTGCGAATCGCCATGATCGACTCGGCCCGCTCCGCCATCGTCTCACCGATGCCGACCAGGATCCCCGTGGTATAGGGCACCGAGAGCCGTCCCGCGTCGGTGATCGCCCGCAGCCGCACGGCCGGGTCCTTGTCGGGGCTGCCGTAATGGCAGTTGCCCTTCTCGGTGAACAACCGGGCCGAGGTGGTCTCCAGCATCATGCCCATGGACTGCGCCACCGGCTTGAGCCGCGCGATCTCCTCCCACGACATCACGCCCGGGTTCAGGTGCGGCAGCAGGCCGGTCTCCTCCAGCACCATGATCGACACGGCGCGCAGGTAGTCCAGCGTGGAGTCGTAGCCGCGCTCGTCGAGCCACTGCGCGGCCTCCGGCCAGCGATCCTCGGGCCGGTCACCCAGCGTGAACAGCGCCTCTTTGCAGCCGAGGGCAGCGCCCCTGCGTGCGATGTCGAGCACCTCGTCGGGTTCGAGGAACATCCCCTTGCCCTCGGCGCGCAACTTGCCGGGCACCGTGACGAAGGTGCAGTAGTGGCACTTGTCCCGGCACAGCCTGGTCAACGGGATGAAGACGTTGCGGGAATAGCTGATCGTCTTCGGACGCCCCGCGGACGCCAGCCCGGCGTCGCGCACCCGCGCGGCGCTGCGACAGAGGTCGGCCAGGTCGTCGCCGGTCGCGTGCAGCAGCACCGCGGCCTCGTCCACGTTCAACGTGACACCGTCGCGGGCCCTGCGCAGCGCCCGGCGCATGGCCGATGGACTGGGCGGCGCGGATGGGACGCTCGGGTTCGGTAGGTCGGTCACGCCCTCGATCATGCGCTACACATCCGGAACTGTCTCCCTCCAGTGCTGGTTGCGACGAAGCGGACGAGTCACGGCTCCGCTCGCCACGGAGCCCACACGGGGACGTGGAGCACCGTTGAGCGTTGACAACTGTGCGGTACCCGAGGCTATTCCGGGGCACCCGCGCCGCGCGGCCCGCGTTCGGTCGTCGAGCGCGGCCTCGGTGAGCGCCGCCGATTCGACCGTTCCGGCACACCAGACCCTCGCAGGTGAGGCCGGGGGCCAACTCCTCGGCGACCGCCCGATGCGCCCGAAACGGTTGTCACACAACGAGGCTCATTCCCGGTAGAAAGCCCTCTGCGACCCTCGCGCTCACCCGTCCGCCGGGTCCGCGCCGTCGCGGTAGGCCGCTCACCATCGACCGCGACGGCGACCGCGTGATCGTGCAACGATTGGCGGCATGTCGCAGCCGCGCACGATCATGGCCGATCCGGCCTGGCGCCCCAGTCCGAAGGCGAAGCTCCTGTGGACTGTGCAGGCCGTCCTGACGTGGGTGATCCCGTTCGCGGCCCTGCTGGTGTGGGCGGTGGTCGACTCCGCGCATCGCGGGTGGCAGCTGGGATTCTTCCTGGTCGCGCTCGTGCCCGCCGCGCTGAACATCGGTGTCGCGCCGTGGTGGCGGTACGCGGTGCACCGCTGGGAGGTCACCGACGATGCGGTCTACACCCGGGTCGGCTGGCTCACCCAGGAGAGCCGGGTCGCGCCGATCTCCCGCGTGCAGACCGTCGACACCGAACGCGGTCCGCTCGAACGCCTGCTCGGATTGGCGACCGTCACCGTGACCACCGCGTCCTCCGCGGGTGCGGTGCAGATCGGCGCGCTCGACCTTCCGGTCGCCGAGGAAACCGTGGCCCGGCTCACCCGGATCGCCGCCCAGCACCGCGGAGACGCGACATGAGCCCCGAGACGACCGGCGCCGAGCAGGACGGGCCGCCCTGGCAGCGGCTGGACAAGCGGATGCTGCTGGTCCATCCGATCACCGAAGTGGTGAAGTTCATCCCGGTGCTGATCGGTTCGGTGATCCTCGGGACCAGCAGCGGCAACCACGTGTGGAGCGTCATCCCGCTCGCGTTGATCGTCGGGTTCGCGCTGACCCGCTGGTTCACCACGACGTATCGGGTCGGGCCCACACACGTGGAATTGCGCACCGGGCTGCTGGAACGCAAGAAACTGTCGGTGCCGCGGTCGCGGATCCGCTCGGTGGACATCGAAGCGGACCTGCTGCATCGGGCTCTCGGCCTGGCGGTGCTGGCGATCGGGACCGGCCAGCATGCCGAATCGGGCGAGAAGTTCAAGCTCGACGCCCTGGATGCCCGCGTCGTCCCGCCGTTGCGCGCCGCGCTGCTCGCTCATACGGCGGCCAGGGTGGGTCCGGACGAAGAACGAAAAGAGCCGCAGCAGAACAGCTCCGGTGGTTTAACGGCCCCGCGTACCCGGGCGGGAGAGATCGGGCACTGGAGTCCGGCGTGGGTGCGCTACGCCCCGTTGTCGCTGACCGGGTTCGCGATCATCGCGCCGATCGTCGGCTTCGCGCTGCAATACGGGCTCGGTGAGATCGTTTTCCGGTCCGACGCGGTGCACGACGTGGAAGACGGCGGCGTGCTCGTCCTCGCGCTCGCCGCGGCCGCGCTGCTGGGCGTCATCGTCGTCGTGGTCAGCGCTGCCGCGTGCGCGCACTATCTGACCACGTATTTCGGGTTGCGCGTCCGCGACGACGGCAAGACCTTGCAGCTGCGCCACGGCCTGTTCACCACCCGCCAGATCACCCTCGATCGAGCCCGGCTGCGCGGAGCGACGGTCTCCGAACCGCTGCTGCTGCGCCTTGCGGGCGGCGCCGAACTCGAGGCGATCATGACCGGGCAGAACCCGCGGCAGCGAATCCTTCCGCAGGCCCCGCGTAGCGCCGTGGAGCACACCCTCGGCCATCTGCTCGCCCCAGAGGAAGTGCGAGACAACGAGTTTCCTGTCCAGCCGGAGGCGAGGCCCACCGGTTCGGGCGCGGCGGACGCGCACACCGTCCCGGCGCCGGGCAGAGCCCCGCTGATCGCGCACGGTCCGGCCGCACGGCGACGCAGGCATACCCGCGCGCTCGCGCCGGTCGTGCTCATCGCCGCCGCGCTGGTCGTCATCTCCCTTGCTGGACAGCACTATTCGCCGTGGTGGTGGCTACTGCCGGGCCTCACGCTCGCCCTCGCGCTCGCCCTCGCCGAGGACCGCTATCGCGGCCTCGGACACGCGGTACTGCCCCGCACAACCACCAGCCCGACCTGGCTGATCACCCGGTCCGGATCACTCGACCGCGACCGCGACTGCCTCGAGGCCCCCGGCATCATCGGCTGGACAGTGCGTCGAACCTTCTTCCAACGGCGTGCCGGGGTCGCTACGGTCGTCGCGGCCACCGCGGCGGGCAAGAAGCACTACTCCGTGGTCGACCTCCCCGCCGACCGAGCATGGGAACTCATCCAAGCCGTCACACCAGGGCTGCCCGGCACCCGCTGAACCCGCCCCCAGTGTCGCTGATCGGTTGCCGAGCGGCGGCGGAGTTCAATGGACGCTGTGGTGACCAAGACCGAGCCGCACCATACGGAGCCGCGGATCGCCGACCGCCGGGTTCGGCAGATGCAGCGAGCGGACAAGTTCCGTTTGACCGCGGTGGGCGGGCTCGCCGCGCTCTCCCTGGACGCGTTGTCCAGCGTCGCCTACGGACCAGAGGCGATCGTGCTGGTGCTGGTCGCGGCGGGCGCGGCGGCCGTCTCCTGGACGCTGCCGGTTGCCTGCGCGATCGCCGCGCTGTTGCTGGTACTGGTGCTCTCCTACCGGCAAGTGATCGCCGTGCATCCGGACGGCGGCGGCGCGTACGCGGTCGCCAAGAAGCAGCTCGGCAGGCCCGCCGCGCTGCTCGCGGCCGCCAGCCTGGTCGTGGACTACGTGCTGACCGTCGCGGTGAGCCTCGCCGCAGGCGCGGCCAGCCTGGCCAGCGCCTTTCCCGCCCTGGCCCACGAACTGCTACCGATGACGCTGATCGGCCTCGCGGCGCTGACCGTGATCAACCTGATCGGAGTGGCGGAATCCGCGCGGGTGCTGATGGGGCCGACGATCCTGTTCGTCGTCCTGATCGGCGGTGTGATCGTTGTCGGGCTGCTTCGGCCGGAGCCGGTCGCGATGATCGGCGGCGACCCGGGTCCGATCGAGCCGGTCGAGGCGCTCGGAATCGTTCTGCTGCTCAAGGCCTTCGCGGCGGGATGCTCGTCGCTGACCGGTGTGGAAGCGATCGCCAACGCCGTGCCCGCTTTCCGCAGCCCCGCGGTGCGCCGCGCGCAGCACACCGAGGTGGCGCTGGGCATCCTGCTCGGCGCGATGCTGCTCGGCCTGGCCGTGCTGATCCGCGAGCACCACGTCACGCCGCGCCCGGATGTGACCATCTTGGCCCAGCTGGCGGCGGCCGCGTTCGGCACCGGCTGGCTGTTCTACCTCACCAATCTCGCGGTCACCGCGGTGCTGCTGCTCGCGGCGAACACCAGTTTCGGCGGGCTCCCGGTGCTGCTGGCGCTGCTGGCCAAGGACCACAGGGCGCCGTCGCTGTTCGCGCTGCGGTCGGAGCGTCCGGTCTTCCGGTACGGGGTCACGGCACTCGCCTTGCTGGCCGGGCTGGTGCTGCTGGCGGTCGACGCCGAAACCCACCGGCTGCTGCCGGTTTTCGCGATCGGCGTCTTCATCGGGTTCACCATCAGCCAGACCGGTCTGGTGCTGCACTGGTGGCGAGTGCGCGACCGCGGGTGGTTGCCGCGCGCACTGCTGAACGGATTCGGTGCGACGCTCACCGCCGTCGCGGGCGTCGTCTTGCTCGCGGAGAAGTTCACCGAGGGCGCGTGGCTGCTGCTGCTCATCATTCCCGCGCTGGTTGGCCTCTTCTTCCGGATCGAGAACTACTACGCCGGCGTCGCGCGTCAGCTGCGACTGCGTGAAATCCCGCCGCCGCCGCGACCCGCGCCGGAGGCCAAGGAGTTGGTGGTCGTCCCGGTGGTCACCATGAGCGAGGTGACCTATCGCGCCTTGGAAGCCGCGCTGCGCATGCGGGGCGAGATCGTCGCGGTGGCCGCGGACATCGATCCGGCCACGACCAAACGGCTCAGCGCCCAGTGGAAGGAGTGGGATCCCGGTGTGCCGCTCGCGGTGCTCCCCTGCCCGCATCGCAGCCTGGTGTCGACGCTCGTCGGCTACGTCCGCAAGCAGACCGCCGCCGGGCTGGGTGTCACCGTGCTGCTGGCGCATGTCGAAGCCCGGCACTGGTGGCAACGCCCGCTGCACAATCCGCGCGGACCGGTGCTCACAGCCGCGCTGCGCGTTCGCACCGAGGCCGTGATCGCGACCCTGGCGGTCCGGCTCGCGTGAGTCAGCGGCGGCCGAAGACGTGCGCGTTCGCCTGGATGTAGAGGTAGGCCAGCGGCGGCAGCAGCCCGGCGAACAGCAACAGCGCCGTCCGCCAATCACTGCCGAGCAGAATGTCACCGCCGGGCCCGGCGCTCGCGCAGACCAGGAAGCCGAACGCCCATGCGACCAGCGGAAGGCCCAGCAGCGCGGGACGCCGGGTCACTGTTCGCGCACCCGCGACGAGCAGCACGTTCACCACTCCCGCCACCGCGGCGGAGACCGGGAAAACGACCGAGCCCAGATAGGTCGGCAGGTAGAGCACCTCGAGCGCAAGGGTGAGCAGGGCGTCCACGATCAGGATCGCGAGGATCACCGAGCCGAGGAGGCCTACGGGGATACGGGTGGCGCCGGATGCCACGGGAGCGCGATCGCCTGCGTGGTCGTCGATCTTCGTCGTCACGGCACCGGCGGGTAGCCGAGGAGGGTCAACAAGTGGCTTTGCATGTCGGCGAACGCGTACAGCACCGTCATATACAGGTCGTGCTGCTCCTGCCAGTGCGGCCGCATGCTGTCGACGAACGCCGCGATCGCGTTCTGGACCTCCCAGTTGTACATACTGCCGAGTCTATTCCGGCGCGATCGGGCGCACGATCAGTTCTCCCGGTCGGCAGGCAGGGCGGCGACCACCGGAGGTTCGCCGGTCGGGTCGCCACGCTGCGCCGCTATGGCCAGCACTCGCTTACGCGCGGCGAACCAGCCGACGATCAGCGCGGGGACGATCAGGGCGATGGTCGCGACGGTCCAGGTCCCCACCGGATAGTCGAACCCCGTCAGCACGACGACGAAGAACAGGAACACCAGCGTGAGCAAACCGGTGTAGGGCGCGCCGAACATGCGGAAGGCGGGCCGCTGGATGCGTCCCCGGGTGGACCAGCGCCACAACTGCAGCTGGCACAACACGATGGTGGCCCAGGAGGCGACGATGCCGAGCGACGCCATGTTCAGCACGATCTCGAACGCCTGATCCGGGACGATGCCGTTGAGCGCGATGCCGACCAGCGCGATCAGGCTGGTGAGCAGGATGCCGCCGTAGGGAACGCCGTTGCTGCCCATCACCCCGGTGAATTTCGGCGCGCTGCCGTTGATCGACATCGACCGCAGGATGCGGCCGGTCGAGTAGAGGCCGGCGTTCAGGCTGGAGAACGCCGCGGTCAGCACCACGAGATTCATCACGCTGCCGATGCCAGGGACGCCGAGCATGGTGAAGAAGGTGACGAACGGACTCTCGTCGGCCGTGTACCGCGTGTACGGCAGCAGCAATCCGAGCAGGACCAGCGAACCGACGTAGAAGACGGCGATCCGGACGATCACCGAATTGATCGCCCGTGGCATGACCTGCTCCGGATGCTCCGTCTCCCCCGCCGCGGTGCCGACCAATTCAACAGCGGCATAAGCGAATACGACACCGGACACCACCACGACCAACGGCATGACGCCGGTCGGGAACAGGCCGCCGTGATCGGCGATCACGCTGGTCCCGGTCGCGGCGCCCTGCACCGTGAAGCGGCCGAGCAAGAAGATCGTGCCGACGATCAGGAACGCGCTGAGCGCGAATACCTTCACCAGCGCGGCCCAGAACTCCATCTCACCGAACCACTTCACCGAGATCAGGTTGACGCCCAGCACGAGGACCAGCGCGATCAGCGCGAGCAACCATTGCGGAACGGCGGAGAACCCGGACCAATAGTGGAAGTACTGCGCGATCGCGGTGGTGTCGGCGATGCCGGTCATCGACCAGTTCAGGAAGTACATCCAGCCCGCGACGAACGCCGCCTTCTCACCGAAGAACTCGCGCGCGTAGGAGACGAACGACCCGGACGACGGCCGGTGCAGGACCAATTCGCCGAGCGCGCGCAGGATGAGGAACGCGAAGAACCCGCACACGCCGTAGACCAGGAACAACCCGGGTCCGGCACTGGCCAGCCGCCCGCCGGCGCCGAGGAACAGGCCGGTGCCGATGGCGCCGCCGATCGCGATCATCTGTAGCTGGCGCGGCTTCAGACTCTTGTGGTATCCGTGGTCCTCGATGCTGAGGTGGGCGTTGTCGCCGCGCGCTGTCATGAACCGACGGATCCTCCGTTTCGATGTGCCGAGATCACGCCGAACCGTACCCGCCGCGCCGATACCGCCAACTGCCAGCCCTGGGGGTACAGGAGCTCGCCGCCCGGACAAGTTCCGAAAACAGCGGGCGAATTATGTGAAATGTCCGGAAATCGCGGGTAGCGGCCGCACCGCCGCCGGCGGGATCCGTCACTCCGGGGCGGCGAACAAATCGTGCTCCCGCCCGTCCGGACCGAGCGGACCGCGCCGACCCCGCACCAGGATGAAGTGCTCCTCGGGCAACACCGGCTGAGCGATACCGTTCGACAAGGCGAATTCCCGGCCGGACGGCGCGACCGTGACCTGTGTGGCGTGCGCCCGCAGCGCGGCGCGCTTGGCCGAAAGCACCTCGGAGACGTCGATCGTGGTGGTCACCGCGTCGCTGGGCACGCTCGCCAGTTCGCCCTCGGCGGGCAGTCGCCAACCGGGCGGCAGCGCGCCGGGCAGGCCCGCGGCCGTGCGCCGGGCCAGCGCCGCGGTGTGCAGACGCAGCATGTCGGCGTCGGTGACGGTCCAGTAGTACTTCGGGACATCCCAGCCTTCGCCGGCGGCGGCATGCACGGCGGCCGTGGTGATCTCGTGCGCCCGGATGTGGTCCGGATGGCCGTAGCCGCCGTTCGGGTCGTAACCGACGACCACGCGCGGCCGCAGACGAAGGACGACGTCCGTGAGAGCCCGCACCGCCTCGTCTCCGGAGCGCACGAAGACGCGCGGCTTGTTCGCGGCGGGTGTGCCCGCCATCCCGGAGTCACGCCAGCGTCCCGCGCCCCCGAGCAAGTGCGGCGGACCCGCGCCCAGCGCGTCCAGCGCGCGGGTCAGCTCCAGAATGCGATAGCCGCCGAGCTGGTCGGCGTGATCCGCCGCGAGCAGCGCCCAGTCGTCGCCGATCACCTCGCCCTCCTCACCGAGGGTGCAGGTGATCACGGTGACCGGCACGCCGCGACGGCGGTAGTGCGCGATCGTGCCGCCGGTGGTGATGGACTCGTCGTCCGGGTGGGCGTGTACCAGAAGCAGCCCACCGGTCTCCGCGGTCACGGGATCCTGCGCCACATGGACGCGTCGCCGAAGATCCCGACCTGGATCGCGCCGCTGAGCGAGGCGCCGTCCAGCCGAGGACCGGACGCGGCGACGGCGTTGTCCTGCACGATCGGCAGCACGGTCGCCATGGCCCACAGTTTGGGTTCGGCCTCGGCGAGCACCCGTCCCACGTCGCCGCCCCGCAGGGCGTCGTCGATCGCGGGTTGCAGGGTCGGATCGCACACGCCGGACAGGTTGCTCGGCGCCCGCTGCGCCGCCTCGGCGATGGCCTGCGCCGGGCCGGTGACCCCTGGCAGCGCGGGCGGCGGGCAGCCATACCTGGAAGCCAGCACGGTCGCCGGATCGGAACCGGCCACCTCCCAGCCGACGATCGCGTCGACCGTGCCCTCGAGCAGTTCCTTGCCGTACAACTCGTCGGCGGCGACACTGCGCACCGTGGCGTCGATGCCCGCGCTGCGCAGCTGGTCGGCGGCGGTATTGGCCACGGCCAAGGCGGTGGCGTCCCGGTCGACCGCGCCGATGCGCACGGCCAGCGGCTTGCCATCCTTGCCGACGGTGCGCGGCTGCGGGGCGGGCGAGGTCGGGGAGGTCGCCGGCGGCGGCTCCGGCGCCCGGCCGTACCCCGCGGCGGCGAGCAGCGCGAACGCCTCCTCCGCCGATGGACGCGGCGGAGCGGTCGGGGCGTATCCGGGATCGGATGGTGCGAGCACCTGCGCGCGCGCCGGTTCCACCCAGTTGCCGGTCTGCGCGCCGACCGTGGCCAGCAGGGCAGGGTCCAGCAGGGCCAGCACGCCCGAGCGGACCCGGGGATCGCTCAAGTCGCCTTTGCGCCCGTTTAGCGCCATCTGCAGCACTCGCGACTGCGGCATGATCGTGGTGCGCACGGAGGGAATCGCCCCCAGTTGCGCCTGGGTCGCCACGCCCCCGTGGACCAGCGCCATCTGTACGTCGCCGGTGCGCAGCGAGCCCGCCAGCTGCGCGGTGGTGCCGCCGCGGCGGAGCAGGATCTGGCCCGGCATCGCCGGTGTGCCCCAGAAGCGGTCGTTGCGTTCCAGCAGCATCTCGTCACGGCCCGGGTCCGCCGAGCGGATCCCGAACGGCCCCCCGGACACCCGGACACCGCTGACCTGACCGTTCATCCCCCTGGCGAATCCGCCGGGCGCGTCCTTGAGCAGATGAGACGGCAGCAGATCGGTGAACAGCTCCCGCCAGCCGGGGTAGGGCTGCGTCATCACGACGGTGACCGTCTTGCCGCCCGCCGACGAATTGACGTCCGAGATCATCCGGTAGCCGGCCGGGTCGACGACGCCCGGCTCGGAGATCATCTCCTGCCACAGGTAGCGGAAGTCCTCGGCCGCGATCGGCGCGCCATCCGACCAGGACGCTTCGTTGCGCAATTTGTAGGTGATCGTGAACGGTTCCTGCGCGGTGACTTCGGCGGAGACCAGCAGCGACGAATCCGGCACCCAGGCCGTCGTCCCTGGCCGCGCCGGATCGAGCACCGGCCGGAACGGACTCGGCAGGACCAGGGAGGCGATCGCCGAGGTCGCGGCGGATTGGTCCGAGCGCAGATGCGGGTTGAACGCGGTGCCGATGGTGTCCAAAGCGACGACGACGGTCGTCTCCGCGGGCTTGACCGGTGTGGTCTTCGGACTGTCGGTGCTCTCGATGGGCGGCGGCGGATTCGCCGCACAGCTGCTGATCAAGGTCAGCACTGCCACGGCCGGCAACAACGTGCGCCACGCTGCGCGTTTTCCTGCGCCCACTTTCACGCTCGGGAACTCTACCGTACGGTCGAGTCCGTTCCCAGATTCCTGCTGACCAGCGCGGAAACAACGCGGTCGAACGGATATGCGTAGCGCGGAAACACAGCAGCGTCGCAGGGTCGTGACATCACCCATACAAACCGTGTCGAACCTCGGCAAATATTCGGCGTACCGTCGCGGCACAATAGCCCGCCGCACCCGACGCACCGCAATCCGTATGCGCATCGGTGTCGTTTAGGCAACCACACGCGCTACCGACTCGGACATGAAGTGAACATTTGCGCCGACACGCCGAACGGGAGACGAATTCTTTTCGTCGAAGCACCATCCGGCCAACACGGCGACAACCCACACAGGCGCTGGCCCGCCCGCGCGTCGAGGCCCCTCGATAGCATGAGAAAGCTCATTGCGTGCACAGCTCTGGATGACCACGGGTGCCGACAATATAAAACAGGCGCACGGCACAGCCAATTATTTTCACCCGCCACCACTACCCCATGACGGGTAGTGGTCGACAATTACCAAATTTTCCCACCAGCCGTCGCTTCGGAAACTTATTCCACGCGAACGAACCGATTTCGGACCCGCATACCAAGGGCTGAGACGATCACAAATCGAAATTACCGACAACGAAACCGACCAGCCCTCGAATATGTGGCACCGGACTTCACCACCGCACGCATCACGGGGCCGTCTCGAATTTTCTCCCGATTGCCACCATGCCTGGTGATGCGAGGAATTGCGATCACACCCGAGGAGCCCGAGTCGAACGCGAGGCTGGCGGTACACCCGCACGATGCGAGCGCCCGCGACTGCCCGACCAGCGGTTCTGCCCGGTATTCGGTGCCACCCGCGGTGACACCGAATACCGTGGCACACAAGTTGTTACAGCGCCGCGCGGTCGCGCGCCTTGCGCCGGGACAGTTCCCGTGCGCGCTCGTTCTGCCCGAGGACCACCTTGCGCACCCGGACCACCTCCGGGGTGACCTCAACGCACTCGTCGGCGGCGCAGAACTCCATGGCGCCTTCGAGATCCAGCTGCAACGGCTTGGCCAAGGTCTCGATCACGTCGGCGGTGGAGCTGCGCATGTTGGTCAGCTTCTTCTCGCGCGTGACGTTGATGTCCAGATCCTCCGCGCGCGGATTGACGCCGACGACATGCCCCTCGTAGGTGTCCGCGCCCGGCTCCACGAAGAACTGCCCGCGGTCGGCCAGCTGGATCATCGCGAACGGCGTCACCGAGCCCGACCGGTCGGAGACCAGCGAGCCGGTGTGCCTGGCCCGGATCTCGCCCGCCCACGGCGCGTAGCCGTGCGACACAGCGTTGGCGATGCCGGTGCCGCGGGTCTCGGTGAGGAAGTCGGTGCGGAAACCGATCAGGCCACGGGAGGGAACGATGAACTCCATCCGCACCCAGCCCGCGGCGTGGTTGCTCATCTGCACCATCTTGCCCTTGCGGGCGGCCAGCAACTGGGTGATCGCGCCGAGGTACTCCTCGGGGCAGTCGATGGTCAGCTCCTCGTACGGCTCGTGCACCTTGCCGTCGACCTGCTTGGTGACCACCTGCGGCTTGCCGACGGTCAGCTCGAAGCCCTCCCGGCGCATGGTCTCGACCAGGATGGCCAGCGCCAGCTCACCGCGGCCCTGCACCTCCCAGGCGTCCGGGCGCCCGATGTCGAGCACGCGCAGCGACACGTTGCCGACCAGCTCCTGGTCCAGGCGCGCCTTCACCATGCGGGCGGTCAACTTGTGCCCTTGCACCCGGCCGACCAGCGGCGAGGTGTTGGTGCCGATGGTGACCGAGATGGCGGGCTCGTCGACGGTGATGCGCGGCAGCGCGACCGGATCATCGATGTCGGCGAGGGTGTCGCCGATCATGATGTCCGGAATGCCCGCGATGGCGACGATGTCGCCCGCCACCGCCAGCTCGCCCGGCTTGCGCTCCACGCCGACGGTCTGCAGCAGTTCGGTGATCTTCACCTGCTTGACGCCGTCGGCGTGCATCCACGCGACGTTCTGCCCCTTGCGCAGTTCGCCGTTGTGGATGCGGACCAGCGCGAGACGACCCAGGAACGCCGAGGCGTCCAGGTTGGTGACGTGCGCCTGCAGCGGCGCGGACGCATCACCCTTCGGCGCGGGGATGTATTCCAGCAGCACGTCGAACAGCGCGTCCAGATTCTCCGCGGCCGGGGCGTTGCCGTTCTCCGGACGCTCCTTGGACGCCTTGCCCTCACGACCGGAGGCGTACAGCACCGGAAGGTCGAGCGCGAGCTCGGCGGCCTCGGCGGCGGCGTCGTCGAGATCGGAGGCCAGGTCCAGCAGTAGGTCGTGGCTCTCCTCGACGACCTCTTCGATGCGGGCGTCGGGGCGGTCGGTCTTGTTCACGACCAGGATCACCGGCAGCGACGCGGCCAGCGCCTTGCGCAGCACGAACCGGGTCTGCGGCAGCGGCCCCTCGGACGCGTCCACCAGCAGCACCACGCCGTCCACCATGGACAGGCCGCGCTCGACCTCGCCACCGAAGTCGGCGTGGCCGGGGGTGTCGATGACGTTGATCACGGTGACCGAGCCGTCCGGGTGATGCCGGTGCACCGCCGTGTTCTTGGCGAGAATGGTGATGCCCTTCTCGCGTTCCAGGTCGCCGGAGTCCATCACCCGATCGACGGGCTCGGCCCGCTCGGCGAAGGCGCCCGACTGGCGCAGCATGGCGTCGACCAGGGTCGTCTTGCCGTGGTCGACGTGAGCCACGATGGCGACGTTGCGAAAATCGCGTGCAGACGACACGCCTGAATCCTCCTGCTGTTCGGTGTTGGAGCCGACGGTGCTCGGTGTCCGGCGTGCACGGACTCTCCGTGATTACGCAGGCTGCCGCCTCCGGGGCCTGACGCACACGCCGGTCTCCCTGCGAACAGGTGGAGAATCGAAACTCACCAGGCATCGCGGCGAGCTATACCCTACCGGCAGTCGGTTCGAGGCACCGTTTCAGCCTTTGTACTAAGGGTATGCTAACCGCCGTGGGCAAGGTCAAAGCCAAGAAGGTTTCGAGCCTGAAACCGAAGAAGAAGTGCTGTCGGAAGAAGACGCGCTGCGTGAAGTGCCCCGTGGTCATCATGCGGATGAAGAAGTGCGAAGCGGCCGGTGTCACCGGCAAGGATCTGAAGAAGGCACTCAAGCAGGCGCGCGCTGCCTGACCCCCGCCGCCACCCTTTCCGGGGCGGCCCGAGGCGAGTAGTAAGGAGTGTTATGGCGCAGCAGGCACTGCTCTCCGAACCCGAAATCGTAGACGCTCTCACCGAATTGCCGGAGTGGTCCAGGTCAGGGGACAACCTGACGCGCACCGTCGAGGCGGCCACCTTCCCCGCGGGCATCGAACTGGTGCGCCGCGTCGCCGAAGTCGCGGAGGAGGCGAACCATCACCCCGACATCGATATCCGCTGGCGCAAGGTCACATTCAGCTTGTCGACACACTCGGCGGGCGGGCTCACCGCGCTGGATGTAGCACTGGCACATGAAATAGACCGGCTCTGTTGATTTTGCAGCGCCTTCGGCGCTGCGTGTTCGCGGCCCTCTTATGGCTCGCGTCCGAGCGACCGCCGCTGGCGACTGCGTCGCGGAGGCGGCGGCCGCTCGGACGCGAGCCGGGCCGCGAACGGGGCATGCTCGGTCTCGCTTCGCTCGAAACCGGGAGCCGGGCCGCCGTGTCGCGTTCCAGCCAGAAGTTCGAGTCTCCGCTGATCGCCGCTCGACGCTGATCGAAGCAGAGTCGGGCGAGTACCTTATGCGGTGCGCGCGGGGCCCTCGGTGGTTGCGCGCGCTTCTTCGTCCTCGGCCGATCGCGTGTACCTGGCTCCGAAGCGGATCACCCAGAGGTAGAACGCCAGAACGCCGAGCACGTCGACGGCGCCGAGCCAGGCCAGTACGCCCGGGCGCGAGATGGTCCAGATCGAATCCTGGAAGAACGACAGCACCCACGGCACGCCGACGAGCATGGTCACCAGCCAGTACCCGGCGATCACCCGCGCGCCGGGCGCCCGGCGCAGCGGCCCGTACACCACCCAGAGCACCGTCGGCAGCAGCCACACCCAGTGATGCGACCACGAGATCGGCGAGACCATCAGCCCGAACAGTTGCACCACGATCAGCGTGCCGAGCCGGTCGTCCGCGCCGAGCGCGCGCCAAGCCAGGAACGCCAGCACCGCCACGACGAGCACGGCCGCGATCCACCACGGGCCGGACTCGACGTCGTAGCCGAGGATGCGGCTCAGTGTGCCCCGCAGCGACTGGTTCCACACCGACCCCACCGGACCGATCCGGTCGGCGTCACCGAGCAGTGTGCCGAAATACCGACGCGCCTCGACCGGCGCGATCAGGAAACTCAGCCCTACCGTCGCGCCGAAGACCACGGCCGACCACGCCACCGTCGCCCAGCGCTTGCGCGCGACGAAGTACAACCCGGTGATCGCCGGCGTCAGTTTGATGCCCGCGACTATTCCGACCAGTCCACCGGACAGCCACCACCGCGAACTGCGAACCGCGAGCATCCCACCGAGCACCAGGAAGACATTGACCTGGCCGTAGTCCATCGTGGTTCGGACCGGCTCCAGCCACAGCCCGAGCGCGGTCCACCCGACGGTGGCGGCCCGCCACTGCGGCGTGCGCAGCCGCTGCGCCCCGAACAGCAGCTCGAGACTGATGTGCACCACCGCGTACAGCGCCGCGGCGATGGCCAGCAACCAAGCCACCGCGACCAGGGTGAACGGCAGATAGTGCAGCGGGAAGAACACCAATGCCGCGAAAGGCGGATAAGTGAACGGCAACGGGAAGTCCGGAGTCTTCTCCGCATAGGTGAAGTCGTAGAGCTGATCGGTCAACAACGCGGCCGACCCGCCGACGTAGACATGCAGGTCGACGAGGTTCATCCCATTCGGGGACAGCAGCATCCAGAGCAGCCGGGCCAGCACGGACAGGCCCAGCACCGACACGGCCCATCGGAGGTGACGATTCAAATCGCTGGCTTTCGGCTCGGGTGCGGTGCGTCGGTTGGCGCGCCCGAAGTTCGATGTCGAGGCGACAGCGCGGACGGCACCGATTAGATTAGCCGCAGCGCGAATCCGGTCGGTTCCACCCTCGAACCACCGATAACATTTGCATCAACTTTCACATCAGTAACATCTGGGCGCGGTATCTTCTGCTAACACTGATCGTCCACGGCGCTTTCCGGACGCCGCAGCTGTACACATAGCCGCAATGTCCCTAGAGTGACCCCCGAAACGATGGCTTTTAGCAATCGAACCCAGATGTACCCCGAGGTAAGGACGGCCAGACCAGTGCTTCGCACCCGAGGATCGCGGATCGCATTGTCCGCACTCGCCGTCGCGGCGAGTGCCACGCTCGCCGCGCCGACGACAGCAATCGCGGCCCCCGCGACCACCCCCGTGGCGACTACGAACAGCGTTCCCATGGTGCCCGAAGGCGTTCCCGTGGATGCGCTGGCCGCGCTCGCCCCAGCCATCGTCGGCGCCGTCGCGGGCCCCGCGGATATCGCGAGCCCGGCCGGCGTCGCGGGTCCGCAGTCGGCCATCCTCGATCAGGCCCGCAGACTGCTGGCCACTTTGAACCTTCCGCCGCAGATCAAGTCGACGCTGGAACGGATCATCACCTTCCTGGACGGCAGCGGCGGCGGAGGCCCCGAGGTACCGCAGGACGGACCGGTGATCGCCCAGTTCCTCTACCCGAGCATCGGCAAGGGCTGCATCGGCCCGTCCGCCGACTCGGTGGGTACCGCCCTCGCCGTGCCCGGGCCCGCCACGCTGCCGCCACCCGGCCCGCAGGCGGGCCAGACCGGGTTCGTCTTCACCGCGCTCGGCACCAAGGGGCCGACGCCGGTGCAGAACCCGCCGATGACGGTGCAGTGGCTGAACCTCGACACCCGCCAGTCGGGCGTCCTGCCGCTGACCGACGAGGCCAAGATCAACCCGGACGGCCCCGCCACGCTGTCCGCGATCGCCGACACGGGCAACGGCCGCGTCGTCGCGGTCGTCTCCGGCTCGCTGACCACCCAGTCCGGTGACGCGGAGGCGCGGACCTGCTCCTTCCTGCCGACGCTCGGATTCTTCACCGTAGGCTGAGCTTCCGGTCGAGGGCGGCGACTCCATGGGGGTCGTCGCCCTTTCGGCGTTGCGGTGACTCGGCGAATACCTCGTATCGATCTGCCGCGCAGCCACACGAGGTGGCCGGACTGTGGTAGACCGCTATCTATGGCGACCACCGTTTTCTCGAAATCCGCGGACTGTTCGAGACAGCCGGGTCATTCGATCCGGAGCAGGCGCTCGCACCGTTCCATCCTGTCGATCCGCTCGGAGGGTTCCATCCTCTCGATCGGCTCGGCCTACTCGGTCCTGTCCATCGGCAGCGTGGGCTCGGTGCTGTCGATCGGATCCGTGGGATCGTTCGGGTCGGCGATCTCGTCGTTCTCGTTCGCCAGCCTCGGCTCCGCGTTCTCCGGCCTGTCCCGGTGGTCGCTGCTGTCCTGGCTCGGCGATCACGAGGCTCCGGACAGCCACCCCTCCCTGCGGGTCGTTCCGGACGACGAGCCCGATCTGCGCGTCACCCCGATAAGCCACTGCCAGACGTAATATTCGGCAGCTGCTCGGTCTCACTTCGCTCGAAAAGCGGGGTGGAGGCGAGCAGGCACGTACCGCGGCAGCTGCTCACCACTGCCCGTATTCGGGCGTGAGCACGTTGTTCACATCGATCCCCACACCGTCGATGGATTGCTTGTCGATCTCGACCTGGTGCAGGTTGGCGGCGGGGTGCACGAAGCCCTTGGGTGTGCCCCAGTTGTGCTGCCAGTACCAGGAACCCAGGCTCGCGGTGCGGGCCAGCTCGATGGTCGGGGTGTTCGCGTAGACGCCGGTGTTCTCCGTGCCGAGCACTGCCTGCCAGCCCAGTAGGTACGGCGCGATCATGGTGGCGAAGTCGACCGGGGAGGGGTTGTCGTCGATGGACGCGTAGATGGGCACGTTGTCCGGGCCACCGGCGGCGCGGTGCAACGCGAGCCCGCGCTCGGCGTGCCGCTTGCCCGCCTCCAGCCCGCCACGCCAGTCCGCGGTCGGTCCCTTGCCGAATTGGTAGCACGAGACGATCTGCAGACCAGCCGCTTTGAGATCGTCGACTTCGGGGGATCGCAGCGGTTTGCCCGCCATCCACTCGGCGCCGGGCCTGCGATCGGACACGTAGCGGATCACGCCGATATGTCCGGCGTCGCGGATCGCCGCAGCGGAGGGAACGCCTCCGGCGTAATCGATGAGGGTGCCCAGCGCTGGTCGCGCGGACGCGGGAGCTGCCGCGGCGGTCATGCCGACGACGGCCGCGGCGGCCGTGTAGGCGAACAGATCACGCCGGGATACCGAATTGGAACGCATCGTCGACTCCTTCGCGCAACCCGACATGGATGGCAGCGTGCCCGGCGCACCTTCCCCAATCCACCGCGCGCCGGGAGCCTCGAACGTGAACTCATTTCACCATATTCACACTGGAACCGCTAGACCCAGGAGAATCACGTTTCACATTCGCCACATACGCTCGACGACGCGACCGGTCACACAATGCCGTCGATGCGCGCGGCGACATCGATGGCGCGCATCGCTGGATCGGCCAGTTCTTTGCGGATCACCGCCGCCACCTGCGCCACGACCTGCTTCTTTATCCCGGCGAGCGCACCGAGCGCGGCCGCGCGGGCGCCCTGCGCGGTGAATTCCATCCGAATGTCGGCCGGGTCGGGCGGCGGCACGTCGATCACCACCCGCAAGGGGTCGGCAGCGCGGGCGGTGAGTACCAAAGGCACCTCGACGTCAGCGCGATAGCGATTGGCTTTCAACACGTCGACCGTGATGTCCAGGCTCACCGGCAGGGTCAGATCGAAGGCGACCGGCTCCGTCGACCGGTCCGTCAGCCGCGGCATCCGTACCGTTCCCCGAACAGTCACGACGGCGCTCGCGCGCGGTCCGGTCCGCAGCGGACCGACCTCGATCAGCCTGCCCGCCAGCCGTTCCACCACGTCCCACACTCGCTCGCGCGTCACGATGCGGGAGAAGAACCGATGCCCGAACTCGTCGTAGCCGATCCAATCGAACGCGAGCTCGTCCCGATACGGCGAACGCTTGCCCGCGACCATGGCCTCGAGGTCGAACACCAGCCCCCTGCGGGTCTGCGGGTCGGCAAGCATGGCGTTCACCCGGGAGGCGACCTCTCGCTGCACCACGCCCGCGATCGGGTCGAGCAACCATTCCCACGCCGAATCCACCGCCTGGGCGCGCAAGACGAAACTGATGTCCCGCTGGGTGATCGGTGGGATATCGATGACGACGAGCACGGGTTCGGCGGTGCGGGCGTGCAGGGTCAGATCGATCTCCACCCTGGCCTCCAGCCGCAGTTTCCGGCCGCCGAGCAGCACCTTCAAGGTGAGCGTCACCGGAACGGTGACGTCGAAGGTGACCTTCGGGCCGCTGCGCAGTACGCGCGGGGCGCCGACCTTCCCCTCGGCGACGAATCCGGCGAGCCCGGCCGGGCCGATCGAGACCGGGCCGATGGTCATGCCGCGGCCCGCCATGCCGGAGACCGCGGACTCGATACGAGCGGCGTTCACGGCGTGCGTGACGAAACGCTCGCCGAACTCGGCGTAGTCGATCCAGCCGGGCGCACTACTCGGTTCGTCGGTCGGATGCATCGCTAGTTCCGCAACCCTCACCTCTCGATGGACACCCGACACGGTACGCGACCGATCTCGTCCCACCCCGGAACGCACTGCGGCCCGAGATCCCCGTCCTGCCGATGAGGGGGAAGCAGGGCGGGGACCGGCGGCGGCGCTGCCGGGCGCCGCCACCTCCCATCGTAGGACTATCCGGCACCCCGTTTCACCCGCATATCGGTCGAATCCCGTTCGACGGAAGTGATCTTCACAATCGGCCGAACCCGACCACCCCGGTTATGTCGCCCAGCACGAACCGGTGGATGCGCACCGCGCCGTACTCGTTACCGCCGATCGTGGTCACCTGGCCGCCCTCGACTCGCAGGACGATGTTCGTGTGCTGTCCGAACGGACTGGGCTCTCCGTACAGCAGCACGTCACCGGTCCGCGGTCGATAGTTCGAGCCGCTCGGGACGAACCGGCCGATGCTCTCGTAATACTCCTGCAAGGTATAGACGCCGGGAATCCGCCACGAACCCGAATTCGGGTTGGCCAGCGGCACACCGGCCTCGCGCAGCACCCAGCTGACGAAATCGGCGCACCACGCCTCCTCGGCTCCTTCCGCGTATTTCGTACCCGCACCGGGATCGGCGAACTCGCGCTCGGCGACCGCGACGATTCCGGCCTGGGCCGCGTCGAGTGCCGAACGGTCCAGCGCGGGGAACTCGGTGAGGCGCTCGCCCGCGATCGCCC
Organism: Nocardia sp. NPDC051929; assembly: GCF_044548645.1. NCBI lineage: Bacteria > Bacillati > Actinomycetota > Actinomycetes > Mycobacteriales > Nocardiaceae > Nocardia > Nocardia sp. NPDC051929. The sequence goes on along the minus strand of NZ_JBIUCG010000021.1, from coordinate 66,366 downwards.
GGTGGTCCGTACGGTCCTGCCACCAGAGACCACCGGCGATCCCGGCGGCGACCACGCCGAGCACCACCAGTGCGAGCGCGACCCACCGCCCCGATCGCGATCCCCGTTGTTGTGTCATTCGCTCCCCCGATTCGTTCGTGTGACGTTGTTGTCGAGCTTATGGAATTCGACGCGCGAGCACGCCGAACGGTTCCACGCGCCGTCCGCCTGGTTTCGGCGACCGAGCGGAGGGGCAACCCGGTGGAGCCGAAATCATGGACGGCACCTGGAAAACCGCGCTAGTCTCCGGAGAGACCAGCCGATGGGGAGGTACGGCCCTGGACACGCTGTGGACATTCATCGTGCACCGGCGGCACCAGTTGCTGGTCGACTCCTACCTGCACGTCTCGGCCGTGGTGCAATCGGTGCTGCTGGCGACGGTGGTCTCGGTTCTGATCGGAATCCTGGTCTACCGCAGCCCGTTCGGCTCGTCGATCGCCTCCGCGCTGGCGGGCGCGGTGCTCACCGTTCCGTCGTTCGCGCTGCTCGGCCTGCTGATCCCGGTGCTCGGTCTCGGTGTCGCACCGACGATCACCGCGCTCGTGGTGTACGCGCTGCTGCCGATCATGCGCAACACCATCATCGGACTCGCCTCGGTGGATCCGGCCGTGACCGACGCCGCCCGCGGCGTCGGGATGAACCGGCTGCGGGTGCTCGCCCGGATCGAACTGCCGCTGGCGTGGCCCGCGATTCTGGCCGGTATGCGGGTGAGCACCCAGCTGATCATGGGGATTCTCGCCCTCGCGGCATACGCCAAGGGCCCCGGACTCGGGAACCTGATCTTCTCCGGACTCGCGCGCCTGGGCAGCCCGAACGCGGTGCCACAGGCGCTGGTCGGCACGATCCTCGTCGTCGTCCTCGCACTCGTCCTCGACGGGATCTACGTCCTGGTCGGGCGGCTCACCACTTCCAGGGGAATTCGTGACTGAAACCGAAACCAGCGACGGCCGCGCGGCATCCGTCGTCTCCGGCGTCGAGATCGTGCTGCACGCGGTAACCAAACACTATCCGGGACAGCGTGATCCGGCTGTGGACAGCGTCTCGCTGACCATCCCGGCCGGCGAGATCGTGGTCCTGGTCGGGCCGTCCGGCTGTGGCAAGACCACCACCATGCGAATGATCAACCGGCTGATCGAACCCACCTCCGGAACCATCACGATCGACGGCCGCGACGCGGCCACGATCCAGCCCGACCGGTTGCGCCGCGGCATCGGCTATTCGATCCAGCAGGCGGGACTGTTCCCGCACCTGACCGTCGCGAAGAACGTCGCGACCGTACCGGGCCTGATCGGCTGGGACCGGCGGCGCGTCGCGGCACGGGTCGACGAGATGCTCGAGCTGGTCGGTCTCGATCCAGGCACCTTCCGCGACCGCTATCCCCGCCAGCTGTCCGGCGGCCAGCAGCAGCGCGTCGGCGTGGCCAGGGCATTGGCGGCAGACCCGCCCGTGCTGCTGATGGACGAGCCGTTCGGCGCGGTCGATCCGATCACCCGGGGATTGCTGCAGGACGAGTTGCTGCGGCTGCAAGGCGAACTCGGCAAGACGATCGTGTTCGTCACCCACGATTTCACCGAGGCGGTCAAGCTCGGCGACCGCATCGCCGTGCTCGGCGACCGGTCCAGGATCCTGCAATACGACACACCCGCGGCGATCCTGGCCGACCCGGCCGACGAGACGGTCGCCGGTTTCGTCGGCGCGGACGCCTCGCTCAAACAGCTCACCCTGACCCGGGTCGGGGATGTCGAACTCGGCGACTGCCCCACCGCCACCGAACAGGACACCGTCGACGAGTTGCGCGCCGCGCTCGCGGACCGCGACTGGCCGTGGGCGCTGGTACTGGACGGTCATGGCAAGCCACGCCGCTGGGTCTCGGCCGAACAACTGGCCCACGCCGATTCGCTGCGCGATCTGGGAACGCCGGTGCCGGAGACGCTGGCGCTGAAATCGACGCTGCAGGACGCGCTCGAAGCCCTGCTCACCCATCAGAGCGCGACCGCGGTGGTGACCGGCGCGCGCGGCGAGTACGCCGGGCTGATCACCATCGACACCCTGGTCGGCCACCTGTCGGCCCTGCGCGCCGAGCACGGAGCCGGGCGTTCCGCGACGGACGGCGCACCATGACCACCGCCACCGCGTCACCCGCCACCCAGCGCAGGGCCGAGCGCATCCGGTTGGTCGTGCAGCCGGTGGTCGTGCTCGTGCTCACCGCGGGCGTGCTGGTGTGGGCGTTCGCCCGCGACCTGACCGTCACCCAGCAAGCGAGCCTGAACGCGGGCAACGTCGCGACCGTCACCTGGCAGCACGTGCGGATCACCGCGACCGTGGTGCTGATCGTCGTCGCGGTGGCCGTCCCGCTCGGAACCCTGCTCACGCGACCGGGATTCCGGCGGCTCACACCCGTTTTCGTCGGTATCGCGAATATCGGCGCGGCCGCACCGGCCATCGGCCTGATCGTGCTGTTCTACCTGGCCACCCGCACCACCGGCTTCTGGATCGGCGTGGCGCCGATCGCGTTCTATTCGCTGCTTCCGGTGCTGCGCAACACCATTCTGGGCTATGAGCAGGTGGACCGGACGCTCATCGATGCGGGGCGCGGCCAGGGCATGTCGGCCGTGACGGTGTTGCGGCGCATCGAATTCCCGCTCGCGGTGCCCTACATCCTGGCCGGGCTGCGCACTTCGCTGGTGCTCGCGGTCGGCACCGCGACGCTGTCGTTCCTGGTGAGCGCGGGCGGGCTCGGCATTCTGATCGACACCGGCTACAAGCTGCGCGACAACGTCACCCTGGTGGTCGGCGCGGTGCTCGCGGTGGCGCTGGCCCTGCTGGTGGACTGGCTCGGCGCGCTCGCCGAAGCGTTTCTCGGGCCGAAGGGGCTGAAATGATCCGGGCGTGGCGCGCGCTGACCCTCGGCCTGGGCTTGACGTTGCTGGCCGCCTGCGGGCTGCAATCCGGCGGCGCGGTGCCGCTTCGAGTCGGCCCCGGCAGCATCCGGCCCGTGCCCGAACTGGAGGGTGTGCAGGTCACGGTGGGTTCCAAAGACTTCACGGAGCAGAACATCCTCGGCTATCTGATCGAGTTCGCTCTCTCGGCGGCGGGCGCCGAGGTGCGCGACCTGACCAACATCCAGGGCTCCAACAGCGTGCGCGATGCCCAATTGCACGGGCAGATCGACCTCGCCTACGACTACACCGGAACGGGCTGGATCAACTATCTCGGCAACGAGACACCGGTGCCGGACGAGATCGGCCAGTTCCAGGCGGTGCGCGACGCCGACCTCGCCGCGCACGGCATGCTCTGGACGGCGCTCGCGCCGATGAACAACACCTACGCGCTGGTCATGAGCGCCCGCACCGCCCAGGAGACCGGTGTGCGCACGCTGTCGGACTACGCCAGACTGGCGGCCGCCGATCCGGCCGCCGCGGCGATCTGCGTCGGCACCGAGTTCAACGTCCGCCAGGACGGATTTCCCGGCCTGGCCCGCAAGTACGAGATCGACGCGAGCAAGGTCCGCAAGCAGATCGTGCAGGACGCCGTGGTCTACCAGGCGACCGCCGACGGCAGGCAGTGCCGCTTCGGCTCGGTCGCGGCCACCGACGGACGCATCCCAGCGCTGAATCTCATTCTGCTGCAAGATGATCGCGGCTTCTTCCCGAAGTACAACGCGGCGCTGGTGATGCGCCGGAGTTTCGCCGAGGCGCATCCGCAGGTGGACACGATCCTGACGCCGATCTCGCAGCGCCTCACCAACGAGGCCATCACCGAACTCAACCGTCAGGTCGACGTGGACGGACGCGAGCCCGCGGAGGTGGCCAGGGACTGGATGGTCACCCAGGGATTCGTCACCGCGCGCTGATTTCCGTCGCGTGGAGAGCGACGCCTCCGAACAGCTGATCGGAGGAAACCGCTGTCCCTGAGGCGTTTGGAGGCCGCATCGCTGGATCAGGCTCCGGTACGCCGTCCGCTGGGCTCACCAGGTGAACCCAGCGTCCTGCCAGGCAGGTTCAGCGCGGATCGCGGCCCAAGTAGCGCAAGAGCTCTCCGAGAGCGCCGTCGGCCGGACCGTCGACGATCGCGGCGAAAGCACCCCACTGACGCAGCGGCTCGATGATCTCGGCCGTCTCGCCGCTGCCGGGCGCAGGGTGAGCGGCCCGCGCGGCGATGAGCAGGGCGGCGGCGAGTTCGTCGGTCAACGGCGACGGCTGGCCGGTCGCGATCGCGATGTCCCAGGCGTGCACCCCGGCATCCAGCGCGCACATGACCGCGGCCACCGGAGTGGCGAGCGCGCCGTGCGGCAGCGGCGTCGGCACGGTCTCGGTGGCGTCGTCGACCGTGGTCCAGGCGAAGGCGGTCTGCTCGACCGCCGCACGCACCGCGTCCCCGGGGGAGCCGTCGATCGTGCCGGAAGGCGCGAACGGGTTGTAGGCCGGACCCTCTCCGATGCCGAGGGCCTGGGCGTAGGCCAGCTGGTCACCGACGGCGTGCTGCAGCACCTGCGTCACATCCCAATCCGAGCACGGGGTGGGCAGGTGCCACTGATCCGCTCGCACACCGGCGACGACGCTCTCCAGCGCGCGGTAGGAATCGGCGAGCACGTCCCGCCAAACGGGGAGCAGAGTCGCGGCGGCGGTGGCGGTGGCGTTCATGTCGGAGCCTTTCGGTCGTTCTCGCTGATGACACAAGCCTATTCGGCAATTAGGCTACTTTTGTTCCTAATCAGCGAGGAGGGCGAAAGTGGCATCGACCACACCGCGTCTGCTGCGATTGCTGGCCCTGCTACAGGACCGTGCGTACACCGGCCGGGAGCTGGCCGAGCGCCTCGGCGTCACCGATCGCACACTGCGGCAGGACATTCAGCGGCTGCGCGAACTGGGCTACCCGGTGCATGCCGGACGCGGCGCGGTCGGCGGCTACCGGCTCGGCCGCGGCGCGACCATGCCTCCCCTACTGCTGGACGACGACGAAGCGGTGGCCGTGGCGGTCGCGGTCGGCCTCGCCGAGGACGGCTCCACCGGCATCGCGGACATCGCCGAGCACGTCACGAAGGCACTGGGCAAACTGGATCAGATCCTGCCCAAACGATTGCAGCGCAAGGTATCCGCACTGCGGGATGCGACGGCCATCGGCCCGGCCACGACGGGGTCGCGCGAGCCGGACGCACCGGTTCCCGCCGCCGTGCTCACCACCCTCGCAGGCGCCATTCGCGACGGAGCGACGGTCCGGATCGCCGAAGCCGGGGCCGCGTCGTCCGTCGAGATCGAGCCGTACCGGCTGATCAACTGGCAACGCCGCTGGTACCTGGTCGCCTACAGCCTGGAAGACCACTCCTGGCGAGCGATACCGGTCGCCCGCGTGCTGCGCGCGGAGACGAGTTCGCGTCGTTTCGCCGCGCGTTCGCTTCCCGACGACGACCTGGTCGCCTTCGTCATGCGCCACATCGCCACCACCGGGTGGCGGGTGCAGGCCCGGGTGACCGTGCTCGCGCCCGCCGAGACCGTCATCGCCAGGATCAATCCCGCCGTCGGCGTGGTCGAGCCGGTGGACGCGGACACCTGCGTGCTCTACACGGGCGCGGACGCGCTGGAGACGATCGCCATCTACCTGTCCATGCTGATGATGGACTTCCGCGTCGACGGCCCGCCGGAACTCGTCGCCCATATCCGCACCCTGGGCCGCCGGTACACCGAGGCCGTCGCGAACGCTTGAATCCCAGGCGTCAGGAATGCCCGGTGGTGGTCGCCGCGTCGGCGGTCTTCCGCATCGGGATCACGGCGGTCAGACCGATCGCGACCAGCGCCGCGGCCATCGCGATGAGGAAGGTGGTGTGAAAACCGTCGCGCGAGGGCAGCAGGTGCGGGCCGAGCCGCATGGTCATGTGCGCCAGCACCACGCTCATCACCGCGGCCGAGGTCGAGGTGCCGATCGAGCGCATCAGCGAGTTGAGGCCGTTGGCCGCGCCGGTCTCGGTGATCGGCACCGCGCCCATGATCAGCGCGGGCATCGCCGCGTACGCCAGGCCGACGCCGCCCGCGACGATCACCGCGGCGAGCATGATCTCCCAGACGCTGTTCATCAGTACCACCGCGCACAGATAGCCGACCGCGATCACCGCGGAGCCGAGCGCGAGGGTGACCTTGGGCCCGCGGCTGGCCGACAGCCGCGCCGACACCGGTGACAGCAGCATCATCACGAAGCCGGTGGGGGCCAGCGCCAACCCGGCGGTGATCATGGACAGCCCGAAGCCGTATCCGGTCTGCTCCGGCGCCATCAGCAGCTGCGGGAAGGTCAGCGACATGCCGTAGAGCGCGAATCCGACGGCGATCGAGGCCGCGTTGGTGAACAGCACCCTCGGCCGCGCCGAGACCCGCAGGTCCACCAGCGGTGAACGCTGCCGCAGTTCGAAAGCGCCCCAGCCGAGGAACACCACCACCGACACCGCGAACAGGGTCAGGATCCGCGCGCTGGCCCAACCCCAGTCCGCGCCCTTCGTGATCGCGACGAGCAGCGCGAGCAGCGCTACCGACAAACCGACGGCGCCGCCGAAGTCGAACCGGGCGGGCGTGCGCACCGGCGACTCCGCGACGAACACGAAAACCAGGACGGCGCACACGACGCCGAGCGCGGCGGAGGTCCAGAACAGCACGTGCCAGTCGGCGTTCTGCGCGATGGCCGCCGCGACCGGCAGGCCGATCGCGCCGCCCACGCCGAGCGTGGCGCTCATGATCGCCATCGCCGAACCCACCCGCTCGGCAGGCAATTCGTCGCGCATGATGCTGATGCCGAGCGGGATGGCGCCGACCGCCGCGCCTTGCAGCGAGCGACCGACGATCTCGGGCACCAGGGTGGAGAAGGACGCGCAGACCACCGAACCGGCGATCAGCAGAAGAAGATTCGCGAACAAGACGCGCCGCTTGCCGAACATATCGCCCAGACGGCCGCTGATCGGGGTCGCCACCGCGCCGGCCAGCAGCGTGGCCGTCACGACCCAGGAGGCGTTGGACGCGGAGGTGTGCAACAGCGTGGGCAGCGACGGAATGATCGGGATGACCAGCGTCTGCATGAGGGAGACGACGACACCGACCATGCCGAGCGTCGCGATGAGCAGTGCCGACGAGGGACGGGGCCGGTCGCCGGATTCAGAGACGCTCGAGGACGCGTCGGCAGCTACAGTCACATTTGCACGGTACATATGGTGTGTATGCTGCACAATTTGGAAAGTACGTGATCCTCGCGACATAGTGTGGTATGTCCGAATCCGGCCCCGGCGACAACGCAGCGCTGTACCGCCTCGTCTTCGAGCTGTCACTGCTGTCAAGGCACTTCCCCGCCGCGGTGCTCCGGCGTCCCGGCTTCCAGCTCGACCGCTCGGCGTACCTGATCCTGACCAGACTGGAACTGGACCATCCGCTGAGCCTGCGTGAGCTGTCCGAAGCGTTTCAACTGGACGTTTCGACGATCAACCGGCAGGTCGGAGCCATGCGCAAGCAAGGGTTGGTCGACCGGGTGCCCGACCCCGACGGCGGCATCGCCCGCAAGATCCGCGCCAGCGCCAAGGGACTCGATCTTTTGGCCTCCGACCGAAAGCAGAGCCGTCAAGGCATCGGCGCGGTGGTTGCCGAGTGGACCGAGGCCGACATCGACCAGTTCAGCAGGTTCATCGCGCGTTTCAACCAGTCGGTCGAGGACAAGGAGGACAACCCCTGGCCGCGCCCAGCCGGGCTGGAGTGACGCACGATCGGCCGGGACCCGGGCTGCCCGCCGCACGGCTACGCACCTCCGATCGAACCGGATGTCCGCCATTTGCCCTTGCCCCAGGGACCACGGCGTCAGGCTCCGCGGTCCCGACCTTGGGCGAGTGGAAGAAGCGTCATGCGGTGTAGGGATGGTCGGCGCGGGCCGACCGCAGCGCGCGGCCCCACCAGACCAGCTGGCCGAGCAGTTGATCGGCCGCGGCCACCGGCATTTCCGGATCCGTCGGCTGCCCCGCGGCATCGAACCGCCCGCCCGCGTCGTGGAAGCTCACCGTATCGCGCACGGTGACCGCATGCAGCTCGGCGAACACCTGCCGGAGGTGCTCCACCGCGCGTAAGCCACCGGAGATGCCGCCGTAGGACACGAATCCCACCGGCTTGGCCCGCCATTCGGTGTAATGCCAGTCGATGGCGTTCTTGACCGACGCCGGATAACTGTGGTTGTACTCGGGTGTCACGACGACGAACCCGTCCGCCGCGGCCAGGCGGGGGCCGACCGCTGCCAGCGCCCGCGCCGCCTCGGGTTCGGGGTGATGGGAAAGCCGTTCCGGCAGAGGCGTTTCGGCCAGGTCGACAACGTCGACGTCGACGTCGTCGCGCCGCTCGGCGTGAGCGGCGAACCACTTGGCGACGGTCGGCCCGAAGCGGCCCGCTCGAGTGCTGCCGACGATCAGGGCGAGCTGGATCGGATGGTCGGACATGGTGGATTCCCTTCGACGTGTTCGGTGTCCAGAACAGCGTCGAACCTGAACAACAGTTCAGGTCAAATCGGCTCGATCGCCGATCAGACCTCCAGATCCTCTTCGATCCCCCGCAGGCGGTGCCGGGCCATCGCCAGATTCGCCCGTCCCCGGTCCAGGGCGAGGTAGAGGAACAGGCCCTTGGACTTGCGGCCGGTCATCGGCCGGATGATGTGATATTGCCCGGACAGCGTGATGAGGATGTCCTCGATGTCCTCTTTGAGCCCCAGCTGGTCCATGGTGCGCAGCTTGGCGCGCACCACCTCGGTGTTGCCCGCACCCGCGATCTGGAGGTCCAGGGACTTGGAGCTGCCGAGCATGCCCAGCGCCATGCCGCTGTTGTAGTCGACGACGGCGGCGCCGATCGCGCCGTCGATCACCATCATGTCTTTGAGGGCCAGATCCATATTGGACATATGCTTTCCTTTCAGTGGGTTTTCGTTGCTTGTTCGCTTCCCGCGTCGGTGGTCACCGACGTCAGCAAGTCGGCGATCGCGCGGGCCGCCGGACGGGATTCCAGATGCAGCCTGCCGATGTTCACCTCGGGGGCGGCCAAAACGGTCAGCGACGTCCAGCCCGCCGCGTAGATGACCACGTGCCCTCCGGTGCCGTGGACCACGACCTCGCTGAACCCGCCGCCGTGCGCGGTGGTGGCGAGCCGGTGGGACAGCGACAGCTGCGAGGCGGCCATGGCGGCCATCCCGTTCGGCTCGATCTGCGCAGGCAGATCATGGGCGACCAACAGTCCGTCGTTGGACGCGACCAGCGCGCCGGTCAGTCGCGGAACTCGATTGCGCAGCGCTTTCAACTCCGTGAGCACCGCCGCGTTCGGTTCGGGTCCGGACATCGCCACCTTGGTCAACCTTCCCATCCAATCGCCGAGCAGTTTCTTCCGCGTGGTCACGCGAGCTCCTCCAAAGCCGCTTGCAGGCGGACGAGCAGGTCCCGGTCGGGCGGCTCCAACCGATCGGCGACCGGGACCGGTGGCGCCGAGTGCCTGCCACGGCGGCGGGGAAGCCGGCCCGGCTCGGCGAGCACAGGCGCGACCGCTACGGACTCGGGGCGCACCGGCTCGAGCCCGACCGGCCCGGCGGCCACCGGGACCGGCGTCGCGAGGGGCGGCTCGATCAAGCCCGCCGCGGTCAGATCCCGCACCGCCACCAGACATCCGTAGGTGGTACGGCCGAGTTCGCGACCGATCTCCGCGACGCTGCGCCTGCCATCCGCGGCGGCCAGCACCTCCGCCTGCCCTCCGGTGAGCACCAAACGCCGTCGCCGCACTCGGCGGACCGGCACGACCGGGACGCGATCGACCAGGTCGGCGGGCCACGGCCCGGACTCGGGATCGCCGCGCCGCGCGCACTCCTGCACGAGAGCACGGGGCGTGATGTGACAGACGGGGGCCAGCCAGTGCGGTGGGGCCGGGCGGAACTCCGGGACGGCGGGCGAGGCCAGCAAGAAATAGGCGGCGTCGAAGACCGAGAGCATCGCGAGGGTTTCCAGCCGTGGCCGTCCCAGCACACGGCCGGGATCGCCCGCATCGGCGCGCCGCCAGTCCTCGGCGGTCGCCACGCCCGCTTCGACGACCAGCCGGTCCAGCCCGGTGGTGCGACGACAGTCGGCGGAAACGATCGCGCCTTCGGCGAGATGGAAAGCACCGTCGGCCGCGTGCAGCACCCCCGTACGTCCTTCCTGCTCCAACCGCCGCAATTCGACCGCGAGTTCAGGACTCATGCGCGTCCTCGGCCAATTCGTCGAGAATTCCGTGCAGTTGGTATCGCGCCATCGCGAGATTTCCGGCGTCCTCGTCGAACAGCACGTGCACGAAAAGCCGTCCGTCGAAGTCGCCGTTCACCAGGTTCAACAGGTGATATCCGCGGGTGCCGTAGACGATGATCTCGGTGACGTCGTCGCCGTCGGTCGACAAAGCCGGACAGGCGAGCACCGCGCGCACCACATCCGTTGTGGCAGCGGCATCTTCGTGCTCGTCCACCAGGTCGTGCCTGCCGTCGGCGGCGATCGCCAGACCGCTCGCACCGTCCACCAGCGTCACGCTGCGCGCACCGGGAATATCCATGATGCGTTTCAGACAACCGTCGATTCCGATCACGCGCCACCACTTGTCATGTGAGGGGGTTTACGGGTTCCAGACGCTACACACGGGCACCGCGCGATGTACAGCAAATCGGTGAGAAATTTCCGGTAAAAAACGTCGTCCCTGGAAACGCGCGATAAATACCTTTCGGTATCAAATACCTATTGGTATTCATACCCTTCGGTTTTCGTTTTCCGACACGCCGACCCGGCCACAATAAATCCTCGATACGGCCGCTCGACGGCCCCCGTGCCACTTTCCCGGCACGCCTGCGTCCGCGCACGCACGAACGTGTACCGCCGGAACGACACAGCCGCGCGAGTCTTCTCGCTGTGCGCGGCGCACGGCGGCAGGGACCTGCCCGGAGACGGCAAGGGCAAGTAGTGATCTCGCAGCAATCACCAGATCGGCCGCACTGCCCGCCCGCGAAGCCGCGACTTCAGCGCCTGCCACGCAGGTAGTCGCTGACCACGGCGGCGCCCAAGCCGTCCAGGCCGGGCGCCACCACCCGGCCGCCGCTGCGGCGGGCCACCAGGTCGACGAACGCGGCCAGGCGCGGGTCCTCGCCGAGCATGAACACCGTCACCGACGCACCCAGCTTGGCCAGGGCGTCGACCTGCGCCATCGTCACTGCCAGCGTGCGTTGCGCGGGTGGCCAGTTGAAGTAGGTCTCCCCGTCCGGCTCCAGGTGCGCGGTCGGCTCACCGTCGGTGACCACGAGCACGACCGGCACCGCGTCCGGGTGCCTGCGCAGGTGCGCCGCGGCCAGCAGCAGTGCGTGGTGCAGATTGGTGCCCTGTTCCCAAACGCCTTCCAGCGCGGTGAGTTCGCCGATGTCCACGGTCGTCGCGTGCCTGCCGAAGGTGATCACGCTCAACGCGTCGGAGCGGAACCGGGTGCCGATCAGATGGTGCAGCGCGAGAGCGGTGCGCTTCATCGGCACCCATCTGCCGTCCTGCACCATCGACCAGGACGTGTCGACGCACAGCGCGACGGCGGCCCTGGAGCGCTGCTCGGTCTCCATGATCTCGACGTCGGAAACGTCCAGCCGCACCTGGCGATTACCCGTCGACGCCGACCGCAGCACGGCATTGCGCACGGTCCGCGACACGTCCCACGGCTCGGTATCACCGAAGCGCCAGGCCCGGGAGCCGCCGGTCGGCTCGCCCGCGGCGCCGGCCGCGGCGGTGTCCCGTTCGCCGCGCCGAGACCGCAAGCGCCCGACGACATCACGCAGCGCCACCTCGCCGAGACGCCGCAAAGCCTTGGGCGTCAACCGGAGCGAGCCGTCCTGCGCTCGTTCGAAGATGCCTTGCCTGCGCAATTCGCGTTCCAGTTCGGCCAGCCGCGCGGCGTCCACGCCCGCGTCCGCGCCGAGGTGGCGCTCCAGCGCGTCCAGATCGATGTCCTCCAGCCGGGCGCCCGCGTAGGTCTGGCCGAGTTGCTCGGCGAGCGCGTCGAGTTCGGCGAGATCTTGCAGGGCCTGCGCGCCCGCGCCGAGGCCGAGCGGATCCTCGCCGCGAAACCGCCGCGCGGAGTTCCAGTCCTCACCGGGACGCAGCGCCCGCAGATGCGCGTCCAGCGCGGCGACCTGCTGGGCGATCGCCGGATCGCCGAACGCCTGGCCGATCAACTCGGACAGCTCCGCGCGCTGCTGCTCGGTCATCGAATTCATCATGCGCTGCGCGGCGGCGGCTCGGGCCGCGAGCGCGTCGATCAATTCCTCGGTGTCGCGCGGGTTCTCGGGGAAGAACTCGCCGTGCTCGGCCATGAACTCGGCGAACCGCTGCTCGGTGTTCTCGCCCCTGGCATGGGCGGCGAGCAGGTCGTTGAGGTCGGACATCATCCGTCCGACCCGCTCGACGTCCTCCGGGGTGGTGTTCCGCAAAGCCTGTTTCATGCCCTGGAAGCGCGATTCCAGCAGCTCGCGGCCGAGCAGGTCACGGATCTTCTGATAGTTCTCGCGGCCGGTCTCCGATCGCCAGGCGTAGTCGGCGAGTTCGGTGACGGCGGCGGCCGTGCTCGACGGCAGGGCGTCCAGCTGCGCTTCGGCGAACCTGGCGTCGTCGGAGGGGTCGGGGAACAGTGCGCCGCGCTCGGCTTCCAGCGCCTCCTCCAGCAGTTCCCGGACCTGCTGCAACGTGCCGTCCAGCCGGTGGCTGCGAGCGATCTCCGCGCGGCGCTGCCACAACCGGCGAGTCAGCTCCTCCAATCCCGGCGTGCCGCGGGTGCCGCGCCGCAGCAGCTCTTGCAGGGCGTTGCGTGGCGAGCTGCCCTCCATCACGTCGCGACCGATCCGGTCCAGTGCCTCGCGCAGGTCCAGCGGGGGCGCCAAGGGATCGGGCCCCTCGTGGTAGGGGCCGTAGGAGTAGCGATCGGGGTTGGTCACGATGCCTCGCCGGGAACAGCGGCGGTCATCGGCCGTACACCGCCAGACCGTCGTCGGAGTCCTTCGCGATCTGCCGGGCCAGGTAGAGCGCCTCCAGCGCGAACTCGACGGCCGAGGCGATCCGCGGCGGCGGATCGGCAGCGTCGACGCCGAGCCGTCCGGCCACCTCGTGCAGGACCGGCAGTTCGGGCAACGCCGAGAGGACCTCCGCGCCGGGCACGCGTTCGCCGGTGGTGACCAGATGCCCGTCCCCGACCGCCTCGGCCAGCGGCCGCAGATTCAATCCGCCGAGCAGGGCCCGCGCGGTCTCGGAGAACGAGCGGCGCAGCAGATGGGTGAGATGTTCCTGCTCACGCCCCTCCTCCCCGGACTCGAATTCCAGCTTGCCGCGCAAGACGGCGGGAACGGATTCCAGGTCGACCGGACGCGCCACGGCAGGGCTCTCCCCCGTCACCGCGGACCTGCGCAAAGCCGCCGCGGCCACCGTCTCGGCCGCGGCCACGGCGAAACGAGCGGATACGCCGGACCGCTGGTCGATCGCGGACGACTCGCGCAATTGCCGCACGAACCGGGCGAGCACCTCGATCAGCGGGTCGCCCACTTCGGCAACGAGCTCGGCCTCCTGGCGCACCAGCGCCACCTCGGCCTCCACGCTGAGCGGGTAGTGAGTGCGAATCTCCGCGCCGAAGCGGTCTTTCAGCGGCGTGATGATCCGGCCGCGGTTGGTGTAGTCCTCCGGGTTGGCGGTGGCGACCAGCAGCACGTCCAGCGGAAGGCGCAGGGTGTAGCCGCGGACCTGGATGTCGCGTTCCTCCATCACGTTCAGCAACGCGACCTGGATACGTTCGGCGAGATCTGGCAACTCGTTGATCGCAACGATGCCGCGATGCGCGCGCGGGACGAGTCCGAAATGGATGGTCTCTGGGTCACCGAGACTGCGGCCCTCGGCCACCTTCACCGGGTCGACGTCGCCGATCAGATCGCCGACGGAAGTGTCCGGCGTGGCGAGCTTCTCGGCGTACCGCTGCGAGCGATGCCGCCACGTGACGGGCAGCTCGTCGCCGAGTTCGGCGGCCAGCCTACGACCGGCGGGGCTGATCGGGTCGAGCGGATGTTCGCCCAGTTCGGCGCCCGCGATCACGGGCGTCCATTCGTCCAGCAGGCCGACCAGGGTACGCAGCAGCCGGGTCTTGCCCTGGCCGCGCTCACCGAGCAGCACGACGTCGTGTCCCGCCAGCAGGGCGCGTTCCAGCTGCGGCACGACCGTCCGGTCGAACCCGACGATGCCGGGCCACGGGTCGCCACCGGAACTCAGCAGGGTCAGGAGGTTCTCGCGGATCTCGGTCTTCACGCCACGCGGCAGGTAGCCGGCCGAACGTAGCTCGCCCGCGGTCGTGGGCAGGTGTTCGGGAACTTTCACGAATTCGACGCTACGTCCATTCCGCCATCGGGTCGACCGAAAGAAATCGATGGACGCTAGATTGCTAGCATGCTAGCCTGGATGGCGCGCCGATCAAGACGACATCCCGGACAACCGAAGCAACCCGAGGAGAGAGCGATATGACGACGAAGGGCATCGAGGGCGTCCACGTGGAGACGCACAACTGGGGCGCGACCGCGAGATTCTTCCTAGCCCTCGGCTATGAGCCGGAATTCACCACCGACCACAACTCCGGGCTGTTCCGCAACGGCGACGGACCCTATGTCTTCATCGCGGAGATCCCGAACAATCAGACGCCCCGCACCCAACTGGTGCTGACCGTCACCGACGCCGACGCGTTCCAGCCGAACAGCGATATCGACGTGGTCGCACCGTTCGAGGCAACCCATTACGGCACAAAGGAAATGACGGTGCGCGATCCCGACGGGCGCACCTGGAGTCTGCAGGCTCAGGGCTGAAAACGCCCCAGACACTGTGCGCCGTTGCGCCGCGCCGCAATTCGGTCCGCGCTCCGGCACGCCGTCCGTTTGCAGGTGAGCGGCAAGACGGTCCGTAAACGAACTCGCCAAGTCGGCCTTGCTGAACTGTGCTGTCTCCGAACGGATTACGGCCCGTTCAGGTCATCGCGTGGTGAGTTGCGGTTCGTTGGACGCGTGCGGCGCGGTCGCGGCGGGGTCCTCCGGTTCGTGCACGACCGGAGACGGGTGCACGGCACCGACCGGCGTGACCTGCTCCATCCGCGGCGCGTGGTCGTTGCCATCGGGTGCGTAGTGCTGGGCCATGCCCGGCTCCAGCGCACGACCATTCGACTCCGAACGCGTCGCGGCAGCCTCCGAGAGCGCGACGTGCCCGGTGGGCTCCACCGTGCCAACGGCGTTCGACTCGGGGGGCACCTCAGGGGCCGCCGAGAGCATATGTTCGGTGACCGCCTCGGCCGCGCTGTGTGCCGTCGACTCGGGATGCGCCTCGGCGGTCTCGCCGCGCGCACCATGCTCGTTCGCCGCCACCGCGAATCCGGGGGCACTCGGCTCGGGCACGGCCACGGAAGGCTCCACCGGCTGCTCGCCCGGCTCCGCCTGCCTGCCGGTGCGAATCCGGTCGAGCGTCTGTCGCACCGCCGCCGCCAGACGTGCGTCCAGGACAGCTTCGTCCGGACTGGCTGCGGCAGGCGCTTCCGGACCGCCCGCGCCGGCCGCGGACGGCCGTTCGATCGCGGGCAGCGGCGTCGTTGCCAGCCACAGCTCGGTGAGTTCGGCCGCCGCGGCGGCGGGCGTGGCAATCGGGGCTTCGACGGCGGGCTGCTGCCCCGCCGCAGCGGCCTGTCCGTGCTGCGGAGCCGCGGGGGCCCCGCCCTCCCGGCCGGGTGCGGGCGGCTCACTCGCGGCGGATTCGCTCGCACGGCGAGCCGTCGGCTCCATGAGGATGCTCGGAAGGATCTGGTTCCCGGCGCCGCCGACCTGGGTGAGCGCCGCCAGTCGTTCCTGGAGATCTTCGTGGTCGGGGACGGCGGCGGTCGCCTGCTCGATCGCGCGCCCGTATCGCTCGGCGACGAGCCGGTGGGTGACGAGCGCGACGCCGATCATGATGGGCGCGATCGCGTGGATGCCGATCCCGGCCACCTCGCCCGTCCTGATGTAGGGAAACGTGTTCAACGCGATACTCGCCGTCAGCAGGACGCCCTCGACGGTGTAGACCTGCCACAGCCGATCGATCACGCCCCACTCGGCGGTGTCCCCGGTGGACAGCATCAGCGCGACGAGTACCGCGCTGATCAGCGCTTCCAGACCGTAGGACAGCCAGAACATCGGATTGGTCGCACCGCCGGACGGCGCGATGTTCTGCTGCACCGTCACCGCGGAGAACAGCATCGAGAACGCGACGACTCCGGCCAGCAATCCCAGCACCCGCGGCTTGCGCTGATGCAGGCGGGCGACTTTCGCGTGCGGGCTGCTGCTGTGCCGCTGCTCACCGATCGCCTGGGCGGCCCGCAGCAAGTCGGCGGCTTCCCGTTCGGCCAGCTCGGCGGCCGTGCGCCGCACCCGCTCCGCGGCGTCGGCGGCCGCCTGGATGCGCGCCCGTTTCTCGTGGCGTTCATAGTCACGCACGAGCTCGGCCAACTCGCGGGAGGCGGCGAGCTCACGCTCAGATAATGCTTCGAGCAGCGCCGGATCGTCCTGGTGCGCCAATCGCTCATGCGCGATCTGCACCCGATCCGGCAGCGCGCCTGCCACCAGATCATCCATCGGCGACGCCCCGGCGGGCGCGTTGGTCGTGAAACGACGGAACATCAGCAAAGAACCTTTCCGACGGTCGAGTGTTCCAGACGCAGCGCGCCATAGCTGCCTCGGCCGTCGAACCGGACGACCGACCCGGCCGAGAACGAAAAGATAACTCGTCATCGAAATCCGTTCGACCCGACGAGCAATCGGAGCCGCTCAGTGGCAGCGGAACGAATCCCGCAGGACAGATCGCAGATCCCATCCGGATCGCTCCCGTACCCGGGCTCAGTAGCCCTTCGGCGAACGATTCGGATCCGCTTGCTGAACCTTCGCTTGCAGGTCGTGGCCGTCGCGGGAGACACCGTACCGCTCCATGACGTAGTTCATGCTGGCGGCGACATTGGCCACCGGATCGTGAATGTTGCTGGAGGTTCCAGCGGCATGGTAGCCAAGGAAGGTGCTGGGGATCGTCTGGGTAAGTCCCCTGGACGCGTGTCCGGCGGCCGCGTTGCTGTCCCAATTGTTCACGGCGTTGGGATTTCCGCCGGATTCTCGTTCGATCAGAACCCGGTAGCCGCGCTTCCAGTACTCGCGGGCCACCGGATCGGTGATGCCGAGCGCGTCGAGCGCGCCGTCGATCGCGGCGTCGACCGAGACGTTGCCCTGGTAACGGGCGTAATCAGCGCTCGTCGCGGCAGGCACGAAGCCGGGGCCGGGTGAATAACTGCGCTGCATGTAGTTGCTCGGCACGTAGTTGCCTGCCGCCGAGGCGGGGGTGTAGGTGGGCGCGGAGCCGTCGATGTTCTTCGCGTGCGCTTGGACGCGGTCGGTGGCCTTCGCGATCTCGTCGTGTACGTCGTCGATCGTCTTCAGCACGGCGTTCGCCAGGCTGATCTCGATGTCCGTAGCGATGTACTGCTTGCCCGGGCTCGCCCCGGGAGCCGCGTCCAGTGTCGCCTGCAGATCTTTGACATGCTGCCTGATAGCGACGAAGGTGCCGCTGGAGATGTCGTAGGTGCCGTAGGCGGACAGATCGACGTTGTCGTCTTGCTTGCGGATGTCGTCCTTGATGTCGTCGAACTCCTGCGCCCGGTTGGCGTAACCCTCGGCCAAGACCGACTTCTTCTCGTCACCGGTGACGAGCTTCTCGTCGCGCAGCAACTTGACCACATCCGGCGCCTGCGAAGGCGAACCCGTCGCCAGCAGATCCGCCGACGTCTGGATCGTCTGGCGGCCCACTTCGACGACCGCCTTCAGGCCCGGGCTCGCGTCCGCGGGCGGGTCCAGCTTCACCACCCAGCGCTCGGTGCTCATCGAGACCCCCCAGCCCCGGTCGGCCGCGGCCTTGCGAATACCAGCATCATCACCTCACGCCTGACAACGCTCACCAGGCCGTGCGTGGCCTACCAGTCCGACGCCGTCGAGTATCCCGCAACGCCCCATGCCCCTTTCCCGGCTGTGGGAGTAGCGGCTTCGAGCAGCCGATCGCCACGTGCGCGCGCCGGCGCGGCGCGCGAAGACGTCAGATCGTTGCGGGGCGGCGGGCGCCGCGGCGCCGTGGACGCAGTTGGTAGAGGCGATACCAGGCCAGCGCGAGGAAGATGGCTCCCAGACCGGCGACCACTCCCATATCGAGCAGCCAGGTGCCGATGGTGTGTTTCCACAGCGGGTCGGGGCCCCCGTCATGCGGGGAGAGGGTATCGAGGTCGAGAGTGGCGGCTCCCGCGGCGAACCCCCACCGAGCCGGCGCGATGTATGCCAGCTGCTCCAGGACGGGAGTGCCGGGCAGCCGCACCAGACCGCCGGTGAGCACCAGTTGCGCCATGGACAGCACGATCAGTAACGGCAGCGTCTTCTCCGAGGTGTTCACCGATACCGACACCAGCAAGCCGAGTGCCAGCGACGAGATGCCGAGCAACGCCATCATCAGCATCAATTCCAGCTCGACCGAGGTGAACAGCCCCGTGGGCGGCATACTGACCCCGATGGTGCCGATCAGGACGAGCACTACCGCCTGCAGCGTGGTGATCACGCCGAGGACCAGCAGTTTCGACATCAAATAGACGCCGGCCGACAATCCTGCCGCGCGTTCTCTGCGATAGATCGTCTGTTCCTTGACGATCTCCCGGATCGAGTTGCCGGTGCCGACGAAGCATGCCGCGAACGCCAGGATCATGAGCTTGGTCGCGGCATCGACGTTCGTTCCCGGCGCACCGGTGAATCCCTGACCGGCCGGCACGGCGGCGATCAACCCACCGAGCAGCAGTGGCATGACACCGAGCAGCGCCAGATAACTGCGGTCCGAGGCGATCACCGCGAGGTAACGCCTGCACAACGTGCTGAGCTGGCTGAACTTGGACTGCGACGGTGGCGGCGGCGTCGGTGTGTGCACTTCCGCGGGGACGACATCATCGGTCGGGCCGACCGACACGTAGCGGTCGTAGCGTGGCGACTCCCGGAACTCACCGGCCCAGTCCCGCTCTTCCTCGCGGTCGAAAGCCTGGAACACCTCGGCCCAGCTCCCCGCGGCGAACTGCAGCAACCCTTCCGCGGGCGGACCGTAGTAGGCCAGCCGGCCGCCGGGCACCAGGACCAGCAGGCGGTCGCAGGCATCGAGGTTCGCGACGCTGTGGGTGACGACGATGACCGTACGCCCGTCGTGCGCCAGTCCCGACAGCATTTCCATGACCGTCTTGTCCAAGCCGGGATCCAAACCGGATGTCGGTTCGTCGAGGAACAGCAAGGAGGGTTTGGTCAACAGTTCCAGTGCGACGCTCACGCGTTTGCGCTGCCCACCCGAGAGCCGATCGATGCGGGTGTCGGCGTGCCGCGCCAAGCCGAGCTCGTCGAGGACCTCGTCGACCCGCTGCTCGCGCTCCTCGCGGCCCGTGTCACCGGGGAAACGCAGCTCGGCCGCGTAGAGCAGCGCCCGGCGCGTCGGAAGCTGGTTGTGCAGGATGTCTTCCTGCGGTACCAATCCGATGCGGTGGCGGAGTTCGTCGTAGTTGGTGTACAGATCGCGGCCGTCGTAGAGCACCGTCCCCTCGGTCGCGGGCCGCAACCCGGTGATCGCGCCGAGCAGTGTCGATTTGCCCGCCCCGCTCGGGCCGATCACCCCCACGAGCGATCGTCCCGGGATGGGGAACCTCACGCTGTCCATCAACACCTTGCCCTCGGGTGTCCGGACGGTGATGTTCTGCACGCAGACCGATACGTCACCGGTGTCGACGAACTCGCGCAGTTCGTCGCCGACCAACCGGAAGGTGGTATGGCCCATTCCGATCAAGTCGGATTCGGACAGATCGGCGGCGGCGACGCGGGCTCCGTTGACGTAGGTGCCGTTGTGGCTGTCGAGGTCGACGATCCGGTATCTGCCCGCACCGATCGTTCGCAACTCGGCGTGATGGCGGGAGACCATGAGATCGTGCGCGACGATGTCGTTGTCCGCGGCGCGCCCGATCCGGAGAGTGGGCGACGTTATCCGGACCACCGCGCTGGGGTGATCCGCCGGAGGCGCCGACCGCGACACCCGCCGGGGCAGGCCCGGATCGAACTTCGTGACCGTTGCTTCGTCGTCGAGAGCGTAGCCGGGGTTCGGCACGATCATCGTGTCGCCGCCGGCATCGCCATCGGGTTCCTGCTCGGGTGGGGTTTCCACCGAGCAAGCCAATTTCTCGCCGTCCACCGCGTGTCCGAGCTGGAACGTCTCGTCGTGATCGATCACCATCCGATCGACGCGGTGACCGTCGAAGAACGTGCCGTTGAGACTGTGCGCGTCCTCGATTTTCCAACCGTCCGCACCACGCTCCAGAACGGCGTGCAACGACGAAACGCGGGGATCGGAGACAACGATATCGGCCGCCGGATCGCGACCGACGTTATAGGCACCACCAGCGCGGAGCCGATAGACGCGTTCCCGTGTCTGGACCACGAGAACCGGCGCCTCGGGCAATTCGGTGGAGGATGATCCGTCCGCCATAAAGGGAGTATACGACCGCGCCACACGGTAGCCGCAATAGTCGCGACCGCCCGATCTCGCCACGAGTCTCATCGCCGCGATCTCGCTCCATCACACGAACCCCGGCTGAGCAGTACAAATAGGCATGTAAGACAGTGGGGCAGCCTCGTCCGCAGCCACCTGCTCACGCCGGATTCGAGAAACGGCAGTCGAATCCAAGGAATCGCAACCGATCGTGCCGTTACAGCTCGGATCGATAGGTGAGTCCCGCTTCGTCGCGATATTTCCGCATTCGGCACCGGGGTCAGCTAATACGGTCGCGGCAATACAAATCGTTCAATGTTGAAATCATCCTCGATCGCCCCAGGAGTTGTTCCGAAAACGTCCGACCGCCGCAGCCCGATTGCGTTTTCTTGCAACGAAACCGGCTTGCCACCCTGCCTTCCTTACCTATACAGCGTCGGCCGACCCCGTACCGGTTCCACTCCAGATGTGCACACGACTTCGCCTGTGCCGCAATGCCGAAAGGCTAGGCCGGCCGCCGCGACCGATGATTTTCGGTCGGGGGGCCCGTCCTGACACACATGACCGATCTGACAGAAGACAGCCGCATGCAGATCCGCGCACGCCTGTGCATGAGTGCCGACGGTTATGTGGCCACTCCGAACGGCTGGCCGCCCCAGGTGCTGGATCCGCTCCACGGGCCTGGCAGCCATGGCATCGCGGAATTCCTCGAGCCTGTCGAGGCGGCGCTGATGGGCCGGACCACGTTCGAACCGGCGCTCACAAACGACCGGTGGCCGTGGCCGGGCTTGCGGGTGTTCGTGCTCGGCTCGCGTCGTCCGGAGGGCACGCCCGACGATGTCATCGTCGAAAGCGATCCGGTTCGACTGCTCGAGCGCTTGCGCGCCGCCAATCGCGGTGGCGATGTCCATCTCATCGGCGGTCCCCGCACGGTCGACACCTTTCGTGCGCTCGGCGCGCTCGACAAGCTGGAGCTGGTGGTCCTGCCGTTCCTGGTCGGCGGAGGAATGCGCCTCACTGATGCCCTGAGCGTCGATACGGGCTTGGAATTCGAAGC
Source organism: Nocardia sp. NPDC051929 (assembly GCF_044548645.1). Lineage (NCBI taxonomy): Bacteria > Bacillati > Actinomycetota > Actinomycetes > Mycobacteriales > Nocardiaceae > Nocardia > Nocardia sp. NPDC051929. The sequence goes on along the minus strand of NZ_JBIUCG010000021.1, from coordinate 44,656 downwards.
CTCGCGCGCGCTGCCGGGCGGGTCGGTCGAGATCGCCTACCGGGTACGGACCGACGGAGCCGTCCCCGCGGCGCAGGAGCCGGACTGGGCGCCTGACTCGCAACGTCGACGCGGGAACTGACCCGAGCACGAGTCTGCCGATCACCGCCGCGCATCACCCGAGCACAGCCGGCGGTACACACTCCATGCCGCGCGCTTGGACAAACAGGCAAGCCTGGGTCTGAAGTGCCTGTGCCACAGCATATTCGCGACTTCACAAGGTGCACGAAGCGGTTCTCTCGAGCAGCGCGCAGTCGTGCTCGCGTGCTGAGCAGTTCAGCTGATCTACGGCGGGGAACAAACGGGCGCTATTGCGTGTTGTCGCTGATGCCGCTACCGTGAGGCGGTCTCCATCTTGTGGATGTAGGTGTCGACCCCCTCCCACAAGAATCCACAGTCGCCACGGCGGTCTCGTATACCGTGCGCCGGCAGCACGTCCGGAGCAGACAGCGCCCAGCCACCTAACGGCGCATGCAACGAGCGTCATTCCCGTAGGCGGCATTCATCGGCAACCCGCCACATTCATTGCCCCCCGTAGGAGAAAACCATGCAAGACAACACTATCCACAGTGAAGACAGCCCCACCGGGGAGAACCGGACTACATCGGTCACCGGCATCCTCGACATCACGCACAACCACGCCTCGCTGCACGTCGACGGTTATCTGCCCGGACCGCGGGACGCTCATGTGCCCGCGCGTTTGATCCGCGAGCACGGCCTGCGCCGCGGCGATACCGTCACCGGCACGGTCGGACCGAAACGTGAAGGCGCCAAACTCGCACCGCTTGTCGGAGTGGACAGCATCAACGGCTTGCCACCCGGCAATACCAGAGCGCGACCGCACTTCGCCGATTTGATCCCCATCTATCCCCAGGACCGTCTACGGCTGGAGACCGAGCCGCATGAACTGACCACCCGCGTCACCGATCTGGTCATGCCGATCGGCAAGGGCCAGCGCGCGCTGGTCGTCGCACCGCCCAAGGCGGGCAAAACCTCTGTGCTGCAAGCCATCGCGCACGGCATCGCCAAGAATCATCCCGAATGCCAGCTGATGCTGGTATTGGTCGGGGAACGCCCGGAAGAGGTGACCGACCTGTCCCGAGCGGTACCGGCCGAGGTCGCCGCCGCGACCTTCGACCAACCGGCCCAGGACCACATCGCACTCGCCGAACTGGCCATCGAACACGCGAAACGCCTTGTCGAAATGGGTCACGACGTCGTCGTGCTGCTGGACTCGCTGACCCGGCTTGCCCGCGCCTACAACCTGGCGGCCGCCGGGTCCGGCCGCATCCTCTCCGGCGGCGTCGATGCCGGGGCACTCGCGCCACCGAAGAAATTCCTCGGCGCCGCACGAAATATCGAGCACGGCGGCTCGCTCACCATCATCGCCACTGCCCTGGTCGAGACCGGCTCGCTCGCCGACACCGTGATCTTCGAGGAATACAAGGGGACCGGAAACGCCGAACTGAAGCTCGATCGGCACCTCGCCGACCGCCGTCTGTTCCCCGCGATCGACATCGACCGCTCCAGCACCCGCAAAGAGGAACTGCTGCTGTCCGCCGACGAGCTCACGGCCACGGGGTCCCTGCGCAAGACCCTCTCGGGCCGCGACCCGCAGCAAGCGCTCGAACTGCTACTGACCGGCCTCCGTCAAACCGGAACCAACCCGGAATTCCTGACCCAGATTCGCAACGCGGGCTGACAAGGGTCTACTGCGCCTGGAGACCGGCATCTACCCCACTCGCCGCACCGAGCGAGTCGACACAGTCCTCGCGGCTCCGCGGATTGTGGATCATTCCTGGGGTGTGCGATCGAGCATCGTGAGGTAGGCATCGAGCTGGGCCGCGCCGGCGAGCAGGTTGCGGCTGCGCGCGGTCAGCCGGTCCTGCCAGGAGTCGAGGAAAGCCCGCAGCGCGTCCGCTCCGCCTGCCTCGCGCAGTGACTCGATGAACTGCGCGACCTGGGACAGCAGGTAGCCGCCTCGGCGCAATTGTCGTGCGATCTCGGCGTCGCGTATGCAGTCCGGTCCGTATTGGCGATAGCCCGTTGCCCGATCGCGTTCGGGGCGCAGGATGCCCTGGGTCTCCCAGGTGCGCAGGGTCGCCGGGTGCACGCGGATTCGGCGTGCGAGTTCGCCCACGGTCAACGGTCGACCGTGGACCGGAGTCGGCATCGCGGTGGACAGACTGCCCAAGGCCTTGGCGACCTCGGTGCGTGTGTCGCGTTCGGTGAGCAGCGCGACGTGGGAGGCGTCGATGAGCCGGTAGGCGGACTCGGTATCGCCGCGGTTGGCCGCGCGCATGATCTCCCTTGCCTGCTGGTGCCCGTGGCCACCCCGCAACGCCAGGAAAGCGCGTAGCGCCTGCGCGTGCAGGAGCGTGTAGCGCCGGTAACCGGTCTCGCTGCGCTCGGTCGGCGGGAGGATGCCCGCGTCGTCGTAGTTGCGGATCGCCTGTGCGGACAACCCGTGTTCCCGGGCGATGTCGATGGGCCGCAGGATGCACCTCCGATCGAGTCTTTGCTCCCTGGCTTCCAGGTAAAAGCGGTAGAAGTCCCTGCGCGCCGCGCTTCCCCCATGGGCTCAGCGGCCCGCGGCGGTGAGCTGGTGATCCGCTTCGAGCAGCATCCACCCGCTCAGCTGTACCGAGAGATCGCTGCTCAGGTTCGCCGACGAAGCGGCGGACGAGTGGGTGAACTGGGGAAAGGTTTCCGGATGCGCCGGCACCGTGACCGGGCGGGTCCAGTCCACACCGAACAGTGGTAGCCCATCCACCTCGGCGCGGTGTTTCCAGGCCGCCTGCGCGGAGGCGTGCACGATATTCGCCGCGGTGGTGTCGCCCAAGGACAGTGCGGCTTCCGCGAGATATCTGGCGAGGATGCCCATGAACAGCCCGGAGTCGTCGCCGGAGGCCGCGACGATCACCCCGGCGTCGGTGAGCCTGTCCCCCGCCGCGGCGACGAGATCTGCCACGCGCCTGCGATGGTGCGATTCACCTGTGCGAAGCGCCAGCTCGGTCTCCAACCCGATGGCCACCCCCTGGCAGTAGGTGTGGACGGTCCGCTCTACTCGTCCGCCGGGCTCATGGACACCGTCGAGAACCAGGCCACTGGCGGTGTCGCGCAATCGAGTGTGCAGGAAATCGGCGAGTTGTCCGGCGCGCGACAGTTCGCCCGAACGCGCCATAGCGATGCCGGTCGGACCGATCGCGGGGGTGTTGTAGTACTCGTCGCCGGACCGCCAGGGCACCGCACCGACGTCCGGATTCCATCCCTCGATCAAACCGGCTCGCAGCTCGCCGACGGCGTCGCCGAAGCGGACGCCGAGCAGCCGGTCGGCGCGTTCGAGTGCCAATACCAACCAGGACATATCGTCGTAGTACCGGTTGGTCCAGCCGGTGAGGTTGCGGGTACGGATACCGCGTGCGATGGCGACGACCCGGTCTATGCGTTCGGGCGTGCCGGCACGATACGCGGCGTCCACCGCACAGTCGAGAAGGTGGGCTTGCCACCAGTAGCACCATCGCGCGAACGACTGGTCCAGCAAGGACCCTGGCCAGACGAGCGTGCCCAGCCGCATCTGCGGCCGACCCCAGAGCGTGCGCACGTGCCGCTGCACGATGGCCTGTTCCGCCAGGTCCGCCCGCCTCCCCGGCTCCTCCGGGCCCGGGGAAACTTTCCGCGTGATCGTCACCGCCTGCGCGGGCTGGGCCAATGCGGTCAGTGCGATCGCTGCTCCGGCCGCCAGCAACACACCGCGCCGACTGATTTCCTTCTTCCGGCGATCCATCCGCTCGGACTCCCTTTACTGAACAACGATCATCGGAGCCGGAAACCGGGCAGCTGGATCCTATCGCGCAACGACCATTACGGCGCGGCGGCGACGGCTCCCCCGGTGCAGGCGGCAACGCTCAGCGCGGCTCCTGCCGGTCCGAGATCGGGAACGCTGCCCACACCGCCGCACGGTTGTGCAAAACGCCCGAACATCATCGGCCTGACCTTTCGAACGCACTGCAAATGCCGCATACCGCGCTGGCCGGTTCGGTCAGCGCGGTATTCCCGAGATCGACGGTGCTGAGGGAATCTCAGGGATTCATTCGGCGACCCGCGGCGGTTGGCCTCCGCTCTTTCACGCGGCGTGCAGAGCCGCAGCCACCTTGCGGGTCATCTCGTCGACGACGGGGCCGGGCTGACCGTTGCGGCTCGTTGCGGCAGCGGCTTCGAGGGCGACCAGCACGGTGCTGCGGAAGTTGTCGGCCTCGGCGGGATCCTGCTGGTCGAGCAGAGCCACCGCGGCAGCCAGGGCCGGCAGCACTTGGTCGGCGAGCTCGGCGACGGTCCTGCCGGTCAGGTGGATGTCCTTGGACTTCGCGTTCAGCACGTGCCCGACCCGACCGGTCGCCGACGTCAACGCGATAGAGCCGGCGGTGGCGGCCTTGTGGGGCTTATCGGAGGCGGCGGCGAGCAAGGAAACCGCGCCGTAGGCGGCAGAGCGGACGGTGGCCTTGTCCTGGTCGGTCAGGGTGAGGGTGGCGGACATTTTGTGCTCCTTCGAAAACCGTTGTGGCAGTGGCCCGAACCGGTGTCGATCCGGGCCCGTTTTGTTCGATGGGCATACTTTGTCCGGAGCGGCTGACAGCGCACTGATGCCGACCTGACACGGTGACTGACACAGCGTCCGACCCGTTACCCCACGACGATGGTCACCGCTGACGGGTGCTGATGGTTGGGTCGACGCGGTATGCGGGCACTACGGCTCGTTCGGCCTACCGAAACCACCTCCGACGTGCCGACTTGCGGGGCTCCATCTGGACGACGATCCCGCCGAAACGTGCCTCCTGCATGGTCGCGGGGTGTCCGTCGATAAAACATGCCCCGGTTCGAGTGGTCTCGACGCATTCCTCCTTCTGGGAGCCGGAGCCGTCCGGGTGCTCGAGCGTATCCGCGTAGTAGCAGATCATCCCGCCACTCATACTGGTGTTGAAACCCCTGACCCGGCGCCCGGCGTGGTCGGTGGTGCGGCTCAGGCAGTGATCGCAGACCGCGCGGGGGTAGCGTTCCTCATAGATCGTCGGCCGGTCGCAGTGCGGGCAGGGTTGCGTGTATCGACGCCCAGCGGCCGGACTTTGCATCAGGAAATCATTGCGGGCGAAGATGCTGCGTGCCGAGTCTCCTCGGACGCCCCTGCGCCGCAGTCCGATTAGAAGGAACTCGGCGTAGTCGGCTACCTCGGGAGCGATCGCTCCGCTCCGGGGTATCTCGCCTATGCGTGTGAGGCCGCCGTCGTAGGCCTCGAGCGCCAGGCGGTGCGCCACCGACAGTTCGCTGTCGGGGATGTGTCTGTTGGCATGTTCGGCTTGGGACAAGTGTTCGGCGATTACCGATTCGATGGTGTCTCCGCTCGCGGACAGTAGCCCGCTGCCGTAACTGGTCGTGGTCACCAGGACGTAGCCGTCCATCTCGCCGCGGTCGGTTCCGATTGTCTGTAAGAACGCGAAACCTTGCCCGTAGCGAGCATTCTCCAGCCCCTGGTGGGGGTATGGGACAAGAGTGTCGGGATCCCGCACCAGATCGCGCGCGATTCGCAGCGCTTCATCGTAGGTCGGCGGAGAGCTCTGGTCTGGCCGCTTCATGACCGAAAGCCTATCGCGCTGAACTTCTCTGACCTGAAAGCGAATTCGGCAGTACAGGATGCTCGGAACCGCGGTCGAGGCGAGGGCCCGATCACTCCGCGACAGTCCCATAAGACGCACGACAGAATCTGGAGTTCCGAAGGTTATCCTTCGGTCGCCCTGGACGTTTGGGTCCCAGTGGAATCAGTGGCTGCGATCGCGAGAGCGGCCAGGTCGAGGTGGATGTCGTCCAGCGGGACGGTGGAGCATTCGGCACGAGCGATGATCATGGCACCCTCGACCGCTGACAGCATGAGTGCCGCGAGCCGTTCGGCGCGCGCCGCCGGAATGCCGTACCGCACCAGCGCCTGGGTCAAGGCGGTGCGCCATTGCCGATAGGCGTCACGGCAGGCGAGGGTGAGTGCGGTGGAGCGCGGAGCGGAATCGAGGGTGACCGTGCTGACCGGGCACCCGCCCAGATAGCCCGATTCGACGAGTCCGCGGCTCAAGTGCAGGGCGAATTGCTCGCAGAAGGAGCGCACATCCGGCGCGTGGGCGGCAGTTTCCCGAATCAACCGGGTGAACTCGTCCGCGGATTCCTCGATCGCCGCGACCGCCAGCTCTTGCTTCCCGCCCGGGAACAGGTAGTACAGCGAGCCCCGGGGGGCGCCGCTGGCAGCGACGATCTCACTGAGCCCGGTGGCCTGATAGCCCTGGCGTTGCAGTAACTCGCGGGCGGCCGCCACCAGGCGCGGCCGGGAATCGGACGGGGGACGAGGCATGTCTCCAGAATACTATGCCGATCGGTCAAGCTACGATCATACTATGATGACCGGTCAAGTTACTTTCGAGAAAGGTAGATAGGGATGAAGGTGCTGCTTACGGGTGCGACCGGGTTTTTGGGGCAACGTGTGGTGCATCGGCTGGTGGCCGACGGACACGACGTATCGACGTTGGTCCGGGGCACGGGCAGGCGCATTCCGCAGGTAACCGTCGTGCCGGGCAGCCTCGAGGACGTGGCGGCCTGGGAAGATCGGCTGGCCGGTATCGACGTCGTCGTTCATGCGGCGGGATTGGTGTCGACGTGGGCTCCTCAGCGTGCCCTCGATGAGGCGATCGTGGAGGGCACGCGCGATGTGCTAGCTGCGGCCGTGCGGCACGGTGTACGCCGATTCGTCTATATCAGCAGTGAATCAGTGCTGCAGGATGGCCGGCCGCTGCTCGACATCACCGAATCCCAGCCCACCCCGGCCGTGCCCAGCTCGCGCTACGGCCAAGCGAAACTCGCCGCCGAACACCTGATCCGCACGCACGCGGATGTGATCGAGACTATCGTGCTGCGGCCCACCTTCATCTGGGGTCCGGGTTCGGGGCAGCTGGCCGACCTGGCCACCCGCGCCCGCGCCGGCAAGCTGCCGCTGATCGATCACGGCATGGCAAGTTTCGAACATGTCCACGTCGACAACGTCGCCGCCGCTGTCGCCGCCGCGCTGAGCGAGGGCACGCCCGGCGGCACGTACCTCATCACCAACGCCGAGCCGATGCCGGTCCGCGAGTTTCTGACCGGCGTGCTCGCCGCCCAGGGCGCGTCGATGCCGACTCGGTCGGTCCCGTCCGGGCCGCTATTCGCCCTCGCCCGGGCCGCCGAATGGCTCTGGTCCACCCTGCCGCTGCCCGGGCGTCCGCCACTGACCCGATTCGAGATCGAATTCCTGGCCCTGCCAAGGCGATACGACATCACCCTGGCCCGCCGCGAGCTGAAGTACGAGCCCGCCGTCGGCTTCGCAGAGGGCATCGCCGGTCTCGACGAAACCCGCCAGCCCATCTAGCCGCAGCGCGGATCGGGCGGAGCCGCCCCATCACCGATCGAGGTTCCGCTTTCACGGGTCTGGCTCTAGTCGACTCGATGCGCGCTCATGCCGATGAGCGGATGTCAAGAAGCGAACTTGGCGACGGCTTGCGCGGTGACCGGCGTGAAGAGGTTGATCAGGTTGCCGTCGGGATCGCGGAACAGCAACGACCGGTTCCCCCCACGGCATCGTCGTGGGTTCGTTGACGAAATCCTCGACCGCATCCCGCAACCGTCGGTAATCGGCATCGACATCGGGGACCAGGAATTCGATGATCGCGGTGTGGTTGTCGGCTGGGCGCGCGCTGCCTGCCGCGAACAGCGCCACGGTGCGGGTGCTTCCGATCGCGAGTGCGCCGGCCGGTGTGACGATTTCGGCGAAATCCGGTGTAGCCCACGTCGCTTCGACACCGGTCACGTGCTGATAGAAGCTGACCAACCGCTGGATGTCATCGGTGATCAGGCGGATCGAGACTAGCTTCATTGTGTGCTCCTGCTGTCGGATGAGGCGGAAGTTCCGCCGCCGCATGCCACCGTAGAGTCGATACCGGACAGTTTCCGCCCGGTATAGATGCGAGAATTTCCCGATGACGCGCCCCACCGCCCGCGTGCTGGCCCTGCTCGAGCTGTTGCAGGCCGGCGGTACCCATACCGTCGGTGAACTGGCCGGACGGCTGGGCGTCGATGAACGCACCGTCAGGCGATACGTGACCCATCTCACCGACCTGGATATCCCCGTCCGATCGGCTCGGGGCCGCTACGGGGGCTACCAGCTCGCCCCCGGGTACCGAATGCCGCCGCTGATGCTGACCGACGACGAGGCGGTGGCGGTGTTACTCGGACTCCTCACCAACCACGGCGCCGACCGATCGACAGCTTCCGCCCGCGCAGCCGACAGCGCTACGGCCAAACTCCGCCGCGTCCTGCCCGCCCGCCTGACGGCCCGGCTGGACGCATTGATCAACACCGCCGAGTTCACCGCCGACGCTCGCCCGGAAGCCGCTGTCGAGACCGCCGTCCTGCTCCGCCTCGCCGAGGCCACCCGCGAGCACCGACCGGTCGCGATCGACTACACCGACCGAAACGGGCGGCCCAGCGAGCGGACCGTGCACCCCTACGGGCTCGTCGACCACTCCGGCCGGTGGTACCTCACAGGACAGGACAGCAACAGCGACGAACTACGCCAGTTCCGGCTGGACCGGATCACCGCGGTGACCACACTGCCCGGAACGTTCACTCCGCCCACCGGATTCGAGCCGGCAGCTCACCTGCTGTCCGCACTTGCCACGGCGCCCTACCGGCACGAGGTATCGATCCGAGTGCAGGGCACGCTCAGCCAGGTCCGCCCGCTGCTCCCCGCGACGATCGCGACCATGCACGAGATCGACTCACCGCCGGCCGACACCCGCCCGTGGGTCCGGGTCCGAATCCGGGCCGAACAACTCGACTGGATTCCCCCAGTCCTCGCCGGCCTGAATCGCCCGTTCGTCATCGAACACCCCGACACCCTCAAAGACGCCGTACGCGCCCTGGCCTACCGACTCACCGCGGCCGCCGACGGCCGATACCAAACCCACAGTTAGCCCCACCGGGCACCTAGACCCGATCCGGGCCGGATCAAGCCCTACCCCCAGTCTTAAGTAGCCGCATAGCGCGCTGATCGAAACCGGCTGGCGGGCAGTGCTGGCGGAACGACGGAGCCCCACCAGATACCAGATGGGGGCTCAACAGAGTCGCTACCAGCAGCGATACGCGCGCTACCCTACTTCTTCGCAGCGCCAGCGCGAGGGCGCGATACACCCTGCGACGGGCGGCCCTCATCCACATCGGCGGATGAGGGCCGTCCAGTCAGTGCGGTGGCTGGTTCACGCCGCGGCTCACTGGGAAGGCGCCAGTACCGGGCTGTTGTGATAGGCGGCGATCAGCCACTGATGGTTGCGCTTCTCGAGGACCCACGTCGCGTTCACCTTGCGCTCGTCGGTGGGAACTTCGGTCTCGCCGGCGAACAGGATGGCGGATTCGCTGATGACGATCGCGGCATCCTCGCCGATGAAGCGGACGCTGAGCTGTTTGTTGTAGGTTGAGCTGCCCGCGAGCGGCCCTGCGAAGGCCAGCGCCATGCTCTGGCGGATCACCTCACGACTGTCGCGGAGCGAGCCCGCCATGATGGCAGTCGCGTCCACGGTGTAGTTGGCGACCATGGCGTCGGCGTCGCCCGCCTCCCACGCCTTGTAGGAATCAGCCAGCACGGCCTGGATCGCGGCCTCGTCTGCGGCGCGATGGTTCGACATCGGAGTCTCCCTTGGTGGTCGGATCGCCTGCAGTGTTCCGGCGACCTCGGGAATACATACCGGCGGCGGCATCAGAACTCATCGCGCCGCTGGAAGGAAATTCTCGGGTCTAGGCGTCGAGTCGGGCCGCCAGGCCGAAAGCCGCGAAAATCTCGGGATCCTGGAACACCGAATTCCGGCTGATGCCCTCGGGGGTGACTGTGAAGATCTGGAGCGTGTGCAGTTCGTACCGGCCACCGACGCGCTGATAGGCGGCGAATCCGGGTTGGCCCCCGTTGGCGGCGACCTGCTGGAGAACCCAGTCCTTCCCGGCCGCCTCGAAGACCCATTCCATGAACAGGCCGTAGTTGCCGCGGCCGGAAAACCAGTTGAGCATCGGCGGCATCTCCATAATCACGTCCTCGGTGAGCAGACGCTTGAGGCCCTCGATGTCGGCGCGCGCGAACGCCGTCATGTAGCGCTCGACCCAGGCGCGCTGCTCGGTCGTGGACGGTTCGCGGACCCGTTCCAACCCGACCCCGATCTCTTTCAGGCGGGTGCGCGCCCGCTGCAAGGAGCTGTTCACCGATACGACGGTGGTGCCGAGAATTTCCGCCGTCTCGGCCGCGGAGAAGCTGAGCACCTCACGCAGGATCAGCGCACCGCGCTGACGCGCCGACAGGTGCTGCAGGGCGGAAGCGAATGCCAAGCGCAGGCTGCTGTGATCGATCACGGTCGCGGACGGATCGGCGTTGTCCAGCAACGAATCCGGTAAGGGCTGCAGCCAGGCGGCGTGCTCTCCCCGCACGAACGGCCCGAGCGGATCCGCCGCGGCCACCAGTCCCGATGGCAGCGGTCGGCCGCCGCGAGTCTGCAGCGCGGTCAGGCAGACGTTGGTCGCGATCCGGTAGAGCCAGGTGCGCAGTGAGCTGCGCGTTTCGTCGTACTGCTCCCGCGCCCGCCACGCCCGCAGATACGTGTCTTGGACCAGGTCCTCAGCGTCGTGCGCCGAGCCCAGCATCCGGTAGCAGTACGCCAGCAGCTCCGTCCGGAACGGTTCGATCCGACGATCGAAGCCTTCTTCCCTCGTCATCACGCCTCATCTCCAGGGTCGTCGCAAGCACCGGACCGGCGACTGCGGTGGTCATCCGCAGTGGAAGGGTCGACCACCACGCGGGTCGTCAACAGCCCGGACATGGCCGACCTCTCGGCCATCCGCTTCAGCCGCATACCGCGCTGACCGAACCGACCGGCGCGCAGCCCGGCCGTACGGCTGGGCCCCACCCGAGATACCGGACGGGGGCCCAGCAGAGTCTCTACTAGCAACGATGTGCGCGCTACCCTATTTCTTCGCAGCGCCTCAGACGTTGAAGCGGAACTCGACCGTCTTGACATCCAATATCCGCACGTCAAACCCCCGGTCCACAACGAACTCCGGTTCCGAAGCCGAATAACGTCTGTACCTGCCTGCCGTGCCCACGGCCGCCAGCACCAGTAGGGGTCCACCTCGGAGCGAGATCAGGCAACAGTATCTGCCACACCTAGACCAGGGCGCCGGGCCTCAAACCAACTACGCCACAACTGATCCGACCGCAGCCCAAGCGGCCCAACCTGGCCACAGGCCAACTTGCGGTAGCGCGCCTCCCGCGTCAGGAATGACTGCTGATGCTGAAGGGGGGACCACGTCGACTTCGGCACGGATTCCGTCGCCGAATGTCCCTTCTCGTGGTAGCCGACCGATGCAGCAAACCGCACGGTGGTGGAACTGCTACACGCCGCGGCAGGCGGTTCGGTGCCGGCCGGAACGAGGTCGGTCATTCGCATGGGTACAGGTAGCGGCCTAGCGCGTCGGTGACCGCTTCGACGAGAACGCTCTCGTCGACGACAACGTCGCGTGCCTGAAAGATCTAGACCTCAGCCGGGCGGATGCGCACGCAAGGGCCCGACACCCTTTGACATCGCATTGGTTCCCTCGATCGACGCACGAGTGGGCCACTCCAATGAAAGAGTTGGCGTATGCATGACAGTTGGCCTCTGCTGCGGAATGACCGGCTCAACGGCACGTATTCGATCGAAAGACTCTTCCGTCCACCTACACCGGCCCAGATTGTTGCCAGGGACAACTTTGCCAGTGCGTGCGAAGTGGTTGTCTCACTTTGCGACTCCTGGGGTGGCGCATACATGCCTCTGGTGCCGATAAACCCTGGCCAGCCGATCGATGATCTCTGGGTCCAGCTAGTCGATCGTAGTCCGGTCGACGGGATCAACGAGAGGGACCTAGTTGACACACAATCCCAACTCGGATACGGCTACTTCACGCACACCCCGACAGGGCTCTATTTGCTACGTATGCTGATGGATCTGCCCATCCCCACCAACCACGTGACAGTCCAAACTGCGCGTGGCGTTTCACCTGACGATCCTTGGTACCTCTCATATCTCGGCACCTTCGGCGATCATCCTCCAGAGGTGACGGAGGATCGACGAGAGTGGCACGGAATCGCGGCCGGTTTCAACTATGACGGTGTGGTCCCCATCAAGCAGTTCAGCGGGACGACTGGACCGGCTGACATCCTCAATCGCCTACGTAAACCGAACACCATGACTGCCGTGGAACTTACACTCAGTCGGCTTGGATACACCGAGGCACCAGTCGATCTCGGGTTTCCGTACTCCAATTCTATGGGCCTCCGGGAGTGGGCAGAAAGCTGGCGTTTCGGTCCTAATGTTGTCGTGGTCTATGAACAAGACAGTGTTGAGGACCTCGCCCTACTCTGGTACCTCCGTGCATTGAACGGCTTCCGCCGTGGATTCCCGCTCGCGGTTCCAGCAGTTGCCGACGTGCCGGCCGCTCTAAGCTGCTGGCAGCATATGGGAGCACAACGACATTGGGGCTTTGCTGGCGGCGACATGGCAGTCATCTCAGCAAGCGTGGACTCCGATCTCCTCAAGGAGCTAGTAACTAACACCCGCTTCGAAGTGGCATCGGCGTCAGAAGTCTTGCGCCCGCTCGGTGGTTGCCAACTTCATGTTACGGACACTGCTCACTACACCAACGGGCGCGCAGAGATACCGCGCTTTGTTCCAACTGAAATCGAGGCGCTTGGTCGCGCGGCACTGAAAGAGGCGGGTGGTTGGAGCAGAGTCACGACAATTGTCACCGACAGCTACCTTCCGCCAAGCCGTACCTTGAGGCGTAGCGGCTACCCGCACCATGGCTACCTTCATGGCTACATTGCGCAGACCTCGACCAATGACAATATTTTAGAGGTGTTTCACCCTAGCGGGCTAGAGGTTCTGGATGCCCTCGCTCGTGATCAGAGTCAGACTGTTCGCCGCTCGGTGCCTGGTCGTGCGGCGGCACAGTTGATTGAAATGATTGGCGGCATGCCAGGCATTACCAGGTTGGCATGCCCAACTGTGACCATACTCCTTGGCGAACTTACCCGTGGCCGGAGCAGCAGCATCGTCAAGAAGCAGCTCCGCCAGTTCTTGAAGGTGGAGAACGATGCCGAGACAAAAAACGACCGCTACCGCCTCCTCGAAAGCCGCCTCGAGGAGGCGCTGGCGAAGCCAGACGTCGAAGATGTCGGCTACAAGACCGTCAACGAGATCCGCACGATTGCAAAACTGAGTCGAGAAGCGGGAAATGAGTGGATCCAGTGGGCCAACCGGCGAGGCATGCTACTGCGCGGCTTCCAGTCCTCTTGCGAAAACTGCAGCCACAAGCAATGGAGACCGCTTGCTGATGCCGTCCCTGAGCTTATCTGCCATGGCTGCGGGCAAGTGGTGCCAGACCCGCTTGGTCTCGATACCGCACAGATCCGCTACCGAGCCGGGGAAACACTGCTGCGGGCTATGAATTTCGACGTACTCTCACATGTCCTCGCTTTGCGCTATCTGTGCGAGGTATGGGATGGGAGAGTCGGCGGGGGGCCACGGAACGTCTTCGGCGCATATCCCGGCCTTGAGCTCGTTGATGCCGAAAGCAAGCAAGTCGTTGCCGAAGCCGACGTCGCCGTAATTCTTTCGAACGGACGGTGGATCGTTGGTGAGTGCAAGACGACCGCCCTCGGGCTACGCGAGTCTGATCTTACGAAGTTGTGGGACTTCGCAGATCGTGTCAACGCCCCCGCCACGTTCGTCGCGACGCTACAGTCGTCGGCTGAGTGCGGGGAAATCTGGCAGCGTACGTCCAGCCCAAGCGGTCGCCCACACTTTGCTCTCACCGCTGAGCACCTCTACAACCTCAACTTCAGCACCGTATCCCACTTGGGCAAGGACCCTCTGGCCTGGAGAACGCAATACAACACTTCGGACGGTACGGCTGGATCAGCTGCATCAGATTTCAGCGCATTCCTCAGCAGCGTTGACGAGGACACCACCGCATGGAGGCGTGCACCTTGGACTCATGCCGAGGACTGATAGATTCCCGCTAGTGCCGGCGGAACGCCAGTATCTAAAGGAACCGGCGAACGACCCGGGCCTCCGGGGGCTCAGCAGAGTCTCTACCAGCAACGATCAAACAGAACTGCCTACTTCTTCCCAGACGCTAATCCGCTACGGAACTCGACCGCTATCGACTCCCATCGCTGCACGTCAAACGCCCTACTCGGGGCCCGACTCGCGTCCCGAAGCCGAATAACCTCTGCACACAACCCCCGATCCGACCGATGCCGGCAGCGACCCAAGACCGCCCCTCTGGCCGCATCACCCAGCTCGCTCTAGTGAGCTCGAGTGCGCGCTCATGTCGATAACCGCTCTCGCCGCCGGAGGTTGCGTGCGTTCGGTTCCACGTCAACTACAGCACGCTCACGTAGTTTCCGTAACGACCGTTCAGGGCGTCCGTGGCGGCTTCGGCGATGATCTGGCGGCCATCTTGTGAGCATCGGGTCAGAAACGCCCGCACACGAGGCCCGGACCAACCGGCTGCTGCGACCGCTGGCCAGTACGCCAGGAACTTGTGGTTGAGATCGTGGAAACTGGCCTCGGCGTAATCGATGACGGCGTCGACCGCGGTGTCGTGGAAGTTCAGTCGCAGCATCGCGACCGCGCGCAGCGCGCCGTCAGCGAGAAGTTCGACGTCTTGTTGCAGACACCACATGGCGGGGGTTGGGTCGTTGTCGACGTCACGACCCAGGCGGACGATGGCGTCGCCAAGAGCAGCGTTGACCATGGTTGCCGAGCGAGGTTGCAACGCCAGTGTTTTCAACAGTTCGACATCCTCGCGGCTGCCGGTCGTTCCCAGCGCCATGATCAATTGGTACTGCGTCTCCCAGGTGCGTTTGTCCAGCACTTCGCGTTCGAGCGCGGCGCGGACTTGGGCCGCTGTTGTCGGGTCTGCGAGCGCGCGCAGCCGTTTTGCGCCGCGTCGCCGCCGCGCCGAGAGCGAGTCTGTCAGTAGCGCCAACGCCTCATCGCGTGCCAGCGTCATCCAGTTCGGCCTATCCGTGTTCATAAATTGTCGATCCATCGCGAATAGTTCCACACACCGGCGACAAGGACGGACTCCTTCATCCGCGAACACGCTCATCTGCCGCATATCGGTCGAACAAGGCGCGAGACCGACTGCCGCGCCGAACATCCTGTACCACCTCCCATAACGGTGCCGGACGAGCGAGGAGAGGACTCGCCGCACACGGCACAGGCTCGCCCGTCGGGCTTGGGCACCACACCCTCCGCCGCGAAACAACAACTGTCATCACATGATTCGGAGGGTCGCGGGGTGGGCGGCCCAATCCGGTGACGTCCGCCCCGCGACTCCGATGGGACAGCCCGACCAACCCGACCGGACCGTCCCCGTAACGCACAACGCGGCTACCGGCGGCTGGGCGCCGCCGGTAGCCGGGCGTTACGCACGGGTCATCGCTTCATCAGCGCGCGCAGGGCGGCGATCGAGGCCCGGCGTTCGTAGGCGATCCAGGCGAAGATCGCAGTGAGCGCCAGCGGGAAGGGGGCCAATTCCGGGGTGTCGGCCAGGAACGCGTTGAAGCCGGCGGCGAGGAAGGTGACGATCGCCAGGCCGATCGCGGCGGCCGCGGTCAGGCGGGGCACCATGAGTCCGATCCCGCCCGCGACCTCGGCGAGACCGATGAAGACCAGCAGCGCCAACGGGATCGAGAAGGCGGTGGCGTTGTTTTCCATCAGGGTCTGCGGGATGACGAGCTTCGGGCCGCCGGAGGCGATGATGAAGAACAGACCGAGCACGATCTGCAGGGTCCACAGGACGCGGTTGCGGATCTTGCCGGGGTGGACGGCGGCGGTGGTCTGGGTGGCGGTGACGGCGGTCATTTCTTGTTCCTTCTGGGTCGGCCGCGCCGGGTTGGTGGCGCGTTCACCAGTACGGACGGGGGCGGTCCGGAAAACTCATCGCCGCGGTCGAAATAATCTTCACTGCGCCGTCGGGACCGGATGGGCGCTGTGTTTCCGGCCAGAGCTGCCCTCGGATCGAACTGATCGCGATCAGGACGCACGGAAATGCCGTATACCGTGCTGTCGAGGTCGGCCATCGCACCGCGCCGGCGAAACGACTGAGGCCCCCACCCGGTACCGGAGGGGGGCCTCAGTAGAGTCGCTACCAGCAGCGATGCAAGCGCTGCCCTACTTCTTCGCAGACGCTAATCCGCTGCGGAATTCGACCCCATTGACATCCCATATCGGCACGTCAAACCCTCTGCTCACACTTCGCGTCACGTTCCGAAGCAGAATAACCTCTGCGCCTCTCCTCAACCCAACCGGTGCCGGCGGCTCGTGAGATCCGACGCTCCGGCCGCACCGCCCGGCTGACTCTAGCGAACTCGAGTGCGCGCTCATGCCGATTCGAGTGCACTTCGCGGTGCGATCGGAGGTAGGTTCGCCCCTCTCCGTACTCCGCGACTCAGTGGTGGATCACCTCACCGAGCCGCGGCAGAACGGACCGTTTCCAACTGCGCTCGACGGCGTTGCGCACCATCCGCTGGCGCCGATCCTTGATGTCGAACCCTGTCTGTGTCAGCAGAAGTCGTGTACCCCGCCCTTGCGTCTGCAGCATCCAGTCGACAACCCACCGGGCGGGAAACTCGGCCTGTGGATAGTCCCAACTGTAGGTCAGCTGCTCGTATGGCCGGACCGCCAACACCTCACAGAGGATCTGCTCGGTGGCTGATTCCGGGATGATGAACCGGAAGCGGGTCCCGACCGACGCAGCGAACCCGGTCGGTCGCAGCAACCACCGCTGCAGCAAATCCGGCTCGGTCAACGCACGCCACACGGCTTCCGGCGGCTGCCGAAAGAAGCTGCCAAGCTCGACCGCGGCGGGGTTCAATTGCGGATCAGCGATCACCGGCGCACCACCTCCCCAAAGGGACGAACCGGCCCTGCTGCTCAATTCGCCTGGCCTTCCTTGAATTTCGCTTCCATTTCCGCTGCAAGTTGCGGCTGTTCGGCCTCCATCTTCTGGACATAGTTGACCGCATCGCCGACAGTTCGCAGGCTCGCCAGGTCTTCATCGGGGATCTTCACCTCGTACTTGTCCTCGAGCTGTACGGCGATCTCAACCAGCGACAGTGAGTCGATATCGAGGTCGTCGACGAACGACTTCTCGAGCACCACGTCTGCAGCGTCGATACCGGTGACCTCCTCGACGATCTCGGCGATGCCAGCGACGATTTCTTCCTGCGTAGTAGCCACGAATTACCCTTTCCCGATGCAACCACCTGTCTGCGTCGACCCGAGGCCCTGTGCCTCGCTGAAGCCGAGAGTCAGTGCCAGTACGCTAAGAGCTCCAGTGGGGTGGAGGTTCAACAGGTTGTGACGGACAACACACGATCCGGTGCGCTGGTGAGCATCGGCGAGTTGGCACGCAGGACCGGGCTCGCGGTGCGAACGATCCGGTTCTACTGCGACGAAGGCATTCTGGAATCGCAACGCAGCGCGGGTGGACATCGAATGTTCGACCCTGACAGTGCCGCCGAACGACTGCTCTTGGTACGGCGGCTGCGCATTCTGGGCCTCGGCCTCGATTCGATCACCCATGTGCTGCACGGGGAACGGTCGCTGACAGAAGCCATCGGCGCCGAAAGTGCACGACTGGATGTCGAATTGAGATCACTGGCGTGGCGGCGGGCGTCACTGCGGGCTATCGAGACGGCGCCCTCGCCACAGCGGAGTGCGCGATTGGCATTGCTGGCTGCCGCGCAGGACGGGTTTGCGATCCACGATCGCCTCGTCCGCTTCTGGCGGCGCATCCTCACACCGCTACCGCGATCCGCCAGCGATCCGTGGGTGTGCTGGAACGTCCCGCAGCCGCCCGATGATCCATCCATCGACGAAGTTGTGGCATATGCCGAGTTGGCCGCTCTCGCGGCCGACCCCGACGTGATCAGAGTTGTGCGGCAGCAATACTGGCGAGGTCGGCCGGAGTTGATTCATGATGCTCACGCTTTGTACGTCGCGGTGGGCGAGGTGATGGTGGATGTGGTGTCACTCGTCACCGAAGGCGTCCAGCCGCATCGAGGCAACGAACTCGATCGGTTCGTCATCGCTCACGCCAGCGCACGCGGCGAACGCGACACCCGCCGTTTCCGCGAGCAAATGATGATCGACGCCACCGACGCCGACCACCGGATTCATCGCTATTGGGCGCTGACCGGTCAGTTCCTCGGAACTCGTGTCACCGTTGGCCGAGCCCACAACTGGCTCTACGAAGCCCTGGCCAGCTCCACCGACCTCATCGACGCACCAGCCAGCCAGCAGACCGCACTACCGGAGGAACACCGTGACGGTTCCGGCCACGAGCCCGGGCAGGCTCGCCGCCGAGCCTCCCGTCGGGCCGAACTACTGCGGCAGCAGCTGTAGCGCCGGCTCGTCGAGAAAACCGACGCAAACGCACTGTCTTGCCGCATACCACGGTGACCGAACCGGCCAGATGGCCGTGCCAGCGAAACGACAGACCCCCCGCCCGGACACCGGATAGGGGCTCAGCAGGTTCTCTACCAGCAGCGATACGCGCGCTGCCTTACTTCTTCGCAGAGGCTAATCCGCTACGGAACTCGACCACGTCGCCGTCGGTCATGACGTAGTCCTTGCCTTCCATGCGGACCTTGCCCGCGGCTTTGGCGGCGGCCATGGAGCCTGCATCGACGAGGTCGTCGAAGGCCACCACTTCGGCCTTGATGAAGCCGCGTTCGAAGTCGGTGTGGATGACGCCGGCGGCCTTCGGGGCGGTGTCGCCCTGGTGAATGGTCCAGGCGCGGGCTTCTTTCGGGCCCGCGGTGAGGTAGGTCTGCAGGCCGAGGGTGTGGAAGCCGGCGCGGGCCAAGGCGTGCAGGCCGGGTTCGGTCTGGCCGATGGATTCGAGGAGCTCGATGGCGGATTCCTCGTCGAGTTCGAGGAGCTCGGCCTCGACCTTGGCGTCGAGGAAGACCGAATCGGCCGGGGCGACGGAAGCTTTCAGCTCGGCGACCTTCGCCTCGTCGGTGAGCACCGACTCGTCGGCGTTGAAGACGTAGAGGAAGGGCTTCGTAGTGAGCAGCGAGAGCTCTTTCAGCAGCTCGGTGTCCACCGTGTCGGCCGCGGCGAACAGGGTGGTGCCGTTGTTGAGGATCTCCTGCGCGGCCTTCGCGGCGTCGGCGACCGGCTTGCGGTCCTTCTTGACCTTCGCTTCCTTCTCCAACCGCACGACCGCCTTCTCCAGGGTCTGCAGGTCGGCCAGGATGAGTTCGGTCTCGATCACCTCGATGTCGGCGCCCGGGTCGACGCGGCCGTCGACGTGCACCACGTCGTCATCGGCGAACACCCGTACCACCTGGCAGATGGCGTCGGCCTCGCGGATGTTGGCGAGGAATTTGTTTCCCAGGCCCGCCCCCTCGGACGCGCCCTTCACGATGCCGGCGATGTCGACGAACGACACGGTGGCGGGCACGATCCGCTCGGAGGAGAAGATCTCGGCCAGCTTGTTCAGCCTCGGATCGGGCAGGGGCACCACGCCGACGTTCGGCTCGATGGTCGCGAACGGGTAGTTCGCGGCGAGCACGTCGTTCTTGGTCAACGCATTGAACAGCGTCGACTTGCCGACGTTGGGCAGACCGACAATTCCGAGGGTGAGACTCACGAGGAACAGAGTCTACGCGGCGCGCCGACCCGGCTCTCCCGCGAGTGGCACATGGCGGAGGGGTCTCTCGGACTTCGCCGCAGCCATGTGCCCCTCGCGGCCCGTTTCAGGGGATGAGGACGACTTTGCCGAGGTTGGCGTGGGCTTCGATGGCGGCGTGGGCTGCGGCGGCTTGGTCGAGGGGGTATTCGGCGTGGACGGCGGGACGTAGTTGGCCGGAGGCGAAGTATTGCCAGAGTTCTTGGCGCCAGTGTTCGTAGACGTCGGGCTGGGTTTTCGCGATGCGGGCCATCTGGAAGCCGATGACGGATTTCGCGCCGACGAGCAGGTCGTAGGCCTGAATGGCGCCGCCGCCGGAACTGTAGGCGACCAACCGGCCACCGGGAGCCAGCGCCGCGATCGCGGGTGAGAGCAGATCGCCGCCGACGGCGTCCAGCACGTAGTCGGCGGGAGCGCCCCAGGACTCCTGGCCGTACTCGACCACGTCGTCGGCTCCGAGTTCCCGCACGAACTCCGACTTCGCGAGATCCGACACCGCGCCGACCACCCGCGCCGCGCCACGGACCCGCGCCAACTGGACCGCGAGGTGGCCGACGCCGCTCGCGGCGGCGGTGATCAGGGCGGACTCCCCTTCCCTTGGCGATGCGGCGCTGAGCGCACCGAGCGCCACCAGGCCGCTGCGCACCAGCGCGACCGCGTCCACCGCCGACGCACCGTCCGGAATCGGCGACGCCATGGCAGCCGAGAGCAGGGCGTAGTCGGCGTAGCCGTGTCCGAACACGAGACCGGTCACGCGGTAGCCGGGCCCGTATCGGTCGACGCCCTCGCCCACCGCGACCACCTCGCCCGCGATCTCGCCGCCCAACGCGATCGGTTCGCGCTGCTCACGCACCTTCCGCACCACCGGCAGGGTCACCCCGACCGCCTCGACACGGACCAGAAGCTCACCCGGCCCTGGTGTCGGGACTTCGACCGAGACGAGCTCGAGCACCTCGGGACCACCGCTGCGCTCGTACTGCACCCGCCGCATCACACCTCCAGAAATCGTCAGGAGGCGCAACGGTAACCGGATCGCGGGTGGTGATCACAGTCCACTACACGCTGTAGTGGTACATCTCACCGCTGGTCGAGACCGGCGGAGAGCAGCCGGAGCATTGGGTCCGCGGCGATGCCGTGCGGTCCATCATCGAGGCGATGGCTATGGCGGACCTCGCGCGGATGGTCATCGTCAGCAACAGCGCCCGAGTCGCCGCACCCGGCGACGATCGGTTCCCCGCTTCGTGGTGAAGCCGCTGATCCTGTGCCCGCTGTTGCGGCACAGCCTGGCCGGCACGTCCGCGGCGGAGCACGTCGTCCGTGATTCGGCGCTGGACTGGACGATCGTCCGCGCGCTTCAACTCTCGAGGCACTCCTGTCGGTCCCCCGGCGTAGCGTGACCGCATGGAGCCGACCTCCGAGGTGGTGACGGCGCGTCCGGCACCCACGCTCGCCTCGTTCATCGACCGGTACGTCGGTTATCGCATGTCCGGGTTCGCGGCGGGGATGCATCGTGGGTTGCCGTCGCGGCACATGACTTTCATCGTCGCGATCGGGCCCACGATCGACGTCGTCGAGCAGACGGATCCACGGCAGTCGCCCCAGAACTATCGGTGTGTGCTGAGCGGCCTGCAAGCGAGCACGGCGCTGATCGCGCACGACGGTCGTCAGGAAGGTGTGGCCGTGTCACTCACGCCGCTGGGTTGCCGCACCTTGTTCGGCATGCCCGCGGCGGCGCTGTGGGACACGTCGGTCGAATTCGCCGACGTCGTCGGACCTGTCGGATCGGAGCTGTGGGAGCGATTGCAGTACGCGCCGAGCTGGCCGGAGCGTTTCGGTGTCTGTGATCGGGTGCTCTCGGCGCTGGCCGATCCGGTCCGTGTGGTCGGTCCCGAACTCACCTGGGCGTGGCGTGCGGTGGTCGGTTCCGGCGGCGGAATCGCGGTCGGCTCGCTCGCCGCGGAGGTCGGGTGGACCAGACAGCATCTGACGCGCCGGTTCAAGCGCGAGTTCGGCCTGAGCCCGAAACTCGCGGCCCGGATCACGCGCTTCGAACAGGCGCGCCGGATGCTGGCGCACACGCCCTCCTACGTCACCATCGCCCAGGTGGCCGCCACGTGTGGGTATTACGACCAGGCTCATCTGGATCGGGACTTCGCCGACCTCGCCGGAACCAGCCCGACCGCGTGGCTGGCCGAGGAGATTCCATCCGTCCAAGCCCCGGACGAGTCCGCCGGATGACGATGAAGGCATGACGAATCCGACAGAAGTCAGCACCCGCACCGCCGTCTGGCCCACGCTCGTTTTCCGCGATGCCCGCGCGATGGCCACCTTCCTGATCGAGGCGTTCGGCTTCCGGGAGGCCGCGCTCTACGCCCGCGAGGACGACCCATCGATCGTCGAGCACGCGGAACTGCGCTGGCCGCTGGGCGGCGGTGTCATGTTCGGCTCGGCAGGTAAGGACGACAGCCCGTTCAGCACCCGCCCGACCGGCACCAACTCGGTCTATCTCGTCTGCGAGGAGCCCGACGCGCTGTTCGCCCGCGCCACCGCCGCGGGCGCCGAAGTGGTCCGTGGCCTGCGCGACGAGGACTACGGCTCACGCGGCTTCACGGTCCGCGACCCGGAAGGCAATCTGTGGAGCTTCGGCACCTACTGGGGCGCTTGATCGGCCTGGGGACGAAGCCTCCTCGCAGAGCGCAGCCGCGGGATCGGCGACGACAGGCGAACCGAGCACACCCGCTCAGCGCCCGCCGAAGCCCGACATCGCGATGCCGCGGATGAACGCGCGCTGGGCTACCGCGTAGATGAGCAGCAGTGGGAGCAAGATGACGACCGCGGCGGCCATGAGGATGGGCCACTGGGTGTAGTACTGGCCTTGCAGCCGGACCAGTCCCAGTGTCGCGGTGGCGACGTCGTCGCGCTGGATCATGACCAGCGGCCAGAGGAAGTCGTTCCACACGGTGATCCAGGTGAGCACGGCGAGCACCATCAGGGCCGGACGGGTGTGCGGCAGCAGCACCCGCCAGTACACCTGCCAGGTGGAACAGCCGTCGAGGATGGCGGCCTCCTCGAGTTCCTCGGGCAGCGTGCGGAAGAACTGCCGCATCAGATACGTGCCGAACGCACTGCCGAACAGGCCGGGCACGATCATCGCCCACGGGGTGTCCACCCAGCCGAACGCCCGCATCAGCAGGAACTGCGGAATCACCGTCACGGTCAACGGCACCATCAGCGTCGCGAGGTAGGCCAGGAACAGCATGTCGCGCCCACGAAAACGCAGACGCGCGAAGGCATAACCGGCCAACGAGCAGAAGAAGACCTGCCCCGCCGTGACGCACAGCGCGTAGATGGTGGTGTTGAGCAGCATCCGCCCCATCGGCAGCAGATCGAAGACCTTCTCGTAGTTCGACCACTGCGGCCGCTGCGGAAGGAACGCCGCATCGGCGATCTCGCCGTCCCGTTTCAGCGAGCCCGACACCGCCCACAGGATCGGCAGCAGCGCACACCACGCGATGCCGACCAGCACCGCGTATATCGCGGTTCCGCGCACCACTCGCCGCACGATAGCCCGGTCGACGCGGCCGATCGCGACGAACGCGCGGTCGCGTCGAACCGGCAGCGCGCGCCGCACCGCCTCGTAGGTGTTCACTGTTCCACCTCCGACCGCCGGGCCATCCGCAGTTGCACCAGGGTCAACAGGAACAGGATCGCGAAGATCACCCAGGCGAGCGCGGAGGCGTACCCGACCTCGTAGAAGCCGAACGCATTCTGGAACAGCATGATCCCCAGCAGGTACGTACCCGTCTCCGGCCCCCCGTTGCCGCCGGTCAGCGCGTATGCCTGGTCGAACGCCTGCACGGAATTGATGATCGTGATGATGAAGACGAACGACAGCGGCCCCCGGATCAGCGGCACGGTGATCGCGAAGAATCGCCGCAGCGCCCCGGCTCCGTCGATCTCGGCGGCCTCGTAGAGCGTCTCCGGTACGCCTTGCATGGCGGCGAGCAGGATGACCGTCGCGAACGGCACGCTCTTCCACACGGTGACGATGCTGAGCGAGACCAGCGCCCAGTCGGGGTCGGTCAGCCAGGGCACCGCGTCGATGCCGATCCAGCCGAGCGCGACGTTGAGCAGCCCGTCGTCGGTGAACAGGAACCGCCACACCACGGCCATGGCGACCGCCGAGGCGACCAACGGCAGAAAAGCGATGGTGCGAAATAGGCCTATGCCGGCCGATTTTCGATTCAGCGCGGCGGCGACGGCGAGTCCGATCAGCACCGTGGGCACCAAGGTCAGCAGCGTGAAAACGGCCGTGTTGCGTAATGCGATGAGAAACAACGGGTCCGAGGCGAACAGCCGCCGATAGTTGTCCACACCGACAAATCGCATGGGGCTGAACAGGTCCCACGAATGAAAACTCAGATAGAGCGAAAAACCCAACGGGAACAACAAGAAAACCGCGACGGCCGCCACGTTGGGCGCGACGAATGCCCAACCGGCCCGCTCGCGCCGCCGCGCCAATCGGGAGGCGACCCCCGCTTTGCCCGATGTTTGCGATCGCCGCGCTGCCATCATGGCGTCTCCAGCAGCGCGTCGACGTCGGAGGCGAAACGGCCGTCCAACGAGGCGGCGGTGGCGGCGCCGCGCAGCACTCGGTTGGAGCCGCGTTCGAGCAGGGCGGACACCTTCCCCCAAGCGGGGGTGATCGGCAGCGGGCGGGAATTGGCCGGACCGGCGGTGAACACCTCGAGATTGCGGATCTCCCGGTGCGCGGCGGCGAACCCCGGTGAGTTCATCGCCGACTGGAGCACGGGGACGAACAGCCCGGACGCGGCGATGATCTCCTGACCCACCGGTCCGGTAGCGAATTTGACGAATTCCCAGGCCTGTTCGACACGCGGGCTGCCCGCGGCGATGGCCAGGCCCGTGCTGCCGACGTCGGTGATCGCGCCGGGACCGCCGTGCGGGCCCACCGGCAGCACCGTGATGTCGATCGGGAGATCGTCGTGCCCGGCGAATTCGGAATACAGCCAATGCCCGCCCAGCGCCATCGCGGCCCGGCCCCGCCGGAACAGGTCTGGGGCCGAGACGGAAAGCGTGTCGGCGGCTTTCGGCGCCACGCGGTGGCGTACGGCGAGGTCGGCGTAGAACTGGAATCCTTCGGCGAACCGCGGATCGCCGAGGTTGGTCCTGGTCGGACGCACCGAGGGCGAGAACCATTCGGCGCCGTTGTTCATGCCGAAGCAGGCCGCCGAGAAGTACGGCACCCAGGCGTCGGCGAACCCCCACCGGGTGCGAGACGAGTCATGCCTGGTCAACGCCTCGGCAGCGGCCAGGAACTCGTCGAAAGACCAGGCGTCGCGCCAGCGCGCGGGCGGAGTGATCCCGGTTCCGTCGAACAGCTCCCGGTTGTAGTACAGGAAGACGCCGGACCACTGTTCGGGCAGGGCGTACTGCCCGCCCGCGTAGGTGAAGGTGTCGTACAGCGCCGGATAGCAGTCGGCGCGCAGCTGGGCGGCGTACCGCGGATCGCGGTCGAGCAGGGTGTTCAGATCCAGCAGTACCCCGCGCTCGGCCAGCCCCGCGTAGGTCAGCTCCCACGCCATCAGCACGTCCGGGCATTTCCCGCCCGCGCAGTAGGTGAGCATCTGCTGGAGCGGGTCCGGACCCGACATGATGGTGCGAATCCTGATGTCGGGATGCAGCTTCCGGAACTCGTCGATGATCGTCAGCCGGACCCTGGCCTCTTCCGGCCTGGCCTGGAAGAAGAAGGTCAACGCGTCGTCGTCGGAGCCGCAGCCGCCGCTCGCCAGTAGTGGCGCGGCCAGCGCCGACCCGAGCAGCGTCCGGCGACGGACCCTGGCGACGGGATTCGCACGCAACACAGCCCTCCTCCAGGGCGGATGTGGAGCTTCTCGAACGGCATGGCAGCATACGTTCGGCAATCACATGGTGACGGCCGACACATGAACAATATTTCACGGTGCGCGTCCGACGTCCGGAATCGGCACGACGGCGATCATCGATCGGTTACGTTGTCACGTGTTTGAGCAAGATCCTGCGCGTTTTACAGGAGAGTAGGCAGATGGCGACAATCGAATATCTGCGGACCGATCCCGATCTGCCGCCCGTCGGCGTGGTCGACAAGTCCCCGATCACACCGGCCAAGAAATTGATCTTCGCGGGGATCGCCGCACTCGGCGCCATAGCGTGGGCGGTGCTCGCCATCTCACGCGGCGAATCGGTGAACGCGGTGTGGATCGTGATCGCGGCGGTGTGCACTTACATCATCGCGTACCGGTTCTACGCCAGGTTCATCGAACGCAAGATCGTCAATCCACGCGACGACCTGGCCACACCCGCCGAAATCCTGGAGAACGGCAAGGACTACATGCCGATGGACCGGCGGGTGCTCTACGGGCACCACTTCGCCGCCATCGCGGGCGCGGGGCCGCTGGTCGGTCCGGTGCTGGCCGCGCAGATGGGCTACCTGCCGGGGACCATCTGGATCGTGGTCGGCGTGGTGCTGGCCGGCGCGGTGCAGGACTACCTGGTGCTGTGGGTCTCGATGAAGCGGCGCGGGCGCAGCCTGGGGCAGATGGCGCGCGACGAGCTGGGCGTGATCGGCGGCTGGTCGGCCATCGTGGGCGTGCTGGTGATCATGATGATCCTGCTGGCGGTGCTCGCGCTGGTGGTGGTCAACGCGCTCGCGCACAGCCCGTGGGGCGTGTTCTCGATCGGCATGACCATTCCGATCGCACTGTTCATGGGTGTGTACCTGCGGTTCCTCCGGCCGGGCAAGGTCGGCGAGGTCTCCGTGATCGGGTTCGCCATGTTGCTGCTGGCCATCGTCGGCGGCGGTTGGGTGTCGGAAACCGACTGGGGCGCGGACTGGTTCACGCTCTCTCCGGTGACCATCTCCTGGCTGCTGATCGCCTACGGTTTCGTCGCCTCGGTGCTCCCGGTGTGGCTGCTGCTCGCCCCGCGCGACTACCTGTCGACGTTCATGAAGGTGGGCACCATCGTGTTGCTCGCGGTCGGCATCCTGGTCACGTTGCCGGTGCTGCACGCGCCCGCCGTCTCGTCGTTCGCGTCCAGCGGTACCGGACCGGCGTTCGCGGGTTCGCTGTTCCCGTTCCTGTTCATCACCATCGCCTGCGGCGCGCTGAGCGGCTTCCACGCGCTCGTTTCCTCCGGCACCACGCCGAAACTGCTGGAGAAGGAATCGCACGCGCGGATGATCGGCTACGGCGGCATGCTGATGGAGTCGTTCGTCGCGGTCATGGCGATCATCACCGCCTCGATCATCGATCAGCACTTGTACTTCGCGATGAACGCGCCGCTCGGTCTCACCGGTGGCACCGCGGAGAAGGCCGCGGCCTACACCAATAGCCTCGGGCTCAGCGGTCCGGCGATCACTCCGGCCGAGCTGAGCCAGGCCGCGAGCGATGTCGGCGAATCATCGATCATCTCCCGCACGGGCGGCGCGCCGACGCTGGCGGTCGGCATCTCCGAGGTGTTCCACCAATTCCTGGGCGGCGCGAGCATGAAGTCGTTCTGGTACCACTTCGCGATCATGTTCGAGGCGCTGTTCATCCTCACCACGATCGACGCGGGCACCCGGGTGGCCCGGTTCATGCTCTCCGACGCGCTGGGCAACTTCGGCGGCGCGGCGAAGAAGTTCCGTGATCCGTCCTGGCGGGTGGGCGCGTGGCTGTGCTCGGCCGTCGTGGTCGGCGCGTGGGGCTCGATCCTGCTGATGGGTGTGACCGATCCGCTCGGCGGCATCAACACGCTGTTCCCGCTGTTCGGCATCGCCAACCAGCTGCTGGCCGCCATCGCGTTGACCGTCGTGCTGGTGATCGTGGTGAAGAAGGGCCTCACGAAATGGGCCTGGATTCCGGCGATTCCACTGGTCTGGGACCTCTTGGTGACGATGACGGCGTCGTGGCAGAAGATCTTCTCCGCCGATCCGAAGCTCGGCTACTGGAAACAGCACAGCATCTGCCGAGCGGCGCAGGACGCCGGGAAGCTGTGCCTGACGGCGAAGACCCAGGACGACATGAACGCGATCGTGCGCAACACCTTCATCCAGGGCACTTTGTCGATCATCTTCGCTGTGCTGGTACTGATCGTGGCAGTGGTGGGCGCGCTGGTGGCCTTCCGCGCCTGGCGCTCCGGGGAGTCGACGACCACCGAGACGCCCGAACAGCCGTCGAAGATCTTCGCGCCCAGCGGATTCCTCGCCACCGCGGCGGAGAAGGAAGTCCAGAAGGAGTGGGACGAGTTGATCGCGACCGGGAAGGCGCGCGCCTCCGGCGCGGCACACGTACACGCGCAATGAGCGACTCCGCGAAGCAGGGCGCCGATCGGTCCGCGCGACCGGTCGGCGCCCGGCTGCGCGCCGCGGCCCGCGCCTGCGGCGACGGCATCCGAGCGGGCGTCTGGTGGTTCGACTCGATCCTGGGTGGGCAGGACTACCAGCGTTACGTGGAGCACCTGCGGCGCAGCCATCCCGGCTGCGCCATCCCGACCGAGCGGGAGTACTGGCGGCAGCGGCATGCCGAGGCCGATCGCAATCCGGCCAACCGGTGCTGCTGACCGAAAAGATTTTCGGCGCGCGTCACCACATGCCGATTCGGTAGTTGCCACAACTGTTGACCCGGCAACGGCTGTGCGATCTCAAGGTCGTCGTGCGAGGTCGCGGCTACCCCCAGCGATGGTGGCCGATTCCCGCTAGCACGGGTTCGCCGCAGCTGCCATTGTGGTGTGCGTGACGATCACGGCATTGGATTTCGAACGTTGCTACCGGGCGGTGTCGACCCGAGACTCGCGATTCGACGGGCAATTCTTCACCGCGGTGCGAACCACCGGAATCTATTGCCGTCCTTCGTGTCCGGCGATCACGCCGAAGCGGGCCAACGTGTCGTTCCTGCCGACCGCCGCCGCGGCGCAGCAGGCGGGTTACCGCGCCTGCCGCCGCTGCCTGCCGGACGCGGCGCCCGGCTCGCCGCTGTGGAACACCAGGGCGGATCTGGCCGCGCGGGCGATGCGGCTGATCGGAGACGGCGTGGTCGAGCGGGCCGGGGTACCGGGGCTGGCCGCCACGCTCGGCTATTCCCAGCGGCAGCTCACCCGGGTACTGACCACCGAACTGGGCGCGGGGCCGCTGGCGCTGGCCAGGGCGCACCGGGCGCACACGGCGCGGCTGCTGATCCAGACCACCGCGATGCCCATGTCCGACATCGCGTTCGCGGCGGGTTTCGCCTCGATCCGCCAGTTCAACGACACGGTGCGCGAGGTGTTCGCGGTCAGCCCCACCACCATGCGGCTCGAAGCGCAGCGCGCGAGAACCGGAGCCCCCGCGCGTCCCGCGCCGTCCGGCAGCGGCTCGCTCACGCTGCGGCTGCCCTACCGGGAACCGCTCGACCGGGCCTGGCTGGAATGGTTCCTGTCCGCGCACGTGGTGCCGGGCATGGAATTGTGGGAGGACCGCGCCTACACCAGGAACCTGCGCACGCCACACGGGCACGCCACCGCGCGGCTGAGCTTCCAGCGCGACCATGTGCGCGCGGATTTGTCCCTGCACGACATGCGCGATCTCGCGCCGACGGTGACCAGGCTGCGGCACCTGCTCGACCTGGACGCCGACCCGGTCGGCATCGATGAAGCACTCGGTGTCGGGCCCACGGCGCACGGCGGCTCCCCGAAACGGCCGCCTGAGCAGGCCGCCGAATATCTGCCGGACGCGGGGGCGGGGTCACCGCCGGAGAGCGAAGCGCTGACCGAGATCGACCCGGTCGACGTCGGTCGCCCGTCGTTCACCCCCGGTATCCGTGTGCCCGGGTGCGTCGACGGCGCAGAACTATTGCTGCGCACCATGATCGGGCAGCAGATCTCGGTGGCCGCCGCCGCCACGCACACCGCCCGACTGGTCGAGGCACTCGGGGAACGGGTGGACGGGCCGATCCCGCTGCTGTTCCCGACGCCGGAGGTGATCGCCGAACGCGGCGCCGATATTTTGACCGGACCGGCGCGGCGCATCCGATCCATCACCGCGGCCGCCGAGGCGCTCGCCTCCGGGGAGCTGGCGCTGCACCAAGGGCGCACCGCCGCCGACCTGCGCCGCGACCTGCTCGCGCTGGACGGTGTCGGGCCGTGGACGGCCGATTACGTGACCATGCGCCTGCTCGCCGATCCGGACGTCCTGCTCGGCACCGACTTGGTCGTCCGCCGCGGCGCGAGCCTGCTCGGCATCGATCTGACGGACACCGCACGCTGGGTGCCGTGGCGATCGTACTTGTCCATGCACCTGTGGAAAACGGCACTGACCAGCCGCGCCACACCTTCCGCCGTCCCCGCGCTCGCCACTACGAAAGGCAGTGTCGAATCATGAACGCCAGCTCCGCCGTCCGCACCGACGTCGGTAGCACCCGCACCGTCACAGCGGATTTCGCCGTCACGGAGACACCGCTCGGCCCGTTCGCCACGCTCGTCGACCCCGACGGCGCGGTGCTGGCCTCCGGTTGGACCTCCGACGCGGAAAACCTGCGCGGCCTGATCCATCCCGCCTTGCGGCCCGGCCGACTGCGGCAGCGGGATTCGCTGGGCGAGGTGACCGGTGCCGTCACCGCCTATCACGAAGGCGATCTCACCGCGATCGACCCGATTCCCGTTCGCCAGCAGTCCGGGGAATTCCTCGTGCACGCCTGGGAAGTGCTCCGCGCCGTCCCGGCGGGGAGCCCACTCACCTACACCGAATTCGCCGCCCGCGCCGGCCGCCCCGACGCCACGCGCGCCGCGGCCAACGCCTGCGCCCGCAACGCCGCCGCCCTCTTCGTGCCCTGTCATCGGATCCTCCGCATCGGCGGCGCACTCGGCGGCTTCCGCTGGGGATTGCCGGTGAAACGGTGGCTGCTCGACCACGAGGGCTGAGGTCTCGCGACTCGCCGCGCAGGGCATCGGCCACGAGCAGGAAAAGACCTGCAGCGACGGCGTGCGTCACGTCGGCGTGCTGGCCCGAGACGGCAACAGCCTGTCGTTCGGCGAGGCCGTAACGTGCTGATCGCCGACCGTCAGTCCTCGACGCTCAGTCAAGGGTGCGCCCGGGCAGCTCAGCGTGCCCCCGCGCGGCCTGCACGGTGCCGCTCATCCGGGTAGGTCGCGCGGACGCCTACGGTCGCCGTGGCCCATTCGCGCGGCTGATTTCCAGCCGGAAGCGTGCACGTCGTTTGGGCGGTTGCGAGGCGAACACGCCCACGCTCCGCCGCCTACGGGCCGGCTCTCGCGGGTAAGGACGTGGTGCGCTGCGTCCGGACAGGCCGCTCGGCAGTGCAGCCGATATGTTCACGTCCGGTACGCAGCGGCCGGTAAACCGTCGGCAGCGTGTCGCCACGGCCGGGTGCACCCACCGCCTGCAGGGCTCAACCGCCGAGCAGCCGGAACCGCCGAGCAGCCGGAGTCCGCGCTCAGGCGATCGTCGCCTGGAGGTGGGAGCCGTCGCGGCCGCGTACGACGTGCAGGCGGCTGGGGATACGCTGGCGCATCTCGTCCACGTGGCTGACCACGCCGACCACGCGTCCGCCCGCGCGGAGTTCGTCCAGCACGCCCATCACGGCGTCCAGGGTGTCGGCGTCCAGGCCGCCGAATCCCTCATCGATGAACAGAGTGTCCAGCACGAGGCCACCGGATTCGGCGGCGACGGTGTCGGCCAGGCCGAGCGCCAGCGAGAGCGAGGCCATGAAGGTTTCGCCACCGGACAGCGTCTTGGCCGGGCGGATGGCTCCGGTGTAGTCGTCACGGATGTCCAGGCCGAGGCCGCCTCGGCGACCACGCGGTCCTGCCTTGTCCGAGTGGACGAATTCGTAACGGCCGCCGGACATTCTGCGTAGCCGCAGCGAGCCCGCCTGCGCGACTTCCTCCAAGCGTGCGGCCAGGACGTAGGAGTGCAGGGACATGCGGCGGTTGTTCGCACCGCGCCCGGCGACCAGGTCGGCGAGACCGTCGAGTTCCTCGAACGCTCGTTGTGCCGGGGCGATCCGATCCACAGCGGCCCAGAGTTGGCCGCCGAGCTCCTCGAGCTGACTCGCTCGCCTGCTCGCCTCGGCATGGGCGGCCACAACGGCGTTGAGCGCGGTCTGCGCGGCCGTCACCAGCGCGTCGAGTTCGGCGGGATCGCCGGGCTCCTGCTCCGACGCCGCTCGGATCTCCGGTTCCGCCAGAACCGCTTCCGCCGCGGCACGGGCACGGTCGGCGGCCACGAGTTCCGCTTCGATCTCGGCCTGCCGCCGAGAGTCACGCGATGCGGCGTTGACGACTTTCGCGTAGGCGGTCAAGCGCGCGACATCGTCTCCCAACGTGTCGCGAGTTCGAGTGCCGACAAGCGCCGGTTCCTCGGCGCCGACGGAGTCCGAAGCGGCCATCTCGGCGGATTCCGGGAGCTGAGCCGGACCGCCGGACTGAGCCGAGCCTTCAGTAGTGACCGACGCGGAGCCCGGAGCCGACGACGAACCGCCATACTCGCCTTCCGGCACGAAACCCGCGACGCCGGCGAGATTTTCCACCCGATCGGCGATCCGGGACACCTGCTCACGCGCCGCCACCGCTTCGGCGCGGGTTTCGCGCAGGGCGGTCGCCTCGGCGACGAGAGCGGCGAGCCGGGCACGGCGGCGGTCGATGGTCAGGTCGGCGCCCGCCGCGCTCCGCAGCCGGTCGGTGAACTCGCCGAGGCGCCTTTCGGCGGAGGCGACGGTGGCGGCGACCGCGCTGCGGCGCGCCTCGGATGCGCGCAGCTCGTCGTGCAGGCGCGCCTCGTCGCCGCGCAGGCGCGTGAGTTCGGCTTCCAGCCCGTCGGCGTTGGCGGCCAGTTCCGAAGTGTCCTCGTAGCGGTCGGTCGCGGCGCGCAGGGCCGCGGCGAGTTCGACGCGGTCGGTATCGCCGCCGCGAGCGACCAGCGCTTCGATCTCGCGTTCCAGGCCGGTGATGCGAGCCAGCGCGCGATCGCGGACGTCCTCCGCGGCACGCTCGGCCGCCACCGCGGCTTCCTCCTCGTCCTTGGACACCGCGGTGTCGGTCGGCTGGGCGGGTGCGGGATGCTGCGCGGAACCGCAGACCGCGCAGGGGCTTCCGTCGACCAGCTCGCCGGCCAGTTCGGCGGCCATTCCGCTCAGCCTGCGCTCACGCAGATCCAGCACGAGTTCTTTGGCGTCGAGGTGCGCGGCGCGGGCGGCGTCGAACTCGATGCGGGCGTGATCGAGCGCGGTGCGCCGGGCGGCCAGCTCGACCGCGGCCGTGGCGGCCGCCTGCAGCCGTTCGGTCTCCGCGGTGATGCCAGGCAGGGCGGCGACCGCTTCGGCGGCCTCGCGCAGCCTGGCCTCGGCCGCGGTGAGCACGGCGGGCAGCTCCTCGCGCCGTGCGGCGAGTTCGGTGACGCGCCGGGCCAGCGTCGCGTCCTCGGTGCGCAGGGCGTCGAGTTCACCACCGAGCCGGGTGGCGGTGGCGGCGTCGGTGCGCACTTCGTCCAGCGCACCGATCTGCGCGCTCCAGCGCTGGACCGCCGCGTCGATGTCGGCGTCATCGCGTACTCGGTCGCCGTCGACCAGTTCGGCGCCGCCGAGTTCGGCGCTCTCCGGTTCCAGCAGGCGGGCTGCGAGTCGCTCTGCCGCCGTGCGCTTTTCGCCCTCGCGCCTGCGCTGGGTTTGCACCGCCGTACGCGCTTCGTCGATGGCGGCGACGACCGGCGCGGCCCGGCGAGCGAGGTCGAGTTCGGCTTGCAGTGCGGCGCGCCGATCCGCGCCCGCCACGTAGTCGTCCAGTTGCGCGCGTGCCGAGCTCATGCGGCGACGCAATTCGCGCAGCCGACGCTGCTGTTCGGCCTGCTCCCGGACGCGCGCCGATTCCGCCTGGCAGCGTTCGACTTCTGCCGCGGCCGTGGCCAGGTCGACGCGCGCGGTGGACAAAAGATCCTGCGACCACCCGACGCATTCGCCCGTACCGACCGAATCCGCTACCCCCGCGGCCATGCCCACCTGCGTGATCAGCCGCTTGATGCCGTCGGTACGAGCATCCAGATCCGCTTCGGCGGCGCGGCGCTTGTCGGCGAGCCACTGCTCGGCGGTGCCGAAACGCTTCGTGTCGAACAGTTTTTCGAGCAGCTTCTCGCGATCTTCGTTGTCCGCGCGTAGGAAGCGGGCGAAGTCGCCCTGGGGCAGCAGCACCACCTGGAAGAACTGGTCGGCGCTCATGCCGAGCAGGCGCAGCACCTCCTCGCCGATATCCGGTATCCGGGAGAGGTTCTCGCCTCGGCCGTCCAGCCAGGCCAGCGTCGCCTTCGGATTGATCGTGCGCATGCCCGTGCCGTCCCGCTTGGGACGCTGGAACTCGGGGCTTCTGGTCAGACGCAGTCGCCGCCCGCCCAACGTCGCCTCCAGCACCACCTCCGGTGGTGTCTGCTCCGGTGCGTGATCGGAATGCAGGCGCTTGCTCTCCCCGCGCGCACCGGGCACCCGGCCGTAGAGCGCGAACGCGATGGCGTCCAGCACCGTGGTCTTGCCCGCTCCGGTCTGGCCGTGCAGCAGGAACAGCCCGTCGGCGCCGAGCGCGTCGAAGTCGACGACCGTGGTGGCGGCGAACGGGCCGAAGGCGGTCATCTCCAGCTTGTGCAGCCTCATGCCGCCGCGCCTGCGCCCGGCCTGGGCAGGGCGCTCATGCGGTCAGTTCCTCGGCGGCGGCCACGGTGGCCACCTGCTCCGGTTCGGCGACGGCGGCGGACAGCGCCCGCTCCAGCCAGGTCATCTCGCTCGAGCTGGGTGCGCCGCGGACGTCGGTGAGGAAGCTGTGGGCTACTTCGATGTCGCGGCGGCCGTGCACTCGCTCACGGTAGCGCAGGTCCGGGCTGCCCTCGGGCCGCACCCATTCGACGTGCACCGCGTAGGGGAACCGTTCGCGCAGCTTGCGCATGGCGTCGACCGGGCGGGCGACGTCGGTGAGCACCGCGGACACGTAGTGCTGTTCGGCCGTGCCGTACTCCGCGCCGCTCAGCAGTTCGTCCAGGGTGCCGGTCAGCTTGCTCAGGCCCCGCACCGTCGGTAGGTCCCGGCGGCGTACCGCTCGCAGGCCGGACGCATCCAAGTCGACGATCCAAACCGCTTTGCGATGCGCGTTCTCGCCGAACGAATACGGCAGCGGCGAGCCGGAGTAGCGCACCGCCTCCGCGAGCGTCTGCGGTGAATGCAAATGGCCGAGGGCCACGTAGTCGATGCCGTCGAAAGCGGCCAGCGGAACCGTCTCCACGCCGCCGACCGAGATGGAGCGCTCCGATCCGGTGGCTTCCCCGCCGACCACGAAGGCGTGCGCCAGCACGACCGTCCGCACCCCGGGCCGCCGCGCGATGTCGGCACGTACGCGAGCCATGGCCGCGTCCAGGATCTCCGCGTGCGAGCGCGCTTGCGGCACTTCGAGTTCCGCGCGGGTGATCTCCGGTTCCAAGTACGGGATGCCGTAGAACGCCACCGGCCCGTGCTCGTCTTCCAGCAGCACGGGCCGATCGGCGTCGGCCACGGTGGTGCGCAGATGCAGCCCGCCCGCGGCGGCGAAGCTCGCGCCGGCGCCCAGCCGAGCGGGCGAATCGTGGTTCCCCGAAGTGGCTACGATCCGCGCCCCCGCACTGCGGATCGCCTCGAATCCCCGGTTGCACACCGCGATCGCGTCGGCGCTGGGAATCGACCGGTCGTACACGTCACCCGGCAGCACCACCACATTGACCGATTCCTCGGCTACCAGCTCCGCGATGGCGGTCAGTGAACGAGCCTGGTCGGCAAGCAGATCGACCCCGTGGAACGTGCGCCCGATGTGCCAGTCCGAGGTGTGCAGCATCCGCATGCCGCGAAACCGTAGGGCAAGGCACCGACAGACTTCAATCGCCCCGCCCGCCGTGTCGGGTTCGCCCAGCCGGAACCCGGCGTGTCCAGCGGACGTGTCCGAGTCGGCGGATCCCGTTCGGCGACGAGCCGAAACCTCACGCACCTCTTGGCCTCCCGAATCCCACGACGTGGGCGATTACGGATGCCAGAATCCGAACAGCTATGTGAAATATGCGGCAACGCACTGGCCGAGCCGGTTTCCGACGCGACGCCGGGCAGTTGCCAGATGCTCGTTCCTGTCGGTGACGTACGGCACTATCTCCGCTATGACCGCACCGATGCTCGTCGCCCTCGTGCTGGTGTTCGCCGCCGGTCTCGGCCTCGGCTGGCTGGGTCGCGCCGCGCGGGACGGGCATCGCGCGGCGGCGGCCCAGGCGCGGCTCACAGCGACGGCGGACAACGAACGGCTGCTGCGGCAGTCGCTCACCGCGGCCAACGAGGATGCCGCGCGAAGGCATTCGCACGCCGTCGGCGCGCTGGTGGAACCGCTGCGGGCGGCGGTCGGAGCGCTGAACGAGCACATCCAGCAGGTCGAGCGACAGCGGCTCACCGCGTATTCGAGCCTGCGCGAACAGGTCGCGAGCATGCAGCGCACGTCGCATCAGCTCACCGGGGAGACCGGCCGGCTGGTCGCGGCGCTGCGCGCACCGCAAGTACGGGGACGATGGGGCGAGATCCAACTGGAGCGGGTGGTCGAGCTGGCCGGGATGACCAGGCATTGCGATTTCCGGACCCAGGTGAGCCGCACCGGTCACGGCGAGGACGACCGCACGGTGCGACCCGATCTGGTGGTGCGCCTGGCGGGCGGCAGGCACATCGTGGTGGACGCCAAGGTGCCGTTCGCCGCCTACCTGGACGCGTGCGGCTCCGACGACCCCGACGTGCGCGCCGAGCTGCTCACCAGGCACGCCAAACATCTGCGCGCGCATGTCGACCAGCTGTCGGACAAGGCGTACTGGGCCGCCTTCGACCCCGCACCCGAATTCGTGGTGCTGTTCGTGCCCGGCGATCCGTTCCTGGACGCCGCCCTGACCACCGACTCCGAGCTGTTGGAGTACGCGTTCGGCCGCAATGTGATCCTCGCTACACCGACCACCCTGATCGCGTTGCTGCGCACTATCGCCTTCGGCTGGCGGCAGGAGGCGCTCTCCAAGGACATGGCCACCGTGCAGCGGCTCGGCCGTGAGCTGTACCAGCGGCTCGGCATGACGGGGAAACATCTGGACCGGCTGGGGGCGCAACTCGGCAGAGCTGTCGAGGCTTTCAATTACACGGTGGCCTCGGTGGAGTCACGAGTGATGGTTACCGCGCGCAAACTGCACGAGCTCGAGATGGCCGAGCAGGAAGTGCCCGAGATCGGGCGTGTGGATTCCCGGCCTCGCGCGGTGAGCTTCGCCGACGCGGGCGAGTAACCGGGACTATGGCCGTGCCGCCACGCCGCCGAGAGCGGCGGCAACTAATGTGCATATCGTGGCTGCTTCCGAACGTGTGCGATCCCGGGTGCCCGCGCCGCAACGCTCGATCCTGCCGTCGGTGCCGGGGATCCCGGTCGGCGCGGCGATCCTGATCGCGGTTGCCTGCACGTTTCTGGGATTCCTGATCGATGCCAGCGGCGGCAGTGCCGAGCTGACCGGCACGTTCGCCGCGCTGTACATCGTGGGCTGTGTGGCGGCCGTCGCCGCCGTTCGCTACCGGGGCTTGTTCAGCACGATGGTGCTGCCGCCACTGCTGCTCTTCGTCGCCGTCCCGCTGGCCTATCAGCAGCTCACCGGTCGTGGCTCGACCTCGATGAAGGACATCCTGCTGAACCTGGCGATCCCGCTGGTGAACCGGTTCCCGACCATGATGCTGGCCACGGTGGTGGTCCTGCTGATCGGTGGCGCCCGGATCTACCTGCACCGCCGGGAAGAGGGGGGCGACAAAGCGCCACGCCGTGGCGGCAGCTGGGGCAAGTCACCAGCGAAGAAGACCAAGCCCGGCCGGTCCTCCCGTGGCCTGCCGGACGCCGCGCGCCGCAGAACCCGCCGCCCGAAGGACGAGCCCGCCGAGCCGGAGTCGGCCGATGCCGAACAGCCTGCTCCCCGACCGGCCCGCCGACCCGCGGCGCAGGTCGCGGATACGCCGCCGCGCGTCGCCCCCTCCCGTCCGCGCGAAGGGCGGGCTCCCGCCCGGGGCCCTGCCCGCCCGACCGGGGCCATGCCGCGGGCCGAAGCCGAACCACCGCGCGGCGCGGGCCGCCGCCGAGAGATGCCGCCGCACCCGCAGCCCAATGTGCGCTATCGCGAACGCGATTCGAACCGCCCGGAACGGCGCAGGCCAGAGAATCTGTAGGCGAGGTCGCTCGGTGCGGTCGGAGCTGGATACCGCACGCTCGGTGCGGGCCCGGCGTCAGCGCCGGGCGTCGCGCAGTTCGCGGGGAAGGGCGAAGACGAGGGTTTCGTTGGCCGTGGTGACCGGCTGGACGTCGCCGTAGCCGTGCTCGGCCAGGCTGTCCAGCACACCGCGGACCAGGATCTCGGGCACCGACGCGCCGGAGGTGATGCCGATCGTGCGGACGCCGTCGAGCCAGGCCGGGTCGATCTCGCGGGCGAAGTCCACCAGATACGCGGCCTTGGCGCCCGCACCGAGCGCCACCTCCACCAAGCGCACCGAGTTCGACGAGTTGCGCGAGCCGACCACGATCACCAGATCGCATTCCGGAGCCATCGCCTTCACCGCGACCTGGCGGTTCTGCGTGGCGTAGCAGATGTCGTCGCTCGGCGGGTCCTGCAGGGCGGGGAAGCGCTCGCGCAGCCGCTGCACCGTCTCCATCGTCTCGTCCACGCTCAACGTGGTCTGCGAGAGCCAGATCACCTTCGACTCGTCGCGCACGCTGACCTGGTCCACCGCGCCGGGCCCGTCGACCAGCTGGACGTGTTCGGGCGCCTCGCCCGCGGTGCCCTCGACCTCCTCGTGGCCCTCGTGACCGATCAGCAGGATGTCGTAGTCGTCGCGGGCGAACCGCTTCGCCTCCTGGTGCACCTTGGTCACCAGCGGGCAGGTGGCATCGATGGTGTGCAGATTGCGCTCGGCGGCCGACGTGTGCACCGCGGGGGACACGCCGTGCGCGGAGAACACGACGACCGCGCCCTCGGGGACCTGGTCGGTCTCGTCGACGAAGATCACACCGCGGTCGCGCAGCGTCTCCACGACGTGCCGGTTGTGCACGATCTCCTTGCGCACGTAGATGGGCGCGCCGTGCTTCTCCAGCGCCTTCTCGACGGTTTCGACCGCCCGGTCCACGCCGGCGCAGTACCCGCGCGGCTCCGCGAGCAGCACGCGTTTTCCGCCGTCGGCGACGGCGCTTCCGGCACCTGCCGAGCGAGCGATTCCGACGTTCAAGGGAATGGCCGAAGACATGCCCACAGGATACGTGCGGCCCGGGATCCCGCCACGTCCGGGAGTTGCCCGTCACATTCCCGCCGCAACCGCGGATCGGAATCGTGAGCCGGGTCTACGACCGGGTGCGCCGATTGTTTCGGACGGCCCGCCGGGTTCCCGCGCGTATTTCCGCGATATGAGTGTGGTCCCGCCGATCGGCCCCGACCCGCGAATACCCGAACCGCGCGCCCCTCCTTTGCATAACACACCATTTCCGGCAGGCTAGGACCATGTTTCGACCACCCTTTCTGGCCCGGGTCGCCGCAGGCGCGGCCGTATACGCCCTCGAGGAATCCCGTCGGCTACCCACGGCGGCAATGAATTTCCCGATCACGGCCATCAGTCAGGTGCTGCAGACGACGATGCACGTCCAGCAGTTCGTCACCAGTCTGGCCCTGAAGGGCGACGCGGTTTTCGACCGTTTGTCCAACCGCCCGGTCGAGCAGCCGGAGTGGGCCACCTTCGACGAGGACCTCGCCGACGACCCGAGCCCCAGCACGCTGCGCGCCAGCCGATTCGACCTCTACACCGCCGATGATCCCGACGCGTCCCCCGCGCCCGAATCCTTCGCCACGGACGACAGCCGCGCAGGCGCGACCAACGGCCATGTCGCCTCCGTGACGCCGATCGGCGAGCCACCGGTCGAAGAGCCGGACCCGGATACCGATCCCGAACCCGTCGCGGAAGCGCCCGTCATCGCCGAACCGGAAGTCGCCACCCGCTACGACTACGCCAACATGACCCTGGCCCAGTTGCGCGCCCGCCTGCGCCTGCTGACGATCGATGACCTCACCGCGCTGCTGGAGTACGAGCAGCACACCCGCGCCAGGGCGCCGTTCGTGACCATGCTCACGAACCGGATCGCCACTGTGCAGGCCCAGTGACCGAACCCCGGACACCCTCGTCGCCGACGGCTGGCCGGGAGACCTCCGGCCAACCCGCCGCCGCTCCGGCCAACTCCGCCGAGCATCCGTGGCCGGTGCGTTCGGTCTCCATCAAGGTCGCCCAGTGGATCGACCGGCTCGGCAGCATCTGGGTGGAGGGCCAGATCACCCAGATCAATCTCCGGCCCGGCACCCGCACCGCGTTCCTGGTGCTGCGCGACCCGTCCGCCGACATGTCGCTGTCGGTGACCTGCGATCCCGACCTGATCCGCAAATCCCCCATTCCCCTGCAAGAGGGCAGCCGGGTGGTCGTCTACGGCAAGCTCTCCTTCTTCACCGGGCGCGGCACGATCTCGCTGCGCGTGCTGGAAATCCGCCCCGTCGGCATCGGCGAACTACTGGCCCGCATCGAACGGCTGAAGGCGCTGCTGGACGCCGAGGGCCTGTTCGATCCCCGGCTCAAGCGTCCGATCCCGTTCCTTCCCGGAACCGTCGGCCTCATCACCGGACGCGCCAGCGCCGCGGAGCGCGATGTGCTGAGCGTCGCTCGCAATCGCTGGCCCGCGGTGCGTTTCGAGATTCGCAACACCGCCGTGCAAGGGCCGACCGCGGTATCGCAGATGCTGACGGCGCTGGCGGAGCTCGATCGGCATCCGGACGTCGAGGTGATCGTGCTCGCGCGCGGCGGCGGCAGCGTCGAAGACCTGCTGCCGTTCTCCGACGAGGCGCTGTGCCGCGCCATCGTGGCCGCGACCACGCCGATCGTCAGCGCGATCGGCCACGAACCGGACAACCCGCTCAGTGACTTCGTCGCCGACCTGCGCGCGGCCACGCCGACCGACGCCGCCAAACGGATCGTCCCGGACGCCGCCGCCGAACTGGCCTGCATTCGTGAACTGCGCGAACGCACCGCCGCGGCGTTGCGGGGTTGGGTCGACCGGGAGACCGAGGCGCTCGCCCAGCTGCGTTCGCGACCCGTGCTGGCCGATCCGCTGCGCGAGATCGATCGCCGCCAAGAAGAGATCGAACGCCTGCGCACGGCCACGCACCGCTGCGCCGAGCACTTCGTCCGCACCGAAGCCACGGCCACCAGGCATCTGCGCGAGAAACTCACCGCCGTCGGCCCCGCCGCCACACTCGCCCGTGGCTACGCTGTCGTGCAGCGGGTCACCGGCCGGGAACGCGAGGTGGTGCGTTCGATCGAGGACGCGCCCGCAGGCAGCCAGCTGCGCATCCGGGTCGCCGACGGGGCCGTCACGGCCGCCGCGCTCGGCACCCAGGCCCTCGGCGCCAAGAACACCGACACAGGGAGGAACTGACTTGGCCCAGTCCGGCAAGTCCACCGAAGCCGACGGGACGGGCGCCGACCCGGCCGACGATGCCGAGATCGCCGGTTTCGGCTACGAACGCGCGCGCGACGAACTCGTCAACGTCGTCAAGATTCTCGAACAGGGCGGCCTCGACCTCGATGAATCCCTCGCCCTGTGGGAGCGCGGCGAGGCGCTGGCCAACCGCTGTGAGGAACATCTGGCGGGCGCGCGCAAGCGCGTCGAGGACGCGCTGCACCGCACCGACCTGGAGCGGCAAGAGTGACCATCCGCCGCGCCACGCCCGACATCCGCACCACCGACCTGGCCGCGAGCCGCGACTTCTACCGGCTGCTCGGCTTCCACGAGGCGATGGACCTGGGCTGGGTCGTGACGATGGCCTCGCCGTCCAACCCGACCGCGCAGGTCCTGCTCGTCGGCCCGAAC
The DNA here is from genome assembly GCF_044548645.1 of Nocardia sp. NPDC051929. NCBI lineage: Bacteria > Bacillati > Actinomycetota > Actinomycetes > Mycobacteriales > Nocardiaceae > Nocardia > Nocardia sp. NPDC051929. The sequence continues at coordinate 2,782 of NZ_JBIUCG010000021.1, read as the reverse complement.
GCCGAACAGCTCCAGCCGGACATGAGCGTGGAGGTGGACGACGTCGACGCCGTGCACGCGGCGGTGACCGCCGCGGGCGCCGAGGTCGTCTACTCCCTGCGCGACGAGCCGTGGGGCGTGCGCCGCTTCTTCGTCCGCGATCCGAGCGGGACCATCGTCAACGTGGTGAGTCACCGCTGACGACGGCCCCCGGCCTCGTCAGCGCGGTGCGGCCACGGCGCGGAACCGGGCGACGCCGTCCGCGCTGCTCACCCGCTCGAATCCGGCCTTTTCCAGCACCCGCGCCGACGGCGGATTCGACAGCTCCACCTCGGCGTGCACCGCACGAACGCCGGGTGCGGTGAGCGCGTGCGCCGTGAGGGCGACGGTGGCCTCGGTGGCGTACCCGCGACCGCGCCGCGAGGCGACGATGCCGTACCCGAGCTCCAGGGCACCGTCGGCGGGCGGCCAGAACAGCCCGATCGATCCGACGACGAGCCCGGTCGAGCGCTCGACGACGAGCCTGTGCCCGAACGGCCCGAGCCAGTCCGGGTGCGCCGCGAGCAGGCCCGCGATGACGCGATCGCCGTCGGCAGGGAAATCCGCCGCCCACTCGGCGTGACGGCGGCCATCGAGCACGGCGGCCGCCGCAGCGGCGGTCCACGACCGCAGGATCAGCCGTTCGGTGCGCAGGTCGGGGGAAAGGGAAACAGACACGTGACACTCCTGGTCGTCGAAGAGAGACCGGTCCGCGTCCGCGGAAAATCAGTGGCGCGCGAACCGGCGAAAGGCATGCGAAAGACGGCTGAGGACAGCCATATTCATCGACCTCCGAAAACCGGTTCGGCACGTGTCTCGTGCCGCGGCAAAATTAACGAACGCGCGCCGCCGAAGACAAGCGGATTTCAGGGCTTCAGCGGTTGCGCCGCGGTAATCGCCTGGGCGAGCGTGCTGAACGCCGCCTGGTTGCCCGCGCCGGTGATCAGCACGCGGGACTGGCCGAGGTCGGCGATCCACGCGGTCTCCGAGCCCTGCTCGGCGTAGACGATCCATTTCTGCGCGCCGACCTGCTCGGTGCCACTGGCGTAGCGCGACCCGAGCACGAACCTGGCCAGCGCCTCCTCGGTCGCGTTGCTCTGACTGAATCGCATGTAGGTGCCCTGCGGCGTGATGTAGCCGACCGTGCTGACCGGCCCGCCCCCGTTGCCGCCGATGGACTCGCGACTGCCGGAGTTCGGCGTCCAGTCCGCGGGCAGGGCCGGGTTGCGGATGGGGAACGGCAGGGAACGAGCGTCGGCGGTGAGCGCGGCGCGCGCGTCGAAATGCGGGATCTGACCCTGCGTCGGACCGTTCGCGGCGAAACTGCATTGGCTGGCCAGCCCGGCGAACACCAGCGCGATCAGGACCAACGGGATCAACGACCAGAACAGATCCCGGTAGTCGTTCAAGATGCGCGGCTTTTGGTACGACACGCTCCCAGTATCCACTCGCGCGGCGACGCCGCCCCCCGCACCCCGGCACCACGAGCAGGGGTGTACGGCCGTGCCACATCGAATGAGACAATTGACCGGTACGTACCGACGCACAGGAGGCCCCGCAATGACGGCAACTTCCCCCACACCTAGCCGCCGCGAGGCGCCCGACCGCAACCTCGCACTCGAGCTGGTCCGCGTGACCGAGGCAGGGGCGATGGCCGCGGGCCGGTGGGTCGGACGCGGCGACAAGGAGGGGGGCGACGGCGCGGCCGTCGACGCCATGCGGCAGCTGGTCAGCTCGGTGTCCATGCGCGGCATCGTCGTCATCGGCGAGGGCGAGAAGGACGAGGCGCCCATGCTGTACAACGGCGAGGCCGTCGGCGACGGCACCGGCCCGGAAGTGGACTTCGCGGTCGACCCGATCGACGGCACCACGCTGATGTCCAAGGGCGTGCCCGGCGCGATCTCGGTGCTCGCGGTCGCCGAACGCGGCGCCATGTTCGACCCGTCCGCGGTGTTCTACATGCACAAGATCGCCGTAGGCCCCGACGCTGCCCACGTGATCGATATCTCGGCCCCGATCGCGGAGAACATCAGCCGGGTCGCCAAGGCCAAGAATTCCGCGAAGTCCGACCTGACCGTCTGCATCCTGGATCGCCCCCGGCACGCCGAGCTCATCCAGCAGGTGCGTGACGCGGGCGCCCGCATCCGCCTGATCTCCGACGGCGACGTCGCGGGCGCGATCGCCGCCGCCCGCCCCGACTCCGGCACCGACATCCTGGTCGGCATCGGCGGCACCCCGGAGGGCATCATCGCCGCCGCCGCGATGCGCTGTATGGGCGGCGAGCTGCAAGGCATGCTCGCGCCCAAGGACGACGAGGAACGGCAGAAGGCCATCGACGCGGGCCACGACCTCGACCGCGTACTGACCACCGAGGACCTCGTCTCCGGTGACAACGTGTTCTTCTGCGCCACCGGCGTGACCGACGGCGACCTGCTGCGCGGCGTGCGCTACTACGGCGGCGGCGCGTCCACCCAGTCGATCGTGATGCGCTCGAAGTCCGGCACGGTACGCATGATCGACGCCTACCACCGCCTGACCAAGCTGCGCGAATACTCCTCTGTCGATTTCATCGGCGACGAACACGCGGTCCCGCCGCTGCCGTAATTTTGCAGCGCCTCCGGCGCTGGTGTTCGCGGCCCGCGTGTGGGGGGGGGGTTGGGGGCCCCCCCCGGGGGCCGGGGGGGGGGGGCGGGGGGCGCCCCCAACCCCCGCCCGGCCCCGCCCGCAACAGCGCCGGGGTCGGGGGCCCCGAAAACAACTGCGG